>CAMMJA010000004.1 GCA_946497145.1 uncultured Mycoplasmatota bacterium | reverse complement strand
ATTCATTGCTTCTTGTTGATCGATCACTTCCTCGGCTTTTTCCACAATAGATAAAATATCGCCCATACCTAAAATTCTTCCAGCCATGCGTTCTGGATCAAAGGCATCGATGCCATCTAGTTTTTCACTGACACCAATAAATTTGATAGGAACATTGGTCAAATGGCGTACCGAAAGAGCAACACCACCCCTAGTATCACCATCTAATTTGGTTAAAATGACACCTGTCAATGGCAATTGGTTATGGAATCCCTCAATGACATTAATGGCATCTTGTCCCATCATGGCATCGATTACCAACAAAGTTTCCTGGGGTTTAATACTCTTTTGAATCTCCTCAAGTTCTAGCATCAATGCTTCATCGATGTGTAAGCGCCCTGCCGTATCGATCAAGACATAATCAAATTTATTTTCTTTGGCATAGGAAATGGCACGATTAGCAATTTCTACTGGATTTTCTTTTCCTTCTTCATACACTTCAATATTTAGTTGTTTACCAATTTGCTTTAGTTGATCAATTGCTGCCGGACGATAGACATCACACGCCACCAATAACGGCTTTTTGGCATGTTTTTTGCGCAAGAAGTTAGCGAGTTTTCCGATGGTTGTCGTCTTACCACTTCCTTGCAGTCCGACTAACATCAAAACTGCTGGATTGCCTACCAAGTTCAGTGGCGCACTTTCTCCACCCAACAGTTCTGTCAATTCATCCTTTACAATTTTTACGAATAACTCTCCTGGTTTTAAACTTTTTTGTACTTCTTCTCCCAACGCTTTTTCTTTCACTTCATTGGTAAATTCTTTCACTACTTTATAGTTAACATCGGCTTCTAGTAAAGCAAGACGAATGTCACGCATCATTTCTTGAATATTATCTTCCGTTATCTTACCATAACCTTTTATTTTATGAATCGCACTTTGTAAGCGATCTCCTAAACTTTCAAACATTTTTATCACCTAACATTTATTATACAATAAAAAACTAGTAAATTAAAGTCTTCATAATAGTATTCACTTCAAATTTAAAGCAATTAAAAAGAGAAAAAATTCTCTTCTCTGACTAATTATTCTAAGACATCATCTATAATAAATGTATTTTTAGGTTTTGTCGTTTCTTCTTTAGAATCAAGTACTTGAGCGTGTTCTTTTACCGTTGATTCAACTGGTTCATGTGGCAAAGTCGATGACATACTTGGAATACTATTATTTTGTCCCCCACTCCAAGTAACTACTACATTACAGTTGCTGCTTTTTGGTTCAGGAGATGGCATATCCATTTTGACAATCAACGGTATTTGAAAGGCCTGTCCGAAGACAAGACAAGTACCTGATTGTAAACTTTTTTGTTTTTCGACGATTTCTTCACTGATGTTTGGTACCATTTTCTTAATGTAATCAACATCCATTGGATGGTTGATTTTAAAGATTAAGAAGTTCGAACACTGTGAAATTACGGTATCCGATAGTTCAACCGGACGTTGCGAAATCAAACCCAAAATCAATCCATATTTTCGACCTTCTTTGGCGACACGATCAAAAATATTATAACCAAGCAAGTAACGATCACGATCGTTTTGAATGTAACGATGTGCTTCTTCTACAATGATATGAAATGGGATAGATGCTCTATTTTTTAGCCCTTTGGTAAATTCAAATAACAACCTAGTAAATATCTTAGTAATCGTTTTGGCAAGTTCATCGTCGACATCGTCAAAGTTGATGTTAACAATTTGATATTTCTGATTTCCTTGTACAACCAAAGATGAAATGTATTGTTCGGCAGTCATATAATGATCTACTTCAAAATATTTAGAATCACTACTTGTAATTAAGGAATGTAATTTTACTTTCATCGTTACCGCATCACTATAGGTATTTTCGTTACGTAACCATCCTTCACTAATTAAAGCAAAGTTTAGTGCTTTTTCCAAATCTTGTAACGTATAATACACATCCCCTTTGGGTTCATAATTATCGTATTCTTCCTTGATAAAGTTGGATACATATTCCGTTAGTAGAACACTTTCCGTAAATTGACCATTTGAATCAATTAAAAAACATTCACGAAATTTTCTAACGTATCCAATTCCTTGAATCGGTGCTTCTAGGTTGAATTGCTCAGTAGAACAACTTCCTAGAATCGAAAAAATTTCATTACGTTTGTTAGGAGAAGTTTGGTTGGTATAAAGTATCGTCATAATAGCTTTGGCAATCAAGTGATTTTTGTAGTTCAATGCTTGCGTATCATCTTCAGCAAAAATACGAGCTAATTTTAACATTCTTTCGATCATAGGTAGTTGCGAATGTTCCGTTGCTGACAACAACAAAGCAATATCTCCCACGTTCAAAAGCCAAATAGGAAGACGTAGTTGTTCTCCTATTCGCTCAGTTTGATTGGTAGTGAAAAACTTGTAATGAAAATTCGGATTGATCTGACTCAAGTTATGAAATGCATTGTAGTATTCTCCAGATGAATCAAAAAGCAAAATATTTGAACGAAATGGAAACAGCCGCTTATCTTGAAACATATTTTGAATCATGCGCGCTACCCCACAACTTTTTCCACTTCCACTATTTCCAAAAATCGCAAAATGGTTACTAAAAAAATGATTCACATTTAAATATACTTCCTGATCGTTATAAAAAGGACTTTTTCCAATCAACATGTATCCATCTTTGTCTTGTCCTACAATATAAGGAATTTCTTCTGGTGTGATCAAACGTATGGTAGCATCCAAAGATGGCTTTCTAATGACACCACCCAATAACCGTTGATTAACAAACTCTCCTAAAAAACGAATTTTAGCTTTCCCATCGTGCAAATCATCTACTTCACCTAATATTTTTTTATCTTTGTCTTCAAAAATAATATGTAAGTTCATAATATTAATTGCTAAATTTTCTTCTTTCAATTTTACTTCAGCGCTATGATCACTAATATACACAATTTTATCAAACATATTTTTTCTCCCCTTCTTATAATAAATCAATCAATTTTTCTTTTGTTTTTTCATCTATTTTTTCTTTTAATAAATCAAGTATCATCCCTTTGCGTTTGGCTAACTGTAATTTTTCTTCAAACTCATCTAATTTCTTTTCTATTAATTTTAATTGTCCATAGATGGCATTACGACTTACTTGATAATTTTCGGCCATTTCACTAAGAGACAAATTAGAAAAGTAATAATCTTCAAAGTATTGTTGTTGCTTTTTGGTAAGCAATGGTTGATACTGGTCATACAACTGATTGTAATAGATCGTCTTATCCATCTTATACTCCTAATAAATTCAAAATGACAATACCTAATATTACAACCCCAGTTCCAATATAAAGCAACGTAAAAAATGTTCTTTTATATTTCTTTTGGTTGTTGTAGGCAATGACAAACATATCTAGTGCCAACATCAATTGTAGATAGATGAGCAAGTCCTTGTATACCAAATACAACAATGCCAAAACAATCGTTGCAAGCGTCAAAAGTAGTTGTGCATACAAACCTATCTTACTTTCTTTTTTCTCAGGAGTTAATTTTTTTAATTCTTTGTGTACTTTTTTTCCCATACTTCCTCCTACATCATATCTTTGAATAATCCATAAATATACTTTTCAATATCGAACACTTGTAAATCTTCCTTTTGTTCCCCTAAGCCGACGTATTTTACTGGTATATCGACTTCTTCTTTGATGGCTAAAACAATACCACCTTTGGCGGTACCATCCAGTTTGGTAAGTACAATTCCAGTAATATTGGTAATCTCTTTAAAACTTTTGGCTTGACTAATACCGTTTTGACCCGTTGTTGCATCGATGATCAACAAGGTTTCATGCGGTGCTCCTTCTATTTGTGTTCCAATAACTCTGTTGATTTTTTCTAACTCTTTCATCAAGTTCACTTTGTTTTGAAGTCGTCCAGCCGTATCGATCAAGACAATATCATAGTTTTCTTCCTTGGCTTTTACCAGTCCATCAAAAACGACACTCGCTGGATCACTTCCTTCTTCTTTTCCAGAAAAACCAACACCTACTTTTTCGCTCCATTCTTTTAGCTGTGCACTGGCGCCAGCACGAAACGTATCTCCTGCCACCAACAATACTTTTTTCCCTTGCTTTTTAAACTGCCATGCGATTTTTCCAATCGTCGTCGTCTTTCCTACTCCATTTACCCCAACGAACAAAACGACAGTAGGACCTTGTTCTTGAACGTTAATTTTATTTACCAAAACCGTATCGTTCACATAGATAATAAACAGTTCATCGACGATTACTTCTTTCAAATATTCCGTATCTTCAATATGTTCTTGTTTTACTCTTTCTCTTAAACGATCCATAAAACTCATAACTGTATTGACCCCAATATCGGCCATGATTAAGATCTCTTCTAATTCTTCAAAATATTCTTCCGTTATTTTATGGTACTTATTCGTCAAGTTTACCAATTTCGAAACGAAAGATTCTCTTGTTTTCGTCAACCCTTTCTCATAAACTTTTACTTCTTCGTTACTTTTTTCCACAGATTCTGTGGATTGTATCTTTTCTATCTGTTTTTCTTCCTCTAACGGTTGTTCTTGTTTTTGAAACATATTTTTAATTTTGTTAAATAATCCCATGTTCTTCACCTAGTATCATTATATCAAAGATCAAATTAAAAAAAAAGGAAAACCCAAGTTTTCCCGTTTTTTATTCTAAATTTAAATTTTTCTTAAGTATTTTTAGTGTAATCAAATAGTATGCGATAATAAGTAGGATACTAACTCCTAGAGAAATACCAAGAAGTGGCATTAGAATATCTTTTGCGGGTGTTGCATTGGTTGCAAGTAAACCCGGATCGACGATAAGACAAGGCGTTAACGCAATCAGAGAAACAATTTGACTGATGGTATAAACAACGATTCCGTAAACTACTGCAAAAACCAAACGATTTTTATTTTGTAAATGTCCCAAAGCAAGCGATACGTAAACCAACAATAAGTTGCTTAAATAGCCAAGAAGTAACGTAATAATTACATAGCATAGTATTGCGGGCAAAGAAATAGACATAGCGTTACTAAATTCCGTCAACATACGCATTAACTCATCAAACATTCCAAAGTAATAAAAACTAATGCAAAATGCAAGAATGACTATGATGGTACTGAAAACCAAAAAAAGCAAAGAAGCAATAATTTTAGAATTCAAGTGAAGATATTTTGGTACTGGCAAAGTATGTGTTAAATAGCCCTCATCTTTCATTAAATTGTTATAAAAACGTTTGATGCCTAGAACAAAAGTGTATAAAAACACCCCGATTAACAAAATACAGAAGAAAAACACAACAAGTGCAGAAACACCTTTAAAAATAGAAATTTGATTTGATAATAGTAAAACCAAACGACAAATGATCGCCATTCCCAGCGTAATCAAATATAGGGGAAGCAAACTTTTGGACATTGATTTCATATCATATTTTAATAATTTCCCTAGCATTTAAATTCCTCCCTAAATATCATATCAATGGACTTATTATGTTTTTTTCGTAATTGATCCGCACTGTCGTGCTCTTTGATTTGTCCATCTTGAATGAAGATGACATCGTCTAAAATTCTCTCTATATCCGAAATTAAATGGGTAGAAATCAAAATCGTCGCTCCTTGGTTAAAGTTTTCCATAATAGTATCTAAAATATAGTCTCGTGCTGCTGGGTCTACCCCACCAATCGGTTCATCTAAAATATAAAGTTCTGCCCTTCTACTCATTACTAAAATCAATTGTACTTTCTCTTTTGTTCCTTTCGACATGGTCTTAAGTTTGTCCTTTGGATCAATTTTTAACTTTTTTAATAGTTTAAACGCAATTTTAGAATCAAAATCTTCATAAAAATCTTCAAAAAATTCGATTATTTCTTCTACTTTTAGATTGTTATCTAAATACGTTCTTTCCGGAAGATATGAAATGATTTTTTTGCTTTCTATTCCTGGTTTTTTTCCGTTGATTAACACTTCTCCTGAAGTTGGAACCAACAAGTCATTCAACAATTTAATGAATGTTGTTTTTCCACTTCCATTGGGCCCTAACAAACCAACTATTTTTCCTTTTTCAATATTCAAATTGATATTTTTGAGCACCTTTTTGGCTCCGTAGTTTTTACATAGTTTTTTACACTCTATCAACATAATTTTTATCCTTTCTCTTTTACATGATCTAACATTTCTTCTTCAGAAAATCCCAGTTGCTGCATAGATTTTTTAAATGCTCCTACACTTTTTTTGGCATACTCTTCTCGTAGATCATCGATTAAATTTTTATTTTCTGTCACAAATCTGCCACTAGTTCGTTTGGTAAAAACCAAGCCCTTGTTTTCCAATTCTAAAAAAGCCCTTTGCATCGTATTGGGATTTACTTTTAACAAATCAGCAAGTTCTCTTACCGAAGGTAATTTACTTCCTAACGGATAATTTCCCGATAAAATATCCATTTCTAATTGCTCTACCAATTGAACATAAATGGGTCGATCATTATCAAAAATCCAATTCACTTCATCACTCCTTTTGTATCAATTCACTAATACAGTTATACAATTGTTTTTGTCTTTTGTCAACCATTTTTTACTTTGTTACAATAGTAGACAAATTTTAAATTTTATAGTATAATCGATAAGTCAGTTCTTTATTTAACAAAAAGAAAGGAGAAATTATGAGTATTATTAAACCAATCGAAACAAAGATTATTGTTTTAGGTGGTTTAGGAGAAGTCGGAAAAAACATGTATTGTGTAATGCATGGAAACGAAATAATTATTATTGATGCGGGAGTTAGTTTTCCAGAGGGAGAACTATTAGGAATTGATTACGTCTTACCAGATTATTCTTTTTTAAAACAAAATCAAAGTAAGATTAAGGCCTTGATCATCACCCATGGTCACGAGGATCATATTGGTGGAATTCCATTTCTTTTACAGACAGTCAACATTCCAGCCATTTATGCCCCAAAACAAGCCAAGGAACTGATTGCCTTAAAACTTGCTGATCGAAATATTCCTTATCAACATTTATATGTTTATACTGATGAAACTAAACTAAAATTTAAAAATATGGAAGTAGAGTTTTTTAGAACAACTCACTCGATTCCGGATTCACATGGTATTTGTGTAACAACTCCTAACGGAACCATTGTCACGACAGGAGATTTTAAATTCGATTTAACTCCTATTGGACCGATGGCCGATCTTCATAAAATGGCCGAAATTGGAAAACGCGGGGTTGAATTATTAATCAGCGATAGTACCAATGCTTTAAACGAAGGAATGTCGATGAGTGAATCGAAAGTAGATGGTGCCCTATCAGATATTTTTGATCACTATCGCAACAATCGTATCATCATTGCAACCTTTGCATCGAACATTTATCGTTTAAAACATATTGTCGAAACTTGTTACAAACACAATCGTAAAATTTGCGTCTTTGGACGAAGCATGGAAAACAATATCGATATTTCTATTAAAGGTGGTTATATCAATCATAAAGAACTGTTTGTTTCGCCAGAAGAAGCAAATCATTTGAAACCAGGAGAAGTAACAATTTTATGTACCGGCTCACAAGGTGAACCGCTTGCGGCTTTATCACGTATTGCTGATGGAACACATAAACAAATTAAATTGCGTCCTGATGACATCGTCATCTTCTCATCTAGTGCTATTCCTGGAAATGCCCTTAGTATTTCAAAGACCATCAACAAACTTTATTTAAAAGGAGTCAAAGTATTTACCAACACTTCTTTATCAGATCTTCATACTTCAGGGCACGCAAATATCGAAGAATTAAAATTGATGATTCGCTTAATCAATCCAAAATACTTAATGCCTTTTCACGGTGATTATCGCATGCTCAAAAACCATGCCAATATTGGAATCGAATGTGGAATTCCGAAAGAAAACACCTTCGTACTTCAAAATGGTGATATTTTATCGATGGTAAAAGGCAAAATTACCAAGAGCGGCAATATTCCAGCACCTGATGTATACGTGGATGGAAATCGTATTGGGGAAATTGGCGGAGCAGTTTTGCGTGATCGTAAAATTATGGCAAGCGATGGTATCTTGGTGGTAATCGCCAACATTAACATGAAAAAACGCGAACTACTTATCAAACCGAACATTACGACACGAGGATTTGTTTTGATCAATGAGAACGAAGAATTGCTTCACAAAATTGAAACATTAGCAACTAATTCGATCAAAGAAAAATTAAAAGATCCTAGTGCTACGTTTTCCGACATTAAATCTCAAATCACCAACGACTTAATTCCTTATGTCTTCCACTTAACAGGAAGAAAACCAATTATATTACCTGTCATTTTAGATATTAAAAAAGATCAAACGTAATAATGAACTGAACCCCGTTTCTTGGACATAGAAACGGGGTTCATATCAACGGAATAATTACGTTTGATCTTTTGCTTTCTTAGGAAACTTTTTCATATAAGAATTGTTTTGGGCATTGGATAACAATATTAAATTTTCAGTATCAAATAGATGATCCTGATAGTAACAACAACATTCTACTACACGACTCAAATTTGATCGTTGCATCATCTCAGGCAATATTTGTTCTAAAGAGTTTGCTTCTTCTAATTTGTTTAACAATTTCTTGTCCTTTGAGGTGATGGTTTTATCTTGCAGCAATTCTTTTCCCTTCGTAAAAAAGTAATACGATTCTAATAATGTACCTACTAGTAGATATGCATCTTCCTTTGTATACTTTTTATCAATTAAATCTGTTAAGACATAAGTGATGTGTTCTGGATATTCTAAGACAGATTTTAATGTTTCGTAGTGATCATAAAAACCATATTCTAAACATTTGATATGTTCTGTTGGGAAGTTATTTTCATGAAGATGATAATCTAATTCAAAACAAGGATCAAAGCGACTATAAATATTCGCAAAATCACTATTTATAGTCATCTGGTAATAGTTTTCTCTCTCATGCTCATCTAAATCACTTTTTTCCATCGTTGCTTCCACTACTTCTAAAAACAAGTCCACATCTTTTTCTAAATAAGAGACAATTTCCTCCAATTCACCATACTTTAATAACGTAACGAACGATTCATCATCTGGCAATAAAATATGATACATTTCCACATAGTTGATGATCATCGTTCCAAACAACAACTGATAGTTACCTTCTTTTGCCTGTTTCAAATCCGAAAATAAAACGTTTGCAAATTCTATATCATCTTCGGCATAATCATAACGATATTCTAAGAATTTTTCTTTGATCATATTGGTAGCAATATCAGTATACAATAAATATTTTACGCGCATACAATTTCCCCCTGATGATTTAATCATAACACGTTAGCAGTTGTGGAGCAAGAAAAAAGAAGCAATTATTTTGCTTCTTCTTGTGCCCTCGTTTCTCGAATGACCGTTACTTTAATCGTTCCAGGATACTGCATTGTCGCTTCGATTTTTTCTTTGATGTCTCTTGCAATTTTATGACTTGTCAAATCATCCACTTCCTCTGGCTTGACAATGACACGAAGTTCACGACCTGCTTGTACAGCAAAAGTTTTTTCAACACCCTTCATATCACTCGCGATTTCTTCTAGTTGTTCTAGACGTTTGATATAATTTTCTAAAGAGTCATTTCTTGCTCCTGGACGTGACGCACTAAGCGTATCTGCAATCGCCACAATAACAGAAATGATGCTTGTTGCTTCTTGATCTCCATGATGAGAAGCAATCGCATTGATGACAACTTCATTTTCATGATACTTTTTGGCCAATTTTTCACCAATTTCTACATGACTTCCTTCAATCTCATGATCGATGGCTTTTCCAATATCATGTAACAATCCCGCACGTTTGGCCAAGTTAACATTTTCTCCTAACTCGGCTGCCAACAAACCAGAAAGTTGTGCTACTTCGATCGAATGTCTCAAAGCGTTTTGGCCATAACTGGTTCGAAAGTGTAGTCGTCCAACTGTCTCGATCAAACTAGGATCCATCTTGGTGATTCCCAACTCAAACAAAGCATTGTTTCCATACTCCACCATTTTATCTTTCATATCTTTACATACTTTATCGTAAAGTTCCTCGATCCTAGTCGGATGAATTCTTCCATCTTTGATTAATGTCTCCAACGTAATACGTGCAATTTCTCTTCTTAAAGGATCAAAACTTGATAACACCACGGCTTCTGGTGTATCGTCGATAATGAGGTCAACTCCTGTTATCGCTTCAATCGTTCGAATATTTCTTCCTTCACGACCAATGATGCGACCTTTCATTTCATCGTTTGGTAAATTTACGACGGTAACAGTCTGTTCGTTTGCAATATCTGCTGCATACTTTTGCATCGATAAAACCAACAAATCCTTCGCTTTCTTATCTGCATTCAATTTAGCTTCGTTTTCCTGTTCTTTTACATACGTAGCAATTTCTTTGGTCATTGCTTCCTCAACTCGACTCATAACCATCTCTTTGGCTTTTTCTTTACTAAAGCCAGAAATTTCTTGTAACAATTCTAATTGTTGTTGTTTAATTTCTTCCACTTTACCTTGTTCTTCTTGGATTTCTTTTGTTTTTTCAGTTAATTTTTCTTCTCTTTCATCTAACATCGATTCTCTTTTTTGATACAATTCATCCCGCTTATCAATATTTTTTTCTCGCTGTATTAAACGATCTTCTGATTCTTTTAACTCCGCTTTTTTCTCCTTTGTTTCTTTTTCTACTTCTAATTTTAATTTATGTACTTCTTCCTTTGCTTCTAACACCATCTCTCGTTTGTGTTTTTCGGCTTCTTTTTTCGCATTTTCTAACAACAGTTCGGCCTTACGAGAAGCGTTGTTTTCCTTTAAATAATTTAAAACAAAACTGATACATACTCCAATAGATAATCCAATTATAATGAGTAAAATGGAGAATAGAACATTGTTCATAAAATTCCTCCATTTCTAAAATTTACTGAAATTATTTTTTATGATAATTCAATTCTATTGTAAAATTGTTTCGACTTGATGTCAAGCAAAACATCTGACTAAAATTTCGAACGAAGAAATTTTATAACCCATTTAACGATCTTTATGTTTTTGATAATACTCTTTTATTACGTCACCATCACAATACGAAAGATATTGATCCCCAACCGCCATGTAATGATCTCTACCCTTTCCTAAAATTGCGACAACATCGTCCTTTTGGGCAATAGATAAAGCATAATCAATGGCCTGTTTTCGATCAAAAATACGTCGGTAATTTTTTTTGTCACTACCACTAACCAAATCATCAATAATTTCATCTACAGATTCATTTCGCGGATCATCCATTGTAAAGATTACCAAATCAGAAAGAGTTAAAGCAATGTTTCCCATTCCCTTTCTTTTTTCTTTTTCTCTTCCACCTGCTGAGCCCATTACTGTGATAACGCGACGATGAGAATATTGTTTTATCATTTTTAATACATTAAAAATAGCGTTCTCTGTATGTGCATAATCTAGTAACACTTTATAATCTTGACCATAATCCAGCCACTCCCCTCTACCAGGTATTGGTTTCATTTTTTTTATCCGGACCAAAAGTTCATTAGAATCTTCCCCTAGCAAATAACAAACTGCAAAGGCAGCCGTCAAATTCCATACGTTGTAAGTTCCAAAGTAAGGGCTTTCTACTTCGACGGTTTCATTGCGATATGTAATACAAAATTTGGCCTTTTTGCCATAGGTAATTTGTGATATTTGGAAATCACTTTCAGGATGTTTTCCATACGTATACACTTGTTTGTTTTGACAATAAGGTAACATCTCTTCGTAGTGCGAATCATCATGATTTAAAAGGCAAATTCCTTTTTCTTTGACTAGCGTAAATAGTTTCCCTTTGGCTTTGATATACTCTTCTATGGTTTTATGTACATTTAAATGATCTTCTGTTATATTAGTCAAAATCGCCATATCGAACTTTATTCGATTTACACGTTGATGAACCAATGATTCGGAAGATACCTCCATACTAACCACGGAACCATTCTTTTTTACAACACGATCTAAATAAGCATACAATTGCTCAGGAATCGGAGTAGTATTAGAAGTAATACTTTCTTCTTTTTGAAAATGTAACCCATTGGTTCCTAGATAAGCAACAGAATGATTTTCACTTAATAATTGCCAAATCATCATCGCAACCGTAGTCTTACCATCTGTACCTGTCGTCGCAATCATAGTTAGTTTAGACGATGGATCATCGTAAAACTTCTCACAGATTTCTAACAAAGTTACATTTGTATTGTTCACCATGACCACAGGAACTTTACATGATGTTTTTTTATCCACAATGATTGCAACAGCTCCTTTTTCTATTGCTTGATCGATAAAATCGTGACGATCAAAGTATAAACCGTGGATACAAACAAACAAATCTCCTGGCTCTACTTGGCGTGAATCCGTTTTGATATTTTTAATTAAAACATCATAAGAACATTCTACTAACTCAGACAACTTCTTCATATTGTAATATATGTATTGTACAAAAAAAGGACATTATCTGTCCTTTGTTACTTCTTTTTCTTTTGGTTTCTTTAAAGCAATTCCATAAAATTCACGTACTTTTTGTTCCAACTCTTCTTTCAACTTCACATTATCTTTCAACAATAGTTTTACGTTTTCTTTTCCTTGACCTAACTTCTCACCATTGTAAGAAAACCATGCACCGCTTTTATCGATGATGCCTGCTTCGACACCCAAATCGACGATTTCTCCTTCACGACTTACTCCTTCGCCATACATAATATCGACTGTTGCAGTTTTAAACGGAGGTGCCACTTTGTTTTTCACTACTTTAATATTCGTTTTATTTCCAATGATGCCATCTCCTACTTTCAATTGCTCACTTCTTCTAATATCAAGACGAATGGTAGAATAAAATTTAAGAGCACGACCACCTGGCGTCGTCTCCGGATTACCAAACATAACTCCCACTTTTTCTCTCAACTGATTAATGAAGATGGCTGTCGTCTTCGTCTTGCTGATCGTTCCTGACAACTTTCGTAGGGCCTGACTCATCAAGCGTGCTTGAAGACCAACGTGTGAATCACCCATTTCTCCATCAATTTCGGCTTGAGGAACCAACGCAGCAACCGAATCAATGACGACAATACTGACGGCTTCACTTCTTACTAATGCCTCACAAATTTCTAATGCCTGTTCCCCCGTATCAGGTTGTGATAATAATAATTCATTAATGTTTACTCCTAAATTTTTAGCGTATACAGGATCCAAAGCGTGTTCTGCATCGATAAAGGCCGCTCTTCCACCCGCTTTTTGAATTTCAGCAATCGCATGCAATGCAAAAGTTGTTTTACCACTTGACTCCGGTCCGTATATTTCTATGATTCTACCTCTTGGATACCCACCTACCCCTAAGGCAATATCTAGCGAAAGAGAACCACTTGGACAAACGTCAATTTCCATGTGTTTACTATCCCCAAGCCGCATGATAGAACCCTTTCCAAATTGTTTTTCAATGTCGTTTAAAACTTGTTCCAACGTTTTGTTTTTTTCTACTGTTTTATTCATAAGTTCCTCCTATTTTCTCCTTATAGATTCATTTTACAATATACAAATCAAAAAAGCAAGTGCTTTTCGAACAAAAGTTTGTTATTTTTTGAAAACAAAATAATTAACAAAATTGTTTTTTCATTTACAAAAAAAGATCAATTATGATCTCTTTTCACAACAATTTTCTTTTTTTAACAACTTCTGGGAATTTTTATAGACCCGTCCATCAGAACGTATTTGTAAAGATCCAGTTTGTTCCATATCCAAAAGAAAGTTTCTTGCTCCATAATTATGGTGAGCAAATACGACAAAGGTTTCGAATTCTTCTTCTAATTGTGTAACGGCTGTTCCAATTAATGTTGTCCAGTAAAAATTGCGATCTTGTTCTAAAAGATAAGCAATTTTTTCTTCCAACAAATAAGTTATAATTCGATTTGGAAGTACTTCTGTTTTTTCCCAATCTCTTGGTTCTGTCAACGATTTGATTTGATTTTTTTCTTTAAATTCTTGAATGTTTTGACTTAACAACTGCACTTGCTCTAGTATTTCTGGGGTTATCTCACCTTTCTTAAGAAGCATTCTTTCATAAGACAACTGTTCAAGAATATTCATATTTCACCTCGTTACTTCTCAAACAATAAACTCTTGTTTAGTTTATAATATTCAACTGCAGAAATAATAGACATAATTGTTGCAAAATAAAGTAAGAAATCAGCAACACGAATATTCCAAAACTCAAATGGTAAATTGTAGAAAAATACCAAAGCAATTCCCACCATTAAACTGGCAGTTTTTATTTTTCCTGATGAAATCGCCGCAATCACTTTTCCTTTTCCTGCGGCTTCCATTTTGATCGCATTAACTACTACGTCACGCAAGACAACAACTACAGGAATGATTGGTGCGATCAAACCATGACAAGCCAAAATGATAAGCACAGAATCTACTAATACCTTATCGGCAATCGCATCCAACATTTTTCCCGTATTGGTAATTTGATTGTTCTTGCGCGCCAAATATCCGTCTAAAAAATCTGTAAAACTAGCGAGAATAAACAAAATTCCCGCAATAAAGTACTGACTCTTAACATAAATACCACCAATGATAAATTTTGGAAACGAAATGCCAACCGAATAAAAAGGAAACAACAATAAGATGATAATGACAATTGACATAACGATTCTTACAATGGTCAACTTAGTAGGTAAATTCATACTTTTCCTCCCAACTGTTTCTTGCTGGCTGTAACTCCGTATCGATTTTTCTTGCATCGCTAGCATTTTTTAACAACAAATAAATGATAAGTACCAAGAGTAATAGAATTAAACAAACCAAAACAATAGGAGCCAAAGGAACATTAGGTCTTGTCGCTTTGATTTTGGTATATGGAGAACTAATTTTTTTCTTTGGTTCTTCTTTTTCTTTGGCTTTTCTCTTGGCTTCTTCTTCTAAAATATCACTTAACGATATCTTGGAAGTGTGTTCAAAAAGAAAGTCGTTAAACTCATCTAATACTTTATCGGAATCTAATCCTAAGTACTTGGCATAATTTCGAACGTATTCTTTTAGCGTATAAACGTCTTGGAATGCTCTTACATTACCACTTTCCATATTTTCTAACTGTGATTCACTCATTTGTAAATCTTCGGCTGCTTCTTCTAGACTTACCCCGTGATCTATTCTAGTTTCTTTTAAATATTCACCTAGTTCTTTCACGTATCACACCTCTTCTAAAATCAAAAAATAATACTTTATAAGCCATGTTCTGTACCTATTTCTAGGTGGCAAACATCTATCTACCGATTACTCGGTCCCTGAATTCGTTATCTTTCCTGCATCAGGACTCCCCTACCAAAATTTGGGTTTCTCACTCGTGGGGTTTACCAACGTTTCACGTTTAAATTTCTTCAAACTATCGTCACTGTGGCACGTTATGTATACTTTAATCTTATCGATCGACTTAGATTATTTCTACGCCGTTAGATTTCTCTACCTTAGGTTATCGTTTCCCTAAGCACGAACACTAAGGACATCACAGTCCTTGTGAGCATGGACTTTCCTCTATACGAAAACGTACAGCGTTTGCCAAAGTATTATTCTTCTTTCCCATATACAATTTTTTCTAAATGTGACAAGCGACGCATAATATCAATATTCGTCACTTCACCATGATCAGATGTTTTCGCAATTTCCATATTCATCTTCACGTTGCGAAGTTCTTGCTTTAAATTCATAATTTCATGAAGCAATTCTTCTTTTTCTTTTTCTAAGTTGTTGATAATAGCAAAAAACTGTTCATAATCTCCAATGATGATATCCAAAAATTGATCCACTTCTTTTAAACGGTATCCTCTTGTATCAATTTTAAATTCTTTTTCTAAAATATCTTGTGGAGACAAGTTAATTTTGTTTTGATACATGTTATCACCAATCCCTTTATATCATATATTGTCGCAAAAAAGTAGTTATTTGTCAATTGCTTCCCTAACTTTACTACGATTTATTTCTATGACCTGGGTCTTTATTTTAAGATAGCGCGTTTCATCGATCATACGATTCATAATCGCAATTGCTTCTAAAGCATTCATTTTTTTCATCCCCTTTTTTCCTACTCTACCCTACTTTCTATTATTCTTTCACTTCTTTCGACAAACAAATACAAAATATACTTTTGTATTGACAGTTTTTTTGTCATAAAAACCAAAAAACAAAATATGGAAAAAACGGAAAAAAGATGGAAAAAAAAGCAATCTTATAGTATAATCTATGATAGGTGATGAAATGAAGTATCCCAGAGGTATTAAAAAGAGTTATGAACAACCACAAGAAAATACTTCTTACGGTAATCGTGGAATGACTCTAGAAAAAGAAATCAATTTGACGAATGAATACTATCGAGAGATCGATTTGGCATATATATATAAAAAACCAACTCCTATCAAAATAACCAAAGTAGATTATCCATCTAGAAAACAAGCCATCATCAAAGAAGCGTTTTTTGAAATGCCATCGACCACTGATTACAATGGACTTTATCATGGTTGTTACATTGATTTTGAAGCCAAAGAAACGACAAGTAGAACTTCTTTTCCCCTTGCCAACATTCATCATCATCAAATCGAGCATATTGGAAACATCCTAAGACATCATGGCATCGCTTTTCTAATTGTTCGTTTTACGACACTGAACCTAACTTATCTTTTATTAGGAAGCGACTTGTTAGAATTTTTAGATCACAATCAACGTAAATCGATTCCACTCGCTTATTTTCAAGAGCACGCTTTTTTAATTAAAGATAAACTAAAACCAAGAGTTGATTATCTAAGTATTGTTGATCAAATTTATGGAGGTGTAACCAAATGACACAGAATAAAAATAAAAAAAATAGTAAAAATAAAGGAAACTCAAAATCTAATAAGCAAACATTTAATTTTAAAAATCCACGTTTTCTTTGCCTCATTGGTATTTTATTGTTACTTGTGGTAAGTTATTTTGCTATTGGGCTAATTTTGACAGCCATTATGGCGATCGGAATTGGTGTAATCATTGGAATTGCCAGATTATTAGACAAAACAAAATCAAAAGCCAAGCAACGAAAAATCTTAAACATTGTCTTAATTGTCTTTTTAAGTATTGGTATATTGGGCTGTGTTTGTGTCGGTGGCTTCTTGATCTATGTAGTAAGTCAGGCACCAAAATTCAATGTTGCGCAGCTCGATACCAAAGAGTCGACCATTTATTACGACAAAGACGGTGGTATCATTACCAAATTAGGAACGGAGATGCGTGAAAAAGTCAGCTACGACGAATTGCCACAAGTATTGATTGATGCGATCATTGCAACAGAAGACGCTCGTTTCTTCCAACATAATGGTTTTGATGCTCCACGTTTTTTAGCAGCTTCCTTAAAACAAGCCGCAGGTAATTCCGATGCCGGTGGTGCTTCTACTTTATCGATGCAAGTAGTCAAAAATAGTTTTACTACGACAGAAGATACTGGCTGGGAAGGAATCGTACGTAAGTTTACTGATATTTATCTAGCAATCTTTAAACTAGAAAAGAATTATACCAAAGAACAAATTATTGAATTTTATGTTAACAATCACTATCTAGGAGGAAATGCTTGGGGTGTGGAACAAGCAAGTCAGGCATACTTTGGAAAAAGTGTCAAAGATCTAAATCTTAGTGAAGCATCTATTTTGGCCGGTATGTTTAAATCTCCTAACAACTATCGTCCGGATACCAATCCAGAAAACGCTGAAGATAGACGTTCTACTGTATTGTATTTAATGGAAAAGCATGGTTATATTACGGAAGAAGAAGCAGAAATTGCAAAATCGATTCCAGTAGAAAGTTTGGTGAATCCAACAGCGCAAAGTAGCAATGAATTCCAAGGATATATCGATACAGTAACAGAAGAAATTCAAGAACGTTATGGAGTAAACCCTTATGTTGTTCCAATGCTTGTTTATACCAATATGGATCGTGCAAAACAAGAAGGTGTCAACCGTGTTTTAAATGGTGAAGGATTTACTTGGATAGACGATGTCATTCAAACTGGAGTTTCCGTTATGGATGTACATAGTGGAAAAATCTTAGCTGTTGGAGCTGGAAGAAATAAAACAGGGGCTAACGAGTTCAATTTTGCTACTTTCTATGGATCAAAATACAAAAGACAATCTGGTTCTGCTGCTAAACCGTTGTTTGACTATGGTCCAGGAATGGAATTTAACAACTGGTCTACTTATACCTTATTTGTAGATGAACCATATTCTTATACCGGTGGAAAAAGCATTCAAAACTGGGATGGTACTTTTATGGGAACCATGACCTTAAGAAGAGCGTTAGCTCTATCACGAAACATTCCGGCTTTAAAGGCCTTCCAACAAGTAGATAACAAAAAGATTATTTCCTTTGTACAAGGATTGGGAATTGAACCCGAAATAGAAAATGGAAAAATTCACGAAGCGCACTCTTTAGGGGCCTTCAATGGAGTATCACCAGTTCAATTGGGTGGCGCTTATGCTGCGTTTGCCAATGGTGGATATTATTATGAACCATATACCGTAAACAAAGTTGTCTTCCGCGATACCAACGAGACCAAGGAATATGCACCAGAAAGAAGTAAAGCCATGAGCGATTCTACGGCCTTTATGATTACTGACGTACTAAAAGATGTATCTGTTGGTTACATTCCAGGTGTTACCTTTGCTGCTAAAACAGGTACAACCAACTACGATGAAAAAACAATGGAAGATTACAACCTTCCAAGTGATGCGATCAGTGATTCTTGGATCGTCGGCTATACACCAGATACCTTGATCAGTGTCTGGTACGGATACGAAGAAATCGACAGTGAATACTGTAGTCATAACCTTCCGGCATCTAATCAAAAAAACCAGTTGTTCATTGCCTTAGGAAAAGAAGTATTCGATAAAAATAACAAACAATTTACCGTACCAAACAGCGTTGTAGAAGTTCCAATCGAATACGGAACCAATCCGCCAATGCTGGCAAGTTCTTCTACTCCAAGCGACAAAATTGTCTACGAATACTTTAAGAAAGGTACCGAACCAACTGAAACTTCTGGACAATATGCAAAATTAGACAAGCCATCTAATTTCAAAGTAACATACGACGAAGATAAAGATCGCGTTACTCTTTCATGGAGTAAAGTAAGCGCCACTGGTGCTCAAGATAGTTATGGTGCACTTGGATATAACGTTTACTTTAATGATAAATTGTTAGGATTCGTCGAGAAGAATAGTTATACTATCAACAATCCAAAAACACCTTATGGAACTTACAAAGTTGTCGCAACTTACGAAAACTATTCTTCTAATCAAAGTAGTGCTGCTACCTTTGTTCTAGAAGATCCAAATGAGGAAGAAGAAACACCACCTTCAGAAACCAAATATTCAAGTTCTTTAAATGTTTCACAAACAGAAAATGTAACACTTTCACAAATTGGAGGTGGTTACGATATTCCAAATGGAACAGATGTTATTACAGTATACAAGAACAATGCCAACGTTACCAATCAAGCAACCATATCGTACACAATTGTAGCTGATAGTGGTAAAACGATCAATTCAAGACGTTTAACTGAGGAAGGTACCTATACGATTACTTATGTCGTAAAATTTGAAACTTACTCCAACACCCACAAACGAGTAATTACTATTAATTCATAACAAAAAGAGTTCAACAGAACTCTTTTATTTGTGTTTACAAATATCTTTTAATGCACAAGTTTCACAGTCAGGACGAACTGCTTTACAATGGTAACGACCAAACAAGACCATTTGATGATGACGCTTAGACCAATTCTTTTTGGCATACTTCTTCATCAATTTTTGTTCTACTTCTAATACTGTATCATCTAATTTAGCAAGACCAAGACGTTTACTCACTCTTTCTACATGTGTATCCACAGCAATTGCAGGACGGTCATATAAATTACTCAATACTACATTAGCCGTCTTTCTTCCTACTCCAGGAAATGTTTGTAACACTTCCCAATCATTTGGTACTTTACCAGAAAATTCTTCATCCAAACGTTTGGCAATTTCTTTTACGTAAGTTGCTTTCTTGCGAAAAGAACCGATCGGTCTTAAAATCTCTGCTATCTCAGTAACATCACCATTTTTTAATTTTTCTAAGTTATCATACTTTTTAAATAAAATTGGTGTTACAGAGTTTACTCGTTTATCTGTCGTCTGCGCACTAAGTACTACTGCAATCAATAGTTCATAATCTTTCTGATAATTTAATTCACATCTTGGATTCGGATATAACTCATCTAAATAATCTTCTATTTCTTTTACTTTATTCATCATCATGCTCCTCAAACCAATCGTAATCAAATACTTCTTTCTTTTCTTGTTTTTCTTGCTTGTACTTCGTTTGATGCCTTAAAACATCGTCTTTGGTTTTAATTCCTTTTTTACCCCATTCATATAAAATCTTATCAATATAGCGCAAATTAGATACCCCATTAAAAGTTGCTTCTTTTAAGGCCTCTGTAATCAATTCTTCACTCGTTCCATTTTCTAACCATGCTTTAATAATTTCATATTCCATAGGACTTAAAGTTCTTCCAAATTCTTGTTCAATCAATTCAAACACATTACTTTCTATCTCTTGATCTTGACTATTCATATACTCCGTCAAAAGAAGAGATACTTTATGGTAGAAATCTTCTAAGTTGACGTATTCTTCCATGATCTGTTTATCATTTTTACGCACTTCGACACGCAAAAGATGTTTTTCTGTTAAAACAGAAATATAGTTTAATACCTGTGGTAACGCAATGTGATATTCTTGTGCTATTTTATTAGGGTTAAAGAGAAATACATCCCCTTGATTGGTCAAATACATTAAGAATACAAACTCATCCATCGTGATTTTTAATTTAGGATGAATTTGTAATAAATAAAGAGGGATTACAATATTTTTTTGTTTCATTAACTGTAATAATTTTTCATTTTTCATGTAGATCCACCTTTCTTTTGTTTTTTATCTTACCATATTCTACTTTTTTCTTCAAGAAAAGAAGATCAAACGATCTCCTTGTATGTTTGAATACAATAGTGTAACAAAGATTCTTTCTGATTAGACAATTTACCCATTAGCAATTGCTTGATCAAATCTTTGTATACTTTTCTTAAAAAAGGGCCTGGTTTTTGATTGAGTGCTGTCATAATTTCTTGACTAGTAATATCAATATCACTCCTACTATGAATAGGAAGAGCGTTGTATGCTTTGGTTATTTCTTTTTTATCGATTCCTTTGGTACTTCCTGCGATGCTATTGACATAAAGCCCATATTGATACAGTACTTGAGGATCCAAATTATTTAAGGGTATTGCTTCGTGAATTTTACGCATTAACTCTTTTTCGTTTACTGTAAAAGGATAACGATCAGAAACATCTAATATGGCCCAAATGCCAATTAAATCATCATAGATCGTAACTTGACTCAACTTGGTTAATTCTAACTCTTTATCAAGTCCCAATTCCTGGAGCAAAGAAATACCACGTTTCACGTATTTACTAGTAAAAATTTTGTCCAATTCTTGACGTTTTCGCTCATAGGACAAATTTTTTAATAAATGCTTGGTTGCTAAAATCGCATGTTTCACTTCATTACTCAATTCAAAGTTTAAATTGGTGGCAAAGCGAACAGCACGCAAAATACGAAGCGTATCTTCTGAAAATTTTAAATAACTGTTTCCTACTGTTCGAATTACTTTATCTTCAATATCCTGTTTTCCATTCAGTAAATCTAGAACTTCTCCTTTTTTATTCATGCACAATGTATTGATGGTGAAATCTCTTCTTTTCAAATCTTCTAACAAATCATCAATATATTCAATTTCTATTGGTTTTCGATTGTTATAGTACGTAATTTCTCTACGAAACGTCGTAATTTCAAAACGAACGTTTTTGATCATCACCGTAATCGAACCGTAATCTTCATGAGGTAGGGCTGCCTCTTGGAAAATGGCCTTGATATCCATAGGAGTTGCATTGGTAGTAACATCAATATCACTGGAATCTATATTGAGCAAATAATCTCGTACATATCCCCCTACCAAGTAGGCCTTAAAGCCATGCTCTTCTATTTTTTCTAAAAGCTTTAGTGCTGTTTTTAACATTGTATTCACCTAATTTCATTATACCACACTTTAAGTATTCTACCTAACAAAGACAAAGAAAAAAGCCATAACGGCTTTTTAGTTTACAGCGTCTTTTAATGCAGATCCTGCTTTAAATGAAACTGCGTTTCTTGCAGCGATTTGAACAGTTGCTCCAGTTTGTGGATTGCGTCCTTCGCGTGCTGCACGTCTTGAAACTTGGAATGTTCCAAATCCAACTAGTGGCACTTTATCTCCATTTTTTAATGCTCCTGTAATTGCTTCGAATGTAGCATCGATAGCTCTTGTAGCATCTGCTTTGGTTAACCCAGTTTTTGCTGCTACTGCTTCAACTAATTCAACTTTTTTCATCGTAATAATACCTCCCTATTTTTATTAAGCACTACGATATGCTTACATATATAAAATACCATGAATCAAAGGGAAAAGCAACATTATTTACAAAAAAAACACAAGTTTCTACTTGAGTTTTTGATCGATCGATTCCAAAACGTTGATAATATGTCCAATACTATAGAAAAACATACTAAATAGAAAGACACCAAGCCAACTAAATAATGTCAAAGAAATATTAAATTCTGTCACGTTACATTGACCAAACATATTTGTCTCACTGCACGATGGAACCATGTTTCCTAATAAAATTCCACCAATAAAACCAATTACCAAAACACATAACGCAATGATTTGATAAAAGTTTAATGGTCTTTTTCCTAAAAAACGATGTTGCACATTCGTCATATTAGGAAAATCTTTTCTTTGTTTTTCAATCTCTTCAAACAACTTATTTTTCCTCCTCTACTGTTTTTTTCTTCCGTGCTCTTGGTTTTTTCTTCACTACAACTTCTTCTTTGGTAACTTCCCTCTTCTCTTCTTGTTCTTTGATTTGCTCTTTTCTTTGATCTTGATAAGATAGCCACAAATATAGGTAACGAGCAATTCCAATCATCAACATGGCCTCTAACAAAGACATTACGACAGTATCGAATGAAAAAGAAGCAATAATACAAAAAATGAGTGATAAACCAGCAAGAATACTTATAACATAAAAATATTGAATATTCTTTAGTTTATCGAATGGAATTTTCATCAAATTGAAACGCTCCCATAAAGAAGTATCACGCAACAAACTGTAAGTCATATAACCAAACAAAACAAGGTTTAAAACTAAATTGGTAACCGTTGTGAAATCAAACGCTTGAAAAATATTAAACAACGATGCGAGTACCACCAATAATTGAATTACAATTAAACAAATGCTAAACACATTGAAGTTACGTTTTCCAAACTTGGTTTTCACTGTAATAAAGTATGCTAAAAATATCAAATAAATGCTATTATAATTTAACAAAGAACGAACCATAAAGCCAAGTCCCAATTGATTTCTAATCGCAAAAGATTGTGATACAATAATAATTAAAATCAATAAACCAATCAGCATACTCGTGATCAAATTCTCGTCATCATACCATTCTCTTTCTTTCATATTATCATCTCCTACTCTGTTTTTTATTTACAAAGACATTATATCACAAATCTTCTTAAGTTAGACATCTTATTTTCTATGAAATTCTTTTATTTTACGTTTGGCATAGGTAGTTTTGGCTTTGTCGATCCAATCTTTTTGAGGTCCGCAAGACAACTCATCTGTAATGATTTTTACTCTATCTTTATTATGTAACGGATGATCAATTGGTACAGATTCATCGTTTACTATGCTTGCTACCATCGTATTTCCAACGTCCGTATGAATCTTGTAAGCAAAATCAATGGAAGTTGCTCCCTTCGGTAGTTCGATAATATCCCCTTTGGTCGTATAAACATAAATTTTGTCCGCGAAAAGTTCGGACTTTACTTGCCTTACAAACTCTTTGTTATCTCCAAACATGTTATTGATTTCAATTAACGATTTGAAGAATTGATATTTTTCTTTTAATTCTTGCTGCATGACATCTCTTGCTCTTCCTTTTTCTAAATCCCAGTATGTCATAAGTCCAAAAGAAGCAACTTTATCCATATCAAACGTTCTAATTTGTGTTTGTACCAAACGATCGTTAGGACCAAACACTGTCGTATGAAGTGAACGATACATATTGGTTTTGGGATTACAAATATAATCTTTAAATTTTTCATTAAAAGGATGATATTTTGCATGAACAAATCCTAAAGTCAAATAACATTGTTGGATATCGTCGACCATTACTTTTAATGATAATAAATCATGTATTTCATTAATCTTGTAATTTTCTTCTAATTTTTTATAAATACCATAAATATTCTTCGTTCTAATCTTAATTTCACTTGGAATATTTTGATCTATTAATATTTGATGAATGGTAGTCAACATTTCTCGTAAAAATGGATGACTTTCTGTTTCGATTTTTCCTTTGATTTCTTCAATTTTATGATATTTCTCTGGATATAAATATTGAAGGGATAAATCTTCTAATTCACTTTTGATACGATATGCTCCAATGTAGTAAGCAAGTGGAACAAAAATATCCATTGTCTCTAGCGCATTTTCTTTTTGCTTAAATTCCGACTTAAATTGCAATGTTCGCATATTGTGCAAGCGATCTGCCAACTTGATGATCACAATTCTAACATCTTCTGTAATCCCTGTAATAATTTTTCTGGTATTGGCATAGTTAAGATCTTGCTTAGATGAAAAGTTCATCTTGGCTAGCTTTGTTACTCCATCCACCAAATTGGCTACATTACGGTTAAAATCATGGGCAATATCTTCTTTGGTAGCCGTAGTATCCTCTATGACATCATGAAGCAAACCGGCACAAAGCGTATCACAATCGGCATGCATTTCAGCAAGAATATATGCAACATTTAATGGATGAACAATGTATGGTTCTCCACTTTCTCTTAACTGTCCTGTATGTAGTTCTTTGGCATACAAGTAAGCGCGATGTACAACTGGTACGGCTTCCATGTTATAATCTTTTAGTACCAAAAGTAAATCTTCGATTGTCATATTCCACCTCCTAATAAAAACGATAACCAAGCAAAAAGACACTTAGTTATCGTTATCATCACTTTTAAACAAGCAGAAAGGGCACAATAAATCATAGTAAATACAGCTACTTTTTCTAATCATTTCATCACCCTTTCATTAATTTTTAAATAAATTGTATTCTTTCTTTCACAAATTGTCAACAACTTTTGTCAAAAAAGGTTACTTTTTAACGAAATAGATAGAAAATGACTTCTAGATTGTTTCCTGTTTTCTTTTATGATATAATACTCATGAATTAGGAGGTGGGATTATGACCTTTCCAACTGTTGCCCTAGTAGGAAGACCCAACGTTGGGAAAAGTACATTGTTTAATAAAATTGTCGGACAAAAAATTGCCATCATCGAAGATACACCAGGTGTGACCAGAGATCGCTTATATAGTGATGCAACTTACAATGGTTATCAATTTCATGTAATCGATACAGGTGGAATTGATATATCCGACGTCCCTTTCAATGAAGAAATCAAAATTCAAGCTGAAATTGCCATTAACGAAGCCGATGTAGTCGTCTTTATCGTCGATGGGAAAGAAGGTCTTACCCAAAATGATTTCGTCGTACGTGACATTTTACGCAAATCTAACAAGAAAATTATCGTCGCCATCAACAAAATGGATCACAAAGAAGCAAAAAACAATCTCTATGATTTTTATGAACTGGGGTTTGATAATTACATTCCTATCAGTGGAATACACAACCTTGGTTTCGTAGAACTAATGGATGCCATTTGTCTTGATTTCAAGCAACAAGAAGCATCCAGTGAAGATACTCGTTTAAAATTTTGCATGATCGGAAGACCAAATGTAGGAAAAAGTAGTTTGACCAACGCCCTGTTGAACGAAGAGCGTGTCGTCGTAAGTAATGTCGCAGGAACCACCCGAGATTCTATCGATTCTGTTTTTAAATACAACGGGGAAGAATACGTCGTTATCGATACAGCAGGGATGCGCAAAAAAGGGAAAGTATTTGAAAGTATCGAAAAATACAGTTTATTACGTTCCCTAAGAGCAATCGATCGAAGTGACATTTGTCTTGTCATCATCAATGCTGAAGAAGGAATCATGGAACACGATAAGCACATCGCAGGATATGCGATCGAAAAAGGAAAAGGACTCATCTTAGTCGTCAACAAATGGGATACTGTAACTGACGTATCGATTAAAGATTATACCAAATTGATACGAAGTGAATTTCAATTTGCTACTTATGCTCCGATCGTCTTCTTGTCGGCTCTTACTAAAAAACGGCTCCATACCTTGATGCCTGAAATTATCAAAGTCAAGGAAAACATCAAACGCGAAATTAAAACCAGCGTATTAAACGATATTATTATGGATGCTTACCAACTAAATCCCCCACCTTCTTATAAAACAAATCGACTTAAAATTTACTTTGTCAGTCAAACAGGAATTCAACCGCCAAAATTTACGTTTCGTGTCAACAATAAGGGGTTAATTCATTTTTCTTACGAGCGATACTTAGAAAACAAATTACGAGAAAATTTCGAGTTGACAGGAACTCCTATCGTATTACAATTTAAAAATAGAGGTGAAGAATGATGAACTTTTTCAAAAGAGAAAATCCTAAAACGGTTCTAGAAGGATTAGATCGGGCACAGGAAATGCTCGATGAACGTTACGAGAAAAAACAAATTACCATAGAACAATATCAACAACAATGCATGGAATTTGCCAAAAAACGTGAAAAATATCAAAAACAATTAGATAGACAAAAGAAATAACCAAAAATCTCTTCTGACATATACTATGGATGTAGGAGGAGATTTTTTTATGTTCGGCGACGCATTCTTTAAGAAAGTAGAAAATAAGACCAACGTTGATAAAAATACGATCTTATCATTGGCTCAAAAACTACAAAACTCTAACATGAAGGATGAAAAGGTATTACGTGATCTCGTGCAAGAAATTGGTGGTATTGCAGGAAAACAGGTAAGTGAAGAGAAAACCAATAAAATTGTAAATGCGATCATGAAAGATAACGTTCCCAAAGATATTGATAAGATGTTTTGATAAAAGAAAGAATATGGAAATGTTCTTTTTTTTCATATTCGATTGTTTTTGACATATGCTTAAATGAATAGAAAAGAAAAGGTGAAGAAAATATGGAAAAATATGAAATTATTAAAAACATCGCAGAACGTACAGGTGGTGACATCTATTTGGGTGTTGTTGGTGCAGTTCGTACAGGAAAAAGTACTTTTATTAAGAAAGTAATTGAAACTTTAGTAGTACCGAATATCGAAGATGAATACGAACGAAAAAGAGCACTGGATGAAATTCCACAAAGTGCTCAAGGAAAAACGATTATGACGACGGAACCGAAGTTCGTACCAAATCAGGCCGCAAAAATTCAAATTGACGACTTCAGTTGTAACATTCGATTGATTGATTGTGTGGGTTATGTGATCGAAAATGCCAAAGGTGCAGAAGATGAAAATGGACCACGTATGGTAAAAACACCATGGTACGACGACGAAATTCCGTTTGTCGAAGCAGCAGAACTCGGAACGGAAAAAGTTATCAAAGATCATTCGACGATTGGAATTGTCGTAACGACAGATGGTTCGATTGGAGAATTTAACAGAAAAGATTACTTAGAAGCCGAAAATCGCGTGATTGAGGAATTAAAAAGTATTGGAAAACCATTTATTGTTCTTTTAAATTCTACGCATCCATCACTACCAGAGACAGAACGATTAGCAGAATCTTTACACGAAGAACATCAAGTACCCGTTATGCCGATCAGCATTGAATCGATGAACGAAAAAGATATGTACAATATCCTAAGAGAAGCACTTTATGAATTTCCAATCTTAGAAGTAAAAGTCAACATGCCAGAATGGATTGCTATTTTAAATCATGACCATCCTATTAAAAAGTGCTACATTGATGCCATTCGTGAAAGTGTAACAGAAGTTGATAAACTACGTGATATTGAAAATATTACCAAACATTTTTTAGATAACGAAGCGATTGAAAAAGCATATCTTTCTGAAGTAGATCCATCTACAGGAGAAGTTACCATCACACTTACAGCACCAAGTGATCTATACAATAAAGTACTTACTGACATCATCAAAATAGATGTTAGAAACAAAGCAGAGCTTCTTTCATTGTTTCAAGAATTTAACGAAGCAAAACGAGAATACGATCAAATCAAATATGCATTAAAAATGGTCAAACAAACGGGCTATGGCGTAGCCAATCCAACGCTAGATGACATGAAACTAGATACACCAGAAATCATCAAACAGGGTTCTCGTTATGGTGTAAAATTAAAAGCGGTGGCTCCTTCCATTCACATGATTCGAGTAGATGTCCAAAGTACCTTTGAACCAATCATTGGAAGTGAGATGCAAAGTAAGGAACTCATCAATTACTTGATGAAAGATTATGAAACAGAACCAGCCAACATTTGGAAAAGTGAAATATTTGGTCGCAGTTTGGATGTCATTGTACAAGAAGGAATTCAATCAAAAATATCTTTGATGCCTGATAACATTCGTTATAAACTACAACAAACACTTTCTAAGATTGTCAACAAGGGCTCTAACAATATGATTGCAATCGTATTATAAAGTATAGGAAACTATACTTTTTTATTGACAGATTTCTATTCATCGATTATAGTATCGTTCAAGAGGCGATAGTATGTATCAAACTGGTGAAATTATTTATTTTGACGAATTGTATTTTAATAATTTAATAAAAGATCCCAAAAAGAATCGACCTTGTATCGTTTTATTTTCCAAATTGACCAAAGATAAAAAAGAAGTGATCTACTTTTGTAAATTAACTACTTCTCTTCATAGATTTAATCATTATTCAAAGTTTTATCATGTCTTAACTCAGCCGGTATACAATCAAAAAATTAGTTTTGCCATGATTTCACAAATTTATACTTCTTATAATAGTAGTGGTGTTCACGCAACAGGGATTGTTTTAAGACAAGATGCCTTTGATATTATTCATAAAATTTGTAATCATTATAACAAAGAGAAAAAAGCACACGATGATACCAAAGAAATTTTATGTTATATGGATCGATTTGTGCGAAAAGAAGAATTAAAATCATCTATGGATATCAAGCAGAAAGTAAAACGGTTACGATAATTCC
This sequence comes from uncultured Mycoplasmatota bacterium, assembly GCA_946497145.1. Classification (GTDB taxonomy): domain Bacteria; phylum Bacillota_I; class Bacilli_A; order RF39; family UBA660; genus CANPXY01. The sequence goes on along the minus strand of CAMMJA010000004.1, from coordinate 28,164 downwards.
AGAAAAGAGATATCACTATCTTTTTTTGTTTGTTTTAACTTTTTCCCATTTTGTTTTACTTTCTTGATTTCATCTCCATAAATAAAATTACCCCACTCTGTTATTTCTAACAATTTTTCGTCTTTAAAGTTTGCAATATCACTATAATAATAACCATCATAATAATAGATTTGTACACTTTCTTTTATGATCTCCCAATCTTTTACCATAACCCAGATTTCGCTATTTAAATAAATCGTGATCCGCAAATCAATCGTCTTTATCTCGATGCCAAAGTCTTCTAATTTGTATAGTTCGATCATCATGCCAATCCTTTTATTCAAATAAAGATTCATCTTATAAAAACCAGATAAATTCAAACGATAAATTTGATTTAGTTTTATTATTAATTGTTTGACATTTTTGGTAATTTCCTCTTTGTTGTTCCAATCTAGTGAAGCAAAGTACTGATTGTTGATGTAAATGGTATATTGGTTTTCTGATACTGATTCCACGTGCATTTTGATCACCTAGTGTAGTGTATGCGAAAAACAATTTTGAGGGATAAAAAAAGAGGCATTTGCCTCTCATTTGTCTTTGCCGTTAACTAACTTCATAAGGATTAGATGCTGTTCCTGACCCTGTTAATGTTACATCGGCTTTTAGATTAATGACTGGACGCACCCATACAGAACTTGCATATCCATTCATACCTTTTACACTTCCATTTGGCTGTTGTTGGAAATAGTATGGGGTCCCACTATATTCATATGGAGTCATTGTCCATGTTCCATAGTTTAATCCGTTGTACATGTAATAATTACTATTCCCTGATGTTACTGCTCCTGCCATAATTGCTTCATCTGCTGTAAAAGTACCTGCCTTTAACAAATAACTTCCTCCATAATCCTCTGTCGTCTCAGCACATGTTAAACTTGGATATGGTGGCGTTAAAGTCAAACTTGCCTTTCTATTATACTGAACACTGCCACTATTCGTCAATACCTTTGTATCATTACAAAACTTTCCTGTGGCAACATATTGATCAAAGTTTTGACTTGCTCTTCCAACAGTTCGCTCATACCATGAATCTATCATCTCTTTCAATCCTGAATCCGTCTCATTACTTGATCGATCATATGTATACCCCATATATTTCTCTTGAAATCCAGAGCTGGACATATAATATTGCCCAATGGTTGTTCCTTCTCCTGTTGTAGTGGTTGTTTTTCCATTGTACAATAATCGAATCGTTCCGTCTCCGTTGATTCTGATAATTCTCCAGTATAACCATTCGTCTCCATCTGCTGCAAACTTTACCCAGTTATTTGTGACATTTCCTCTAAAATAATAACTGGTTCCATCATCATCTTCTGCTTGATACAATCCCGTTCCGCTAGTTGTCGAAAAATCTGGCGTTCCTGTCTGTATTGTATTATTGGCTAATATCGTATTTTTTGCTAAAATTGGTTCTGTTGCTTCTGATTCTATGACGATCTTTCCATGAAAATGTTTGCCTAATATCTCATTCCCTACATTCGTATGAATCCACATTCTTAAATTATAGGTTTTTGATTCTCCTGCTCTTAAAGTTCCACTTTCTATTACATAATTAGATTTACTACTTAATAAAGTCGCTGTCCCACCATTTAAACTATATTTTAGGGCTGTTTTTGGCAACAAATTGTTGCTGCATCCATCAGCTTCGATCATTCCTTCATCGTCTGCAATTCGAATGCTATAGTTTGTGGCAATACTTCCTGTATTGGTTATTTTAAACTTATATGGTGTGTTACTTTGTCCTGTTGAGTCACTTACAGGAAACGCATTGTTTAATTTGATGATATCACCTAGTCCGCTTCCAGTATCATCATATTCAATTTGTAGTGTTCCTACGTTAATCACATTGTATTCTTTCGAACGATTTACCGAAGAAAATACTGCATACGTACTTCCTATTATGACTAAACTAACTCCAACAATCGATGCCATCGTTAAGTACAATTCTCTTTTAACCAATTTGCTTACTCGCATTGGTATCTTTTTTCCTTCTGGCTCTCCTTCAACACTATATTTTTTTCTTCTACTCCAGCGACTCACACTCATCACCCTTACTTATTGTTATCCAATTCTATTATATCACAAAAAATTATCTTTTCCTAGATAATTTTTTTGCTACGATACATATTTACATTTCATTCTTAAATCGTTTCTACCGTTAAATCTTCTATTTTCTGTAAAAGTTCTTCTCGACCTAATTTAGTCATACTAGAAAATAAAACCAAATCATCCCCTACTACTAAGTCGATCGTATCTTTGATTAATTTTAAATTTTTATCTTTTTTACTTGCTCCAACTTTATCTACTTTAGTAGCTACAATCGTAACAGGAACATTGTAGTACTTTAAGAAATTGTACATCAACAAATCGTCTTCTGTTGGTTTGTGACGAAAGTCAATCAACATAAACACTCGTTTTAATTGCTGCCTTTTTTCTAGATATTCTTCGATCATCATACCAAACTTATGTTGGGTCTTTTTATCTACAGCAGCATATCCATAACCCGGAACATCTACCAAATAAAAACTTTTGTTGACGAAATAAAAATTTAGCGTCTGCGTTTTTCCAGGTCGTGACGAAATACGGGCTAGATTTTTTCTTCCAACTAACGTATTGATAAAACTACTTTTTCCGACATTACTTCTGCCTACTAGTAAAAATTCTGGTAAATCATCTGTTGGATATTGACTTCTTCTTACGGCACTAACAAATAACTCTACATCTACTATTTTCATAGTTCCTCCTTACGACAAATGATTTTTAATATAGTTTTCACTGGCTTGATCCAAATCATCGATCAAAGCCATGGCTTCTTCTATTGTTGAAACGCGAGCACCACTGGCATACTTGTGTCCACCACCATTGTATTTTTCCGCGATAAAGTTAATTTCAGGTCCTCTAGAGCGAATATTAACACGAACAATATTATTTTTTGTATCTTCCGTAATTGTCGTCCATACTAACATTTCTTCAATGAAATTGAAATTATTGATCATATTTCCTGCTGATGCAGAATCCACTTTAAATTTGTTGATGATATCGTTGTTGATCTTAATATAGCCGACTCCATTGTCAGTAATCGTCATATTTTCACTGATATATCCCTGTAATCTTACTTCTTTCATTGGTCGCATATATAAATTTTGATACAATTTTTCAAGATCTAGTGGAAATTCTTTTAAATAGTCCGCTACCAATTGAAAAGTTTTCGCCGTACAACTACTGAACAAGAAACGATTAGAATCGGATACCAATCCCATGAACAACTTTTCCACAATCGATTGATTGACCTTTAATTTGGTATGCTCGATCAAATCCATAATAATTTCACAAGTACTAGATGCCGTATCTTCAATATACTCTAAGTTACAAAACTTTTCTACAAAAGGATGATGATCAATCTTAATCGAATCTTGATAGATGGATAAATCTGGAGCATCCACTCTTCTCTTATCCGGTGTATCCAAAACAATCAACAAGGCGTTTTCTAAAGTTTCTAACTTATCTAATTTCCCTAAATAATTAAATTTTACGCTTCCATTTCCAATTGCATAAACTTTTTTATTGGGAAAAGTTAGTTGGATAGATTCTTTTAAGGCAATTTGACTAGCCATTGCATCAGGATCTACACCAATGTGTCTTGCAATTACAATATTATCATACTGTTTAATGATACGATAAATTTTTTTATACATATCCTTCATCCTATCTATTTATAATTTCTAACGTATCACGGGCTATCATCAACTCTTCGTTGGTTGGAAGTACATAGATTAATGATTTTGAGTCATCCGCACTAATCTTTTTAAATCCTCCTACTGCTTGATTGGCTTCAATATCCAATTTAAAACCAAGACATGCTAGTTTTTCTACAATTTTCATACGGAATGGAACACTGTTTTCGCCAATTCCTGCGGTAAAACATAAGACATCACATCCACCTAACAACACATAATAATTGGCAATATACGATACGACGGTACGAATAAATTTCTGTTCTGCTAAAATACAATTTTCTTTTCCTTCTAACACTCCATTTACAATGTCTCTTGCGTCACTACTATAACGACTTAAGCCCAAAAAGCCAGATCTTTTATTCAAGTCATCGATCACTTCACTCGCATTTTTTCCTTCTTTTTCCATCACAAACGGAATGATCGAAGGATCGATATCTCCAGAACGTGTTCCCATCATAATACCAGCTAGAGGCGTAAATCCCATAGAAGTATCGATGCATTTTCCATCTTTGATCGCCGTAATACTTCCACCATTTCCTAAATGACAACTAATGATTCGTAGATCATCTCGTTTTAATTCTTTTTGTAGTGTTAAAGCAATGTAACGATGACTCGTTCCGTGTGCCCCATACTTTCTTACTTTGTAATCTTCATACCAAGAATAAGGAACTGGATACAAATAACTTACTTCATCCATCGTTTGATGAAATGCCGTATCAAATACTGCTACCATCGGCGTATTTGGCAATACTTTTTTAAAACTGTTGATTCCTAATACATGAGCCGGATTGTGCAAAGGAGCAAAATCTTTCAAATCGATTAAATCTTGAATGACTTTATCTGTAATTAATACTGACTCTTTATAATAATCTCCCCCACTTACAATTCTGTGCCCTACGCCATCAATTTCCGATAATGAACGAATAATACCTAACTCAACTAACTTTTCTAATAAAAGAGAAACCGCAACAGAATGATCAGGAAGATCAATTTCCTGTTTAATTTTAGTCCCATTGTACTTAATCACATAGTTACTTTGATCGATTCCAATTCTTTCGAATAGACCACTTGCCAATACCTCTTCTTTATCCATATCAAATAAACTAAACTTTAATGAACTACTTCCTGCATTAATGGACATAATTTTCATAATACTATAACCTCTTTCTAATTACTATATCCTTATTATACATGAAAAATTTATTTTTTCCTATAAATTTGCGACAGTTGTTGGTAATTTCCACAAAAAAATAGAGAAAACTCTCTATTTCATCTTTTGACGATCAAAAACTTCATTTTTTATTTTCCGAAGAAACGTGCAATTTCTTCTTCTGCTTTTTCTACAGAATCTGATCCATGAATTAAATTGGCACTTAAATCATTGGCATTTGAATAATCACCGCGAATAGTTCCAGCAAGCGCATCCCACCATTTGGTTGGCCCCATCAAATTGCGCATACCAAGAACAACTCCTTCTCCTTCGACAATCATTCCTACAACTGGTCCTGACATCATAAATTGTTCTAATTCTGGATAAAACGGTTTATCCACCAAATGACTGTAATGTTCTTTTAATTGATCGGCAGTCAAATGCATCATCTTCATGTCCGTAATGTTGTAGCCCTTTCGTTCAATCCTTGAAATAATTTCTCCCATCAACTCTCTTTTATGGGCATCTGGTTTTAACATAATATAAGTTCTTTCCATGTTTTCCGTCCTTTCTTGATACCCTCATTATACACTAGAATTGATGGTTTTACTACTCTTTTTTATTCTTTCGATAATAATAATGTTTCTCTTTTTGATACTGATATCCTGCTTCTTGGGCACATCTTTTGCTGACAACATTGTGTGGATCGATATATAACTTAAGAAATTTAATATTGTCATCGTATTCTAAAAGATACTTGCCTACTTCATTCAAGATTTGTACTCCATAACCATTTCCTCTATAATTTGGATGAACGGCATAATGTAATTCTAGTGAATTTGATTCTATTTCCTCTAAGTGTACATATCCAACCAATTGATCATGATCTTTCACAATATAGGAGGTACGATATTGTAATGTAGTAACTTTTTCAGGTAACTCTTGTAATCTTGCTCTAATATTTTTTAAATATTCTTTGATACTTTGATCGCTTGCCAATTCTTCTCGAAAAATAAAGTGATCTATATTATTACAAATGAAACTTTCTAGTTCTAGATTTTCTAATTTTACCTTCATACATTCCACCTCTAATAGTTTTCTATTATAGGATAGAGATTTTCGTTTGTCAAAAAAAAGACAGGATATCCTGTCTTTTAAGTTATAATTCATTACTTGTTATTATAACTTCCACTAATTTGGTTCATTCCATTTTGAACTAAACGTCTAGTGATTTCACCACCAACTGATCCATTAGCACGTGAAGTAGCATCTGGTCCTAAATTAACACCGAATTCATTAGCGATTTCATATTTCATTTTATCGATAGCTTGTTTAGCACCTGGTACTCTCATTTTCATTGAAGAGTTATTTGAATTGTTATTCATTGTTTTCACCTCCTATACATTTATAGATTGTGAAAATTTGTCTGAATCATACCTATTTTGTATTGGTAATTTATACCTATAACAATTCTTGATAATCACATGTTTTTTGATCTGTTATTGAAATAACTTGTGTCTGATCAACGGTTTCTTCGATTAGTTTTTCAAAATTAAATTTTTTTTCAAATTTAATCGCATCTTCTAAATTAGGATTGATCACAGGATGCTTTGGTACAAAAATAGTACAGCAATCTTCGTATGGCAAAATACTAATGTCGTATGTATCGATTTTTTTCGCAATATCGATGATTTCTAGTTTATCAAGACATGCGACAGGTCTTATGACTGGCATGTTGGTTACTTGATTAATCACATACATACTGGTTAAAGTTTGACTTGCTACTTGTCCAATCGATTCTCCATTGATGATAGCAAATGCTTTCCTTTTTCTAGCAAGTTGTTCCATGATACGATACATCATACGACGCATGATCGTAATACAATAATTGGATGGAACTTCTTTGTAGATGGTTTCTTGAATTTTGGTAAATGGTACTACATGTAATTTGATTTCATCTGTATAATTTACTAGTTTTTTTGATAATTCCATCACTTTATTTCTTGCTTCTAGACTAGTATGGGGAAGTGCTTCAAAGTATACTGCTTCTATTTTAATTCCTCTTTTTAAAGCAAGAAAGCCCGCAACGGGAGAATCAATTCCACCACTTAACATCAGCATCCCTCTTGGTTGTGTTCCAACCGGATATCCACCCAATCCATAATAATATTGGATATAAAAATAAGAATAATTCTCTCTTATCTCTAAACGAACAAGAATATCTGGATTGTGTACATCTACCTTTATATCATTAATATTTTTTAAAATATGACTGCCAAGCAAAGGATTCATTTCTAGCGTTTTCACCGGAAAGTTTTTATCGCTTCTTTTGGTTTCTACTTTAAAAGTTTTAAACTTTTCCCTCTTTAAAATTTTTACTATTTCTTCTTTCATTGTTTCAAGATCAGTAGGAATCTTGTATGCAACATGATACATATGAATACCGAAAACATGATTGATGCCATCCAACACTTTAGAAAGTTCTGATTCTTCAAATTCAATGTACATTCTAGAAATATCCTTGGAAATCGTAACATGACAATCTTTTAATTTATGTTTGATATTTTCATACAATGTTCTTACAAAGAAATTACGATTTCCTTTTTTGGTTGTCAATTCCCCATATTTAATTAAAATCACACGTTCCATATTAGTATTCCTCTTTTCTTAAATTCAATGCGTGATAGCATTCTTTTAAAATTTTTAAAAATTGTTGTAGTTCTTCTTCGGTCGTGATATAAGATAAACTAATCCGTAAGGATGAAGTCGTAATTTCTTTTGCTTTTTGTAATGTTTCTAAGGTAAGAGAACGAGAAGTATCTTTGGCACATGCTGTCTTTGTCGAGATATAAACTTCTTTTTCATCTAGTGCATGTAGCATTGTCTCTGGTTTTATATTAGGTATGCTGATACTAATGATATAAGGAGAACAAGTATCATCGCTATTGATGACAATGTAAGAATGTTTTTTCAATTCTTCTTTTAAAAATTGATTTAATTTTTGAACATAATGATACTTTTGATCTAGATCGGTTAAAGCAAGACGTAATGCTTTGGCAAAACTTACGATCAAAGCAAGTGCCGGTGTTCCACTGCGATAAATGGTTTGACTTTTTCCGCCATGAATCAAGGGTTCTAATTCAACTTTTTCTTTTTTAATCAAACAACCGATACCTTTTAAGCCAAAAAATTTGTGAGCACTACAACTAAAAAGATCAATACCATCTAACGTGATAGGAACTTTTCCTACTATTTGTGTCCCATCTACATGGAGTAACGTTTTAGGATATTGTTTTACTAAATTAGTAATTGCCTTCATATCTTGGATAATTCCTACTTCGCTATTGATCCAACCAATACTCACCAAGACAGGATCCTCTTTTAGTAACCGTTGCAAGTCATCTAGATCGACTTGACCATTTTTTAAAATTTTAACGTAGCCAACTTCATAACCTTTTTTTTCTAAATAAGATACTGTTTCTAAAACGCTAGAATGTTCTAACTTTGTAGTTACGATTTTTTTATTACGCTTTGGATAACTTTCCACTACACCCAATAAAGCCGTATTGTTTGCTTCGCTAGCCGACGACGTAAAAATTATTTCTTCTTTTTTTACTCCGAATAAATCTGCAACTTGTTGGGTTGCAGTATCCATTAAATGTCTACTTTCCATACCCAATTTGTGTAAAGAGTTAGGATTGCCAATGTAATTTTTTGTCGTTTTACAGAATGTTTCTAAAACTTCAGGAACAACAGGTGTTGTGGCACTATAATCTAAATAAATCATGTTATCACTTCCAAATGGTTTCATTATATCACGAATCGTTCATAGTGTAAATGAAGTTTTCCTCCTATAAAAAAAGATAATTAAAAAATTATCTTTCTGCTACTATCGTTTTACTTCGATAGTAAGTATTTTTTACAATATCATATGTATTTGGTATTTCTTTTACCTTTTCATAAGACGAATGATAGGCCTTATTAAACAAGAACAAAAAGGTGTCTTCTGGATAATTTACAGGGAATACTTCTTTATTTTTTTGAAGATAATTATAAAGTACCTTTTCTTCTATGATCACGTTCTTTTTTTCTTTGATCTTTTTAGTCGTCCACTCAGACACTTGATAGATTGGAATGGTTTCTTCCAACATATCTTGATGATCGATCAAATAATCTCCGCAACGCAGTGTTACATATTTTTTATCATCCTCAAACTCAATAAATGATTGATATGAATCACAGTATTTATCTCCAGAAAAAGGATTTTTAATAGACACAAACATCTTATCGTCGATCAACTCTTGCAAGTATACTTTTTTTGCACCCTCTTCTAAAGCAAAAGAAGAAGCACTATATCCAAACAAAGTCGCATTATATTGCATCACTCGATATTTCTCTTTTTGAGCAATATCTAATGCAAAAGAAAGTAAAATCGCAAGCAAAATTGTAGCAACCACCATCACTGTCAAAAATTCTGTCGCACTAAAACCAAATTCCCTTTTTTTTCTTTTTTTATTTGTCATAGACCCCTAACAACTTCTGATAAATTCCTTCTTCTACCAGTTGAATCGTACGAATTCCTGTTTCTAATGCTCCTTTATAATTTCCTTTAAAAAAGAGAATTTCGGCTTGGTTTAGGCCCATATTGATTTCTTGATTCGATGCATCTCGATAACGATTGCCATAGACGATAGCCATTTCAGCAAGTTGGGCTGTCTTGATCATTTCGTTGGTCGTATGATGCAGTTTTAATACCAAATCTCTAGCCGTATCGACACGCGTATTCAAAATTTTAATCGTAATTGGTTTTTTTTCTAGTTCTTTGATGATTTCTAAAATGGCCTCGTTGGCTTCTGATAATTGAACGAAATATTGATCTGTGATGATTGGAAGTTTATAACTTCGCATTTTCGTTTTACATTGTTTCAATAGTTCTTGTATTTCATCGAGTTGCTCTCTCGCACGCATTTCATCATCGTACATACTTCCTAGTGATTTCAAAGAGCGATCTAATTCTTCTTCTAGTTCTTTTAAGCGAGTACTCAACTGTTCTATTTCTTTGTGTGATTTAGAATAAGGAACTTCTTTTTCTCTCACACTTTGTACTACTGCTTTATAATCTTCGTTGATCGATGATAGTGAAGCATTGATATCATCTATTTTCTTCAAATCTTCTGTCTTTAAATGGTACATATTTTTTATGTCATCAATTTGTTTGTAAATATCTTTGACTATTTTATTTATCTTTTTCAACTTTGTCCGAAATTGTCTTTCTATTTCATCGTAGACCTTGCGACCTAATCGTTCTTTTTCAAAATCTGTAAACAAAGAATCCAGATAGTCTAACATGGTCTTCAATTCAAACATACACTCTTCTAAGTTCAATACTCGAATACGATCTAAAATATTCTTAACGTTTTTGTTAGTTTCTTCTAGATTATATTCGATGTTTAAATAACCTAGTGGATAATCTTTTTCAATCATTTCCTGATATGTCTGTTCGATTTGTTCCATCCGCTTCGGAATAATTTGATCAGCTAAGAGCAAAAGATCTGGCACTTCATCTATTACAATTGCCATATGATCGATCATGGTATCCAATGCTTTTACAATATGTACTACTTCATGGTATTCGTTGTTTTCCATGACAACTTCAAAATCCATAAAACGTTTTTCAATATTTTCAAACTGTAATTCAATGACCTCTTGTACTTGTTCATATTCTCCTTTATGATTTTGATACTCTGTATTTAATTCTCGATATTTATTTTTTAGTTTTGTCACGATGTGACGATATTTTTCTTCACTTAAAGTAATTTCTTTAATTTCATCTAGCAAATGATCGGCTGATTCTTTTACTTTATATAATTCCAACTCTGTTTTCGCAACATAATAACGATAATTTTTATAATCTTTTCTTTCGCGATACACATCCAAATTGATAATCATATCATTTAATTTAGCAATACGTGTTTCTTTGATCCAATCAAATCTTTGCTGCCAATTTTTGTACTTTTCTTCCATTTTTTCATTTTTAATAATGGGTTCCACTTTTGCTAATTCAGATAATACAGGGGTACTAGCAATTAAATTTTTTTCACGTTCTAATTCCTGTATTTCATTTTGATAATGTTTGGCTTTCTTTTTTTTGACAACGATCAATACGATGATTGCTATGATTGCTGCCACCAAAAAGAATGTAACTATCCACAATGTCTTCGGCATATGCTTCACCTTCTATCATATCTATATTTTATCATAAGTTGTTTTATTTGACTATTGTTTTCGATTTTTTTCTTTCAGATTGTTGATCTTCCTCTATGTATCGATAATCTAATGCATTTTCTTGTGTAATAACCGTTACCCCTAATCTTTGTTCCATATCTCTACGAGTATTTTTGGCAACTTCCCCACCTGACTTTGCTAATTTTCTATTTTCCTCTAATCCCATGGGCTTTTGTATTTTAGCTAGTTCTCGTGTCATAAGTTCTCCAATATCAGAAAGAATAATTTCAATATCTGACATATGATCTCTTAATGCTTCTTTTCTTAATCCTTTAAATTTTTTATACTGTTTCGCAGTCATACCTAACCACTCCTGATAGATATCATTGGTAAGAATGGCATACTCTTTATTACTTTCAATTCCACTATCTTTCCAAACATCAGTTAATTTTTTGCGTTCTTGTATTCCTTTTATTCTTTGAGAAATCCATACTTCATCATATCCTTTTGTGCGGTAAGTATCAATAGCCCTTTGAACAGTCAATGATGGATCAAATACTTCATCGATTCTTTCTTTACCAAGTTTTGCTAACCACCGTTTGATTGGTTCTGCATTTTTGCTAGGAATTGATTCGATGATGCGAAACATACTCTCAATATCGCATACATCAGTATTATAGTATTTTCCATCGGACGACTTCAATTTCAGTTGTCTAGTAATACTAGACAACTGAAAATCTTCCTCTTTTAACATTCTGTTCTTTAGCCAATTCCAATATTTTCTTGGTTCTTTGCTATCCGTTAACGCTCTCACAACATCGATAATACTAATATAGTATTTTTCTTCTTCACTATTCCATACTGTCTTATTGTCTCGTTATGAAATATTTTACTCATTACATACACATGATCTTGTTTCATTTTGATCTATCCTTCCTTATATTAAAAACATACTATTTATATTGTTACCAAAAACTTTTATGTTTCCTGCCTTGATCGTTATTTTTCCTATTTAAATTACAATTTTTTCTTGACGAAACATACAATTTTATATATAATTATTTTTGCATATTTACTTGAACAGCATTATTTGGAATACGTTAATGTGTTTTATGAAAGTTATTAGTAACTGTTGCTGTAAGGCGAAAGTAAAAATAAAACTCCCTAACTTATGGCCAAATAAGTTTTCTTGTCAGTATGAAGAAATAAAAGAAAGGAGGATTACAATGTCTCGATACACTGGTCCTAGTTACAAAAAAGCACGTCGTGTTGGATTTTCTATCAGCGAAACTGGTAAAGAATTAGCAAGACGTCCTTACGGTCCTGGACAACATGGAAATGCTCGTAAGAGTAAATTGTCTAACTATGGTGCACAATTAAAAGAAAAACAAAAGGTACGTTTCATGTACGGGTTAAACGAAAGACAATTTAGAAAGACGTTTGAAGAAGCAGGTAAACTAAAAGGAATTCATGGTGAAGATTTCTTACGTTTACTAGAATCTCGTCTTGATAACTTGGTATATCGTATGGGATTTACTACTACTCGTCGTGGAGCAAGACAACTTGTAAACCATGGACACATTTTAGTAAATGGAAAAAAAGTTGATATTCCATCTTACCGTGTTAAAGTTGGATCAACCATTTCACTAAAAGAAAATTCTAAAGATCATAAAGCCGTAAAAGAAGCGTTAGCAAAAGCTGGAAAACGTGTAGAATTTGTTACTTTTGACGAAAACAAATTAGAAGGTACTTACGTTAGAATGCCAGAACGCAACGAATTGAATGCTGATATTAACGAATCAATGATCGTTGAATTCTACAACAAGTAATATAAAACTCATTTCTTAAACACAAGAAATGAGTTTTTAATATCTTATAAAAAAGATTGCTATGCAATCTCTTTTATTTTATCTTCTCAATATTCCCATCTTCATTTATTTCTAAGAACAATGGCTTAAAATCTTTTCCATTACGGTTGGTACGCTTCAAGTCTTGATCTTTTGAGTTAGCATATCCAGTAATCAAATAATGATCTTCTTCTAATCTAATTCCAGTAAAATAGTCATCTCTTGAGCCACCAATTTCACGATGTTCTAGTAATTCTCCATCCCAACTATACTTCATAAACAAACCGTTGTAACGGAATACATTTCTTTGACTGTCGGACTCTTCTTCGTCTTTGACAGCCACTTGCCCTGCAATGACGATATTATCGTCTTCATCGATTACTACGGCATTAAATCTATCCATTGATACACTTGTTTCTATTGCCTTGTTATCTTCTTCTACTCTTTCATTGACGGTAAACTTTTCATCCATCAACAGTTTTCCATCTTTGTCATACTTTAATAAAAGACCATCCGTATCATAATCACTATCATCGTCTTTTACTTTGGTGGCACCAACTACCACCAGTTGATCATTGTGTTCTACAATAGAACTAAAACCAAGAGAGTCTGTATAGCTATAATTTTTGATCCAAAGACGTTCTCCATCCATGCTGTACTTTACTAACAGTCCAGTGTTGGCAGCATCCTTTCCTACCACATAAATTCCATCGTCTGAAATGACAAAGTCGTTAAATAACCCTGATTTACTTCCTCCAAAGTTACTTCTAAACACTTCGTTTCCTTCTTGATCATATTTAACTAAAACACCTCCGCCATTGTCAGCAAAGCCCAAATCCATTGGAGGGAAAATACTCTGTCCAATGACATAAAAGCCATCATCTACTGCCTTTACTTTGGTAAATTTGGCATTACCTAGTACCTGAAATTGCTTTTCAAAGACAATATTTCCATCTTTATCGTATTTTACAATAAGTGCATCGCGCAACTGATTGTCATTTTGTTCTTGACTCATCTCGCCACTTCCCACAGCAATATATCCATCACTAGTCGCATCTACATCAAAGAAAGTGGTGTTGTATCCTTTATCATATTTCTTTTCCCAAAGCAATTGGTAATCTTCATCATAAAGAACCAATTTCCCTTTTTCGTATCCTTCGGTCCAACTATTTCCTTTGCTACGTTTAAAATCACTGCTTCCCACAGCAATATATCCATCTTCTATCTTATCGATGGCATTTAATCCATCAAAATACGTATTCTTCGATTCATTTTTAAAATAAACAAACATCAAATAAAACAATTCTAATACTATGACAACTGCACAAACAATTGCTACCCACTTCAATATCTTTTTCACATTTTTGGGACGTTTTTCTTTTGGTTCTTTTTTCTTTCGCACTTTATTTACCTCCTTATGTTTTCTAATCTATCGTAGCATTTTTCGACACATTTTTCAAGACAAAAGGATCTATTCAGATCCTTTTTTATCAAGATATGCAAGCAAATAGTATTTTGTCTTCCCCCGTCTTATAATAATGTACTTGTTCTCGATCGCATCTTTTTGAGTAACGAAGTAAGTAAGATCCATTATTTTTTGACCATTTAAAGAAATAGATCCTGCATTTAATAAATCTCTTGCTTCCCTTTTACTACTACAGATTTGACCTTCCACCAATAAATCAACGATGTTTCTATCCTCTTCTATTTCATGGACTGGCAAATGTTTAAATACTTCTTCTATTTGTTTTAGAGTCAATTTCCCAATCTCACCTTGAAACAAAATTTCACTCATGCGCTCTGCTTCCAAGTAAGCGTCCTTACCGTGAATAAACGTAACTACTTCTTTGGCTAACACTTTATGGGCTTCTCTTTTTTCTGGTGCCAATTTATGCCTTTTTTCTAATTCTTGAATTTCTTCGACAGATAAAAAAGTTAAAAATTTCAAGTAATCAATCACTTTACTGTCTTCTGTTTTAATTAGAAATTGATAAAGTTCATAAGGAGATGTTTTACTTCGATCCAACCAGATCGTTCCACTTTCACTTTTTCCAAATTTAGTTCCATCTGCTTTGGTTAATAAAGGCATAGTGAAGCAATATGCTTCTTTTCCGGTCTTCTTACGAATTAAATCGATTCCTGCCGTAATATTGCCCCACTGGTCTTGTCCTGCCACTTGAAGTGTTACATTTCTTGTTTCAAATAAATGTAAATAATCGAGGGCTTGTAAAATCATATAAGAAAATTCTGTATAAGTAATTCCAGTATCCAATCTTCTTTTGACAATGTCTTTGTTCAACATGTAGTTGATATTAAAATACTTACCATAATCACGTAAAAAGTCGATACATTGTATGTCTTTGATCCAATCGTAGTTATTGACTACTTCAAAGCCAAATAAACGCTCTGCTTGACTTTTTAGGCAAGCAAAGTTGTGTTCTACTTCTTCTTTTGTAATCATCGGTCTTTCACTCGTTGGTCTTGGATCGCCAATCAGTCCCGTTCCACCTCCAACTAGAAGAATCGGATGATGTCCGTGTTCTTTTAAGCGCTTAGAGATTAAAAAGGAAGAAAAGTGTCCAATGTGTAAACTATCGGCAGTTGGGTCCGTTCCAATATAAAAAGTCATTCCACCTTGATTTAATTTTTCTTCTAAATCAGGAGAAGAAATATCGTTGATCAATCCTCGCCATTTTAATTCTTCAAACAATGTCATTTCTTTTCACCTTCCATAATTTTTGCGGCTTGACTTACACCCAAACGCGTAGCACCTGCCTCGATCATTTTTCTTGCTTCTTCATAACTGCGAATTCCTCCACTGGCCTTGATTTCCAACACATCATTTTTATGTTCGCTGATTAGTTTGATATCTTCTACCTTGGCACCACCAGTACCAAAACCCGTTGAAGTTTTAATAAAGTTTACGAATGTCTCGTTACAAATTTCCGTCATTTTGATGATTTCTTCTTTGGTCAAGTAACAAGTTTCGATGATTACTTTTAGTGTTGTTCCACCAATGGAATCGCGAACGGTCTCTATTTCGCGCTTTACATAGTCGTATTCTTTGTCTTTTAGTGCTCCAAGATTGATCACCATATCGATTTCTGTTGCACCTAAAGAAACGGCTTGGATCGCTTCAAATTCTTTGGTCTCAATGGTATTCATTCCCAAAGGGAAGCCGATGACAGTACAAATTTCTACTGTCGTATGTTCCAAAAGTTCTTTTGCTAAACTCACATAATATGGATGTACACACACGGCTGCATAATGATTTTTTTCTGCTTCCTTACATAAATTCGTTATGTCTTCGATTGTTGCAGTTGCTTTTAAATTGGTCGCATCTAAATATGTATTGATCATAATTTCCTCCTTTTTTACAAAAAAACATTATGACATAAGGACGAATCGATCGCGGTACCACCTTATTTCATAATGCAATTATGCTCTTTCCCTGTTAACGCCAGATACGATTTTTCTCAAGAGTTGTACTTCGTCCAAATAGAAATTCTCGTTTGCACCAACCACGAGATCTCTTGTATTTTCTTATTTTTCCTACTGATCTCTTTCTTTGAAAATTCATTCTTTTTTAGTATAGCATATTTATTTTAATATTTCAAAAAAAATTGGTCAAATTGACCAATTTTTACTTTTCTTGTTTGCTTTTCGGATTTTCTAAGCGTTCTAGCACTTCTCTTACCACATCTGCTGCTCTTAAACGCACTTCTTCCGCAGCATCTCTTAGAATAGGTGTTCCTTTGTCAATGGCTAGAGTTACCAATTCTTCACATTTTTCTTTGATTTCTGCTCCTTTTTTCTTAGCAATCTTTAATACTTTTTCTTTATCAAGTTCTGCAAGTTCTTCTTTGATTTCATCAACTTTATTTTCAAACGCTTCTTTTACTTCTTCAATGTCTATTTCTTTCACTTTTCCTACAAACTCATCAAGTTTACGTTTTAGTTGCTTTCTTGTTTCACTTCCTTTGTTAGGGGCAAACAAAATACCTAAACTTGCTCCAATTGCCGCTCCTAATAAAAACTTTCCGGCTCCACTGCCATGATTTTTCTTCTCTTTACTCATATTCTTCCTCCTCTTTTTTCTTTCTTTTAAATATTCGAGTGATTACATTCGATACTGTATCTACGATCTTATCACTTAAAAATGATAAATTATCGGTAATTGTGTCGATCAAGTGAAAGAACCCATTTAAAGAATGAACCTTTTCTTCTACATCATCCAACAAACGATTGGTTCGATCGATGGTCTGAATTAAACGAATACCTAAAATGATCAATACAATCAACAGTACAATACCAAATATATACAATACAATTGGTAAAAATGAATGTAAAAATTCCATATTTATCGCTCCTCATCATACATAGAATCAATTAAATCAAATAAATTGTCCTCTAATTTACTGTCCTGTTCTACTGTTTCTTCTTTTTTTGGTTCTTCCTCTTGTTCTTCTTTTATCTTGTTCACTCTTCTTCCTGTCGCCTTCTCTTTGCTAGCATCTTTATAATCAATATTATATTCTAACCCCAAATCTTGAAAATATTCTTCAGCATCGCCAACTGTTACTTTTTCCACAGTTGGTGTGGAATCTTCATCGCGCATATCGAACAACAAGTTATCTTCTTCTACTTTCGTATCATTTTCTTTTTCTTTTTGTTTTTCTTCTTCACTCATCGATAGACCAATCTCGTGTGTCAAATCACCATAGGCCTTTTCTCTTACTGCATCAAAATCCAAATGTGTCTTTTCGTAACTACTCGTAATGCGTACCTCTTTTTTAGTTACAATTTCTTCCTTTTTATAGTTTTGATCTAATATTCCATAGATAGGAGAAATGATTGGCGAAGGACGAAATACCTTTTTCTCCTCTTTTTTCTCGTAAGATCCATACTGATGGAACGTATATTCTGGTTTTTGATATGCTTTTGGTTTTTCTTCTCTTTTTGGTTCTTTTTTCGGTGGAAGTGGTTTTTCTTCTTCGATAAAATCCTCTTCTTCAAACGTCATCGGAAACTTAAATTCTGTATCCGGCTTCAACAAATCACGATCGGAAAGAACTTCTTTTTTCTCTTCTTTTTCTTCAATTTCTTCCTTGATAACTTCTTTTCGTGGTTCCTTTTTTCGTTCTGGTGTTTCAATTTTTTTAGCGATTACCGACTTTTCTTTTTTCTTTGGTTCTTCTACTTCGACATATTCTTCTTCGAACAACGCATTCTTTAATTTTTCAAACAATTTCATTAGAGTCCCCTCTTCCTATTCTGCATCTTCTGTCTTAATTTCATCTTCATCGGGCATTTCTCCTGCTTTGTCATAATAAACATCGTATTCTTCGATATAGTCCAAGAAACTTCCTGTTTCTCGTTTTGGTTTTAGAATACTAAAGTTTTCTTCTTCGTAATCCAACACATTTTCTCCTACCAACGTACTTAGTACTTGATCATTAAACTTCACAGAAGATAAAATATAACACATGTTAATTACCGTATCAGTCACTTGATCTTCATCGACATATGCTTCCATTTTCGCATAGTTATACATGATTTCTACAAAGTAACGATCTTCTACTTTGTTGATTTCTACGTATCCAGTTTTTCCATTATAATTTAATGGTTTTGCATAGTAAACACCACTAGGTACTTCGTATTCTTCTTTTGCTTTGTGATAGTAGCCAATCGCGTCTACATATAAATAATACGTTTGATTCTGATATAGAAGTTGGGCATTGTAATCTGTTTTTTCAATCAGTTGAATTCCTTTTGGCAAATAATACTTGTACCCTTCAAAGACAGTATTGTACAGTTTGTTTTCTTCTTTTAGTACAGTACTAATGATCGCATCGATATTTTGATCGTCTATTCTTACCATCGAACAGCCACTTAACAATACGACCATAGAGAGTAAAACGATTATTTTTTTCATATTTCACCTACTCTACGTTTATTATATCAAATATTTTGATAAATACACATCTTTTTGTATTTTTTTACGTCAATTCACTTTATCTTTTGTCGCAATACATTGATAAATTGTCTTGTTTTCTTTCATAAACTTTTCTTCATATTCCGTCGTGATGTTATCTTCTAGCCCACTATGATGTAAGTCAAGAAGAACCTGTTCAAAACGATAACCATATTGACTGAGCGATTCTAAAGCAAATTCAAAAAGTTCTCGATTGTCAGTTTTCATGTGGATTTCTTTATGATCTTTAAAAATATGATCATATTTTCGCAAAAATATTGTAGCCATTAAACGACGACGAGCGTGTCGTTTTTTGGGCCAAGGATCAGAAAAGTTAAGATAAATACGTGAAATTTCACGATCGAAAAGATCATCAATCAAAGATGCATCGTACTGCAGTACGCGAATATTTGTAGCATTCTCCATAATTTTAGGAACGGCTTTGGCTAAAATACTATCAGAACGCTCCATACCAATAAAGTTGATCTCTGGATGTTTTTGAGCGAGTTCTCTTAAAAATTTTCCTTTTCCCATTCCAATTTCTAAATAAATGGGATGATCGTTTCCGAATTCTAAATTCCATTTTCCCTTTTTATCCTGTGGATTTGTTACAAAGTATGGAGATTGTTCTAAAATTTCACGTTTATTTTTTACATTCCTTAGTCGCATAAATTCCTCCTTGTCGTGCCATATGAATATCATAACACAAATATGGGTTGTTGCATATAATAAAGCGTCAAGCAAAGGAGGATATTATGAATAATCAAGTACCATATCAATTCATGCCGAATTGGCAAGGAAATCCTAATTTCCCAGGGAATTGGCCAAATCAGCCAGGAAGATGTAACTGCACAGAACAATTGCGTCAAATAGACAATCGCATCAATCGTTTAGAACGTCAAGTAAGACGCCTTGAAAATCGTGTTTCTAGATTGTCAGGTGGCTTCCCAATTCCACTTAGTGCCAACGATGATAACGATCAAGGTTTTACTCCTTATCAATCTGATTCTGGTATGTACATGATGTAAAAAGATGTCAATATTTGACATCTTTTTCATTATGATTTACTTTTTCTTCTTTTTAATTAAAACAATTTCGTTACTTTCTTCGTGTTTCTTCACAACACGATTTACCATAAAGCCGGAAACCAAATCTAAGATGGCGTAGATAATTAAGAAAATACCGATTACTTTCGTAATGATCACGGCACCTTTAAATGGATTAAAAATCAAAATAATTCCACAAAGTAAAGCCAAACATCCGATTACTAACGTACCAATCCAAGTAGAGTGTCCATAACTCTTAAGTTGCAAGGCCATTTGAATTTTTAATGCACTACTGATGGTGATCCAAATTCCTAAAATCAAAGGAATGATGCTGGCTAACGCATGTGGATTACAAATTAAAATAATACCTGCTAGGGAACTGATGATTCCATAAACAATATCAAAACGAAAGGTACGATCTTCTTCCTTGTATCGAAAATAGCGAATAAAGGCCGCAATTCCCAAGGCAATAATAAAGCCGCCTAAAATATAAGAAATCATTTCGATGGTCGACTCTGATTCAAAGAACAAAAACAAACCCATAATGATCAAACATATTGTAGAAAAAATGGACGTTCCATAAAATAGTTTTAAACCTTTTTTCATACATTCCTCCTAGAAACTTTTTCAACAAAATTATAACACATCTTTGTTTTTTTGAACAGTTACAAAAAAAGTATTTCTTTTTGAAATACTTTATTCTGTTCGAAGGGCTTCTACTGGATCTTTTTTAGAAGCGACTCTCGATGGAATAGATCCGCTAATAATTGTTAAAATAATGCTGATTCCAATCAATAAAATAGCGTGAACTGGATTTAATTTGGCCACGTTTGGTAGTTCTGTCAAACTTTCGATGATCATATTAGCAGGAATTACCAATAAACGGGCGATGATGATACCAAGCACCCCAGAACATAGTCCAATAATAAATGTTTCAGCATTGAAGACACGTTTGATATCTTTTTTTCTTGCCCCTAGTGCTCGTAAAATACCAATTTCTTTGGTTCTCTCTAGTACCGAAATATAAGTGATGATTCCGATCATAATCGAAGATACCACCAAAGAAATGGCTGAAAAAGCAATCAGTACAATAGTAATCGCATCCATAATATTGCTAGATAGTGAACTGATCATCGAAGCCATATCGTTGTAAAGAATAGTGTCTACCTCTTCTTTTCCCTCATTATATTGATCTAAATACGAAGTAATTTGATCTTTTGCTGCAAAATCTTTCGGATATACGTAGATAGCTACAGGAATCGAATCACTTCCAAGATAAGCCAAAGTCATCTCTTTGGTGTTGGTAGAACTAGTTTCATCAAATGGCTGTCCTGTTAAAACATTGTAGTTTACATTCTGTTGAAATTGTACAATTTGGGAATTTTGGTTATTTTCTATGATCCAATCTGTCAAAGCAGAAGTATAGGCAATACCTGTTCCTGCAGTGATCATTTCTTTTCCTTCTTTTCCTCTTATAATGGCTTGTACTTTCAAAGTTAAACTAGCAGAATCTTGATACAATGATGCATAATCTTGATTTACCTGGAAGAAATCTCCACGATTCACATAGTAAACATCATTGGGAATTACTTTTAGTTCCTTCTCTAAAATTTCATCAAACGAAATATTCTGATCGGTCTTAAAACCAAGCATTTCTAGTTGAGATACGGAAATTCTATTTTGCGAATCTACTATTAAAATCAAGCCCGGTTCATTTGCTTTGATTTCACCTTTTAAAATATCGTAATTATTTAAAATAACATCAGCCGGTTCATGATTCATATTGCTAGGAAATAATTGCCACTGACTTAAAGTATTGCTTCCTGTTCCTACTGGCAAATAAGTACCATTCGCATCTTGCGTGATGATGTTCATGCCCGTTGTTTTCATGTAAGAAATGCCACCTACTAACGTTTTATCTAACTTTTCAATGTAATCTACATACTCTTTCGTCAAAACGTTGGTATGAAGTAATTCTTCACTCATATCTGGAAGTGGTGCGACTTCTTCTTTATTCGTATATTTTTCCAAGCCGGAATTCTGTATATTTTCTTGATATTTGCTCATCGTTTCAGCATCCATCGTCATGGCTTGTTCTGTGATCATGATCGGCATTTGCGATAGAGATTCTTGTTCAAACTGATCTATTTGTATTTGAAATCCATTAGATAAAGCCAAAATTAAAGCAATTCCAATGATTCCAATACTCGCAGCAAAAGCCGTTAAAGCCGTTCTTCCTTTTTTGGTTTTAATGTTTTGAAACGACAACTTCAAAGCAGCGGGAAAACTCATAGCCGTTTTTTTGATTTCTACTTTTTGTTTTTGATCTTCTTCCTTTGTAATAGGATTCGAATCTTCTAACAAACGTCCATCTTGCATTTGAACAATACGTGTTGCATACTTTTGAGCCAGTTCAGGATTGTGTGTTACCATAATAACCAGTTTGTCAGCAGCAATTTTTTTGATCAAATTCATAATTTGGACACTGGTATTGGTATCCAAAGCACCTGTTGGTTCATCGGCTAAAATAATATCTGGATCATTTACCAAGGCACGCGCAATGGCAACCCTTTGCATTTGACCACCAGAAAGTTGATTTGGCTTTTTATGTGCATGATCTTTTAGCCCCACTTCTTCTAAGGCCTTCATCGCTTTTCTACGACGTTCTGATGCACTAACACCACTTAGGGTTAAGCTCATCTCAACATTTGCCAAGATACTAATATGCCCAATCAAATTGTAACTTTGAAAAATAAAACCGACACAATTGTTACGATAAGCATCCCACTGAGTATCTTTAAACTTTTTAGTCGACTGATCATTGATGATCAAATCTCCACTGTCATAGCGATCCAAACCACCAATGATGTTTAACAAAGTTGTCTTACCACTTCCAGAAGCCCCCAAAATAGCAACAAATTCATTTTTACGAAACTTTAAACTAACTTCCTTGAGGGCAACTTGTTTAAATTCCCCCGTTGTATAGCTTTTCTTAATTTTTTTTAATTCTAACATAGCTCTCCTTTTCTATCTAATACATTTTACCCCTATTATATCAAATTTCTTTTCTATTTTATGCTGTTTTTTTTAAATCTTGCTTTTCTTCTTCTATTTCCTGTTTTTCATTTTCCATCAATGGCAACTTGATTGAACTACTAAGTATGGTTTTACTGTATTTTTCATATGGTAAAATTCCCTTTTTTCGTATCCAATTAAGGAAAAATCCAAAGAAGAATTTAAGATAAAGAATACCAAGATAAATAATCAAAACCAAACAAACAAGTTGCAAGTACCAGACAAGTGTACTACACATTCCAAACAACCACATCAAGTAAAATGGTGCTGGTAAAATGAGAAAGTAAAGCATTCCATAACGAATACAATATTGATAAAATTTAGGCGTCGTTCCACTTTCCGTCGTTACTTTGATTTGTACAATAAACTTGCCAATCGTTCTTCCTTTGGTTAACCAAGGCAACAATATTTCATAAAGCACAATCGTAATTATATAATTTATACGATAAGAAGTAGGAATCAGATACGATATGATCATATTTAAAATAAGCATTACAAAGCAGTCGATAAAAAACGCAACCAGCCGCCTAAAATAAGAAACTCTTTTTCCTCGTTCATACGATAGTTCATCTAATTTATCTCGAGATGGAAGGAACAAATAACAAATCGGCGTAATCCAAAAACCAATCATGCCACCTAACGTATTGATCATCAAATCATCCACATCAAACAATCGATAAGGACGTGGATAGATTCCATATAAACCACTTAATTGCGTTAGTTCAAAAAACAAACTAAGTCCAAAAGAAATGACTAACGTTTTGATCCAATTGCACTTGAAGTAATATCGCAAATATATCCCAAGTGGTACAAAAAGAAAAATATTGAATATGACAGTATAAAAAGCCGGATTTTTAAGAGCTGGCAAATAGGTATGAAAATCTGTTAATACAAACGAAGTTTCATTAAAAAAATCAGCAATAAAATGAAATGGAATCAACTGAGTGATCGGCGTCGATAAATTCTTTACTTCTTCGATAGAAGGAAGTGGCAAGATCACTAAAAAGTAAATAATCATCAAATAAAGAACAAATGAATAGACGATGGTTGTTCGAAAAAAAGGAATCGATCCATATTTATGATATTGTAAAAAGATATAAGGAGTCGTAATGATAAAGGCAATGATAGGAAATAGTAACAAAGCCGTTTTTACTGAAATAAAATAAGTATCCATAGTACACTCCTTTCTTTGGCTTTTTCATTATACTACAATTTTTTTACTTTGACGTGAATAAATTGTCACAAAAAAAGATTTCTTTTAGAAATCTATTCTTTGGTAATTAGTAAATTGAGAAGTTTTTGACAATCTTCTTGGTGAAAAATAATACGATAAATCAAAGTAATGATTGGAATATCGATCCTTTCGTTGCAAATCAATTGATGAATGGACTTTAACGTGTAAAGACCTTCGATCGTATGATTTTTGCGATAATCAGCCAGTTCTTCTTCGCTTTTTCCTTCCCCAATTAGTTTTCCGTAACAGAAGTTACGACTTTTCATGCTGGTACAAGTAAGTAATAAATCGCCAAAGCCAGCGAAAGACAAAATGGTCTTTTTATCACCGCCTAAGGCATCGATCAATTGCTTGATATCGTGAAGTGTTTCCGTAATGAACATCGCTCTAGTCGAATCTGTCACTTGCATGCCATCCAACATACCAGCAGCAAGAGCAATGACGTTTTTAATTGCCCCACAAATTTCTATTCCCACTACATCATCTGTCGTACGTAATTTAAAATGATCGTTTTCAAGAGCAAAACGAAGCACTTGCTCTGTTTTTTTATCTTGCACAGCAAGAGACAAGCCAATCGGAACACGATTTGCCACATCGATTGCAAACGACGGTCCTGAAATAACAGCCAAATGTTCTACATTCATATGCCGCGAAACTACCTCTGTTAAAAAAGAGCAAGTATTGTTTTCAATTCCTTTTGATGCAATACAGACAACTTGATCTTGGTCGATAAAAGGAGCCATCTCTTGTGCGACCTGATCGACAAACGTCGCAGGAATGACGATCATGATCAAATCTTTTTCCTGTATGGCTTCTTGTAAATTAGTCGTAAAAATAATTTCTTCTGGAATCGTAATGTTAGGAAGTTTCTTGTCGTCTCTTCTTTCTTGGTCTAATTGTTCTTTTTCTTCTTGAAACTTGGTCCACATGGTAACTTGGCAATTGTTTTCTTGAAAAATGATACCAAGAGATAACCCATACGCTCCTGTACCGATGATTCCTACTTTCATGTTTTCACCTCGATTATATTATTATGATACTATTAAAATAGTACTGTGGCAAGTACAAAAAAAGATCAGATGACTGATCTACTTTCTTTTTTGGTAAGTCCACGGCTCAGTAATATGTCCAAACACTTGTTGAAAACTCTCTGCTTGCGCTTGATCGATATCACTCAAACCAGAAACTCTCATCTTTTTCATGGCAAGCGAATCTGATGTCAAGATAGGATTTTGTCCATATTCTCGATTTCTTGCCTGAATCAACCGTATTTCTTGCTCGTTAAAGCCCATCGATTTTAATGTTGCTTGACTATATCGTTCTTTCATATATCCTCCTAAAAAGTGGCTTTATTATACTCCTCTTTTTATTTTTTGTCAAAATTTTTCTTGTTTTCAATTTTTGTTAAGATCTTGGCTTTTCCATTTAAAAGTGGGGTCATAGATTCATTGTTGTTTAACGTATGAATGATTTTAGCCGTATACTTCGAACAGTCCACTTCTTGAAACCAAGGTAAACTTTTTACAGAATCTGGTACATAAGTCAAGTTGGTAGTATACAGTTTATCAAACACGCCTTTTTGATAAGCATTTTGAAAAACATCAATACTCGATTTTCCATCGCTAAACAATGAAAAAGACGCAATCAAATATATTTTTTTAGCCCCTCGCTGTTTTAAATCTTCGGCCACTTCAATAATAGATTGACCAGAAGCAATCATATCGTCTACGATGAGAACATTTTTGTCGGTTACTTCTTTTCCTAAATATTCATGGGCCACGATCGGATTTTTTCCGTTGACAATTTTGGAAAAATCTCGCCGTTTGTGAAAAATCCCAATGTCTGTTTTTAACATATCGGCGTAATAACGTGCACGATCAACTGCTCCCGTATCAGGACTTACAATCAACAAATTGTGAAAATCAATTTCCTCTGTATCAATAAATTTATTTAAAATCGAATACGTCGGATATGGACTTTCAAAAGTTGTATAAGGTGAAACTGCATTATCGCAAGCATCTTTGTTATGTACATCAAACGTAATAATTTGTTTTACTCCTAAATTTTCTAGTTCCTTTAAGCCAACAGAACAATCTAACGATTCTCTTCCTTTCTTTTTATGCTGTCTAGCTTCATACAGCAAAGGCATAATGACACTTACGCGACTAGCACTACCATTGCATGCAGATATGACTCTTTTGGTGTCTTGAAAATGATCATCGGGACTTTTATGATTCATAAACCCATGCATTTCATAAGTACAACTATAATTTCCAACATCTGTTAAGATAAATACATCTTGCGCACGAATCGATTCTTTAATCACTGCTTTGGCTTATCCATTATGAAACCTTGGTAATTCTACCGGTACAATATGACTAAATTTTTCTTGCTCAATTCCTCGCATCAACTTTAAATGGGCATCTACTTTCTTTCCAAACTCTAAAAAATTATCCATCACGATCAACTTTAAATGATTGTTCCCTACTTCCATACATCCTCCTTAAGTTCACTTACAAAATCATTGTATCATATTTCTTTAAGAAGGAAAGAACGATCGACAATTTTTTGACAAAAAAACTAGAACTTTGTTCTAGTGATTTTAATAAAGATCTTCTTTTTGTTTGATTAAGATTTTACCTTTGTTTTTTGGATCTTCTTCGTATTCTAATTCAATCGCACCACCATAAGGAATTTTTTCCTGAGTTAAAGAAAAGATGACACCACCATGCGTTACTGCGATGACTTTTTGATATAGTAGATATTGGCGCAATACTTGAAGAACACGCAATTGAACGTTTTGTAGTGATTCATATTCCTGATTTTCATAATTCTTTTTGTTTACAAATTCATACATTGCTTTTTTATAATCTTTAGTCATTGCTCGGTAACTCGCATAAGTTTTATTGGATACCCAATCATGTAATCCAACTTCCCCTTGAACAGGTAATTTAATCTCATCAGAGATGATTGCAGCAGTTTGTAATGTTTTGGCATATGGTGATGAAAGTAAAATATCAGCATCTAACAAATTAGGGTCACTAGCCGCTAATCTTGATTGCTCTACTCCTTGTTCTGATAAAAATGCCCATTCTGGTTTACTATTTCCCATATTGGCTTGATTTAAAAAACTGTAATCTGGTTCTCCATGTCTTACCAGAATTAATTTGGTCATAAACCTCTCCCCCGAACCATATTTTAAAATGATTTCTCTAAAATAGCAACCTAATCTTTCTATATATACTAATTAAAAAACCATATTATTACTGATTTACAAACTTTTTCCATAAATTACCACTCAACGAACTTTCTGTGCGACGATCAATAAATCACGATCACCCGTTGTCTTTTCCTGATAATTTTCGATAGAAGATACAATGATAAACCCATTAGCAATTAATAACTCATGTACTTTTTTTACATCTAAGGCACTGTAATAAAATGTTTCACCAAACATTTTTCCCGTTATCGAGCCATCACTTTTTCCATGCGTAAATAGAAAATAGCCACCGACATTTAATAACGATGAAACAATGGGATAAATATCCTGTTGTCTATTATGGGGAATATGCCATAAAGAATCAAAAGCAATGATCGCATCGTATTTTTCTATCGAAGTAAATTCCAAAATATCTTTTACCAAAAACGCAGCGTATTCCAAGTGTAATTCCTTCGCTTTTGCAATCATATTTTCTGAAATATCGATACCCGTGACAATAAAACCCTGTTGGTGCAAGTAATCGGCAATTGGATATCCAGTACCACAACCAATATCTATTATTTTGAGAGTGTAAAAAATTCTGTGTAAAATCCATCTAACCATGATCAATTAAGTTT
>CAMMJA010000003.1 GCA_946497145.1 uncultured Mycoplasmatota bacterium | reverse complement strand
AATTAGTTATTTATCAAAACTCGAAAAGTTCGAGCACATTTCACTATGGAGCAGATGAGGAGAATCGAACTCCCGTCTCAACCTTGGCAAGGTCGTATTCGAGCCACTAAACTACATCTGCATTTTTGGAGGGGCCTACCGGATTTGAACCGGTGCTCAGGGAGTTGCAGTCCCACGCCTTACCACTTGGCTAAAGCCCCATCTGTATATAGATTATAACAAATTATTGAATTGTAATCAATAATATTTTATGCAAAAAGAAAAGAAAATGAACATCATTCTCTGTTTATTCTACGATACGCGATAATTTGTTCCGGCAACAAATAAATTTTATCATTGTAAATCAAAATATCATCTGGATTGATATCCTTTAAAGTCGCAATCTTTTGAATGCTATCACCATATTCCGTCAAATAAAGTTCAATTCCTTCTTTCGGAACCAACAAATTCTCTCCTGCATATAAATAAGCATTGGGTTCCAGTCCGTTTAATTCCTCTAATAGTTCTGGCGTCGTATGATATTTTTGAGCCAATGAATAAAGAGTATCACCTTTTTGTATCTGATAAACTTCAAAAGCCGACTCATTTCCAATTGGAAGACGCAATATTTCACCTGGTTTCAATTCATAAATATTTTCTAAACCATTGATCCTCAAAATTTCCGCCATTGGAACATGAAAACGATTGGCAATAGATTCCAACGTATCTCCTTCTACAACTTGGTAATTTTCAAACATCTTATCCCTCCTCTTCATTATATGCAAGAAAAAAGAAGTATTTCACTTCTTATAAACTGTAAATATATTATGATAATTATATTTAAACTCGTTGCTTTGCGCAATTGGTTTTAAACCAGTATAATCATCATATTGATAAATAGTCGAATCTGATAAAAAATAAATAACATTATCCACCACTTGCCAATTCACAATATTTTGATCTTGAAACAACAAAATAGCCCTCGTAGGATCCTCACTAAATGTTTCATAAACACGTCCATCTTCTGTTTTAAAATAATATTCTTGTGTTCCTTTTTTTATTTCAATATTACCATACGTATCTTCCATTTCTTTTAATGTAACAGGATCATCAAAAACGAGATCGTTTTGAATCAAATCATAGATACTTTTATTTTCCCATTTACCATTATAATAAGTCCCATCGTTTTCTACACTACCAACTTCACGAACAGACTTTTTACTTGGATTAACAGCAATCTGCCGTTTATTACTCCGATCTGTCAAATATAGTTCTCCATCCACTACTCCATTGACATAACTATCAAATGAAACCGAATCATCCATTTTAAACACTTCTTGTGTCCAATCGACAACATCTATCACATACCACTCTGTAAAATCATGTTTCTGATCATAATTTGGAAACAAATAATACTTTCCGACTAACTTACTATGCGTATTTTCATAACGATCACTGTCTAGTACCGAAAAAGAATATCTACTTTGTTGATCAATAATATTAATACCTCGATAATTCCAAACCAACAAGTAACTGTTAGGCAATAAATTAGTAGGAAAAATCGTCATATCATGAAACGTTTCTGGCTGATTGATCTGATCCCAACTAGCATTTTGATATTCCATTTGCTGAAGGCGTTGAACAAATGCATCGACTAGAATGTTATTTTGTTGATGCAACGCTGTATAAGTGTATTGCTCCTTTCCTTTTTGACACAGAATATCGTTTTGCTTCGTATTTTTCTTTTCTAATATGACTGGATAAATACAGAACAAATCATCCGACTCAAAGTACTCGATCTTTTCGATTACTTGTTTATTTTTATCTAAATTACTATCGTTATGAAAAGAAAAATGATGTTGATCCACTGTGATATCAAAATAATAATCATGTTTCTTCCCATCCCTTTTAAACACTTCTTCTACTTGAAATGATTTATCCCCATTTTGTAACGTGTAAGAAATATCATGCTCATTGATAAATAGAGTTACCACAAATTGAAAAATAAAAAACAAAAGTAAAAGTGCCAAAACAAAGAAAAATACTCGTTTCATTCGACATCACCTATTATCAGTATAACAAAAAAGATGCTATTTTAAAAGCACCTTATTCATGATTTCCATTAAGATAATTTTTCTTCTCTTCTAACATAAAACTGCTAATTTTGGTTTCTATTTCTGCTAAAGCACCTTTGTCTAAGTTAGATAAACAAACAAGTTCTTTTACTGTATCGATAAAAATTTTACCCCAAAGAAGTCCTGATTTAATTTTTAAATCGTTAAATAAGTCTGGAGTAATAGAATCGAAGAAATAGCCAATGACTACCCTATCTCGTCCGATGACAATTCGTTTGTTAGTCAATGCAATGACAGCTGTTCCTAAAATGTGAAAAGAACTTACGCTTTTTTGTGCTGCGAATGCATACGTCACATATTCATCGTCGTTCAAGTGTTGCTCGATGACGCGACTGTTTTTTTTCAGACGCCATGCAATCGTCATAGGATATTTACTTTTAAACTCTAAGACCTTTTGATAAACAGAACCTTCATGATTCATTATTTCACATCCTTTATTCTAATATAAATCCATTGTCGGTAAAGAATGTAATCAATTCATCTTTAGTATGATATCCTTCCGCCTTATCGACAATTTGATTGTCTTTTACTAGTAAAATAAGTGGTGTTCCAAAACCAGAACTGAAATATTCGTCAGATTCAATCAACCCATTAAATTCATCTTCAGACAATTCATCTGTATTTAAATAATTAACTGGTAACTGATACAAATATACCAAATTCTTCATAATTGGCTCTTGTTGTTGACAATATCCACAAGTAGGTCTTGCAAGATAAATGATAGAAAGATCGCTACCTGCTTTCAAATTTAAGTAATCAGCAAACGCAATGGTAGTCAATTCTGCCTGTTCACTTTCTGCTATTTCTTCTTCTACAAAAGAAGCATTATCATATCCCAACTGTTTTGGACTATTAGTACTATCAATTGATAATTCTGAAATAAAGAACGTTCCCCCAATTACAACAATCAACACCAAAACAACAATAATCAATGTTTTCCAACTATCTTTTTTCATCTAAACTCCCTCTTTCTTGTATTACTAATTACTTAAATTATATCACATTTTCCAAAAAACCAGTAATATTATTCACAATTTTTGCAAAAAATCCCTGAATCGATTGAATGGCACGATCAAGCCAAGAAGCAGAGGATACTTTTTTAGATTCTTCTTGCCACTTTCCTACCTTCTCTTCTTTCGCTTTTTTCTGTGCCTCCTCTAATAAAGGAGTATACTTATAATCATCGTACAAATAAGCAACTTCTCCTAAACCTTTTTGTATAAGTTCTTGTTGTAACAATCTACCATCGACAAACACCCAAGCAAGTAGACGATCATACTTATCGTACTTATCACTATTTTCATCGTACTCTAGTTCAATTTTCTCTGCTTTTTTTAACGCATTACAAGTATAGTCGCTCGCTTCTTTTCCAAACGGTTGCACTCCCTTAGTTGGATGTTTGGTCTCTGGTGTATCAACAGCTAAAAACCTCGTTTTGTATGATCCATCTTGAGTTTGAAACGTAGCGGTATCTCCATCGACGCAAGAAACTAAAGTAACGATTTCTTTGGTTTCCTGCTCTAAAACACAACTAGGGCGTTCGATTTTTTCCCCTACAGCATAATACTTTCCATTTTTTTCTTCTACCACATGATAATGTTTGGGATTTCCGTGTGCTCCATACAAAATGCCATCGCACTTTATTACCGTACTCGTTTTCACAGACCCACTACTAGCAAATACCAAACACGGCATAAAAAACAATAACATACTTACTACCATATACTTCTTCATATTTTTCCTACTTTCTTTTTTATTATACAAAAAACCAAAAAACTTGTCGAATCAAATCCTTAATCAATTCATGTTCTTTGACATATGCTTTACTGTATCAAAGAAAGGATGTTTACAAATGAATCAGTATATTATCGGTCTACCACGAGCTTTACTTTATTATCGCTATCATGATTTATGGAAAACATTTTTTGAAGAATTGGGCTGCAAAGTAATAGTCAGTGAACCAAGCAATCAACAAATTTTAGAGACAGGAATCAAACATAGTATTGATGAAACGTGTCTTTCCTTAAAACTTTATTTAGGACATGTACAAAGTTTAAAAAATCGTTGTGACTATGTTTTAGTTCCTAGAATCATATGCCTTAAAAAACACGAAAAACTTTGTACCAATTTCAATGCTTTATACGACATCGTCCACAACACATTTCCCAAAATTCCACTACTTAACTACAACATAGATGTATCCAAAAAAGAAACAGAATTCTTTGCTTTTTTAAAAATGGGACGCGAACTTGGCTTTTCTTACTTAGATAGCATTCGTAGTTATCAAAAAGCCAAAAAAGTAGAACAAAAAAAAAGAAAGCGAAAAATTGAACAACAAGAAAAGCAACTAAATAGCAACAAAACAAAAATTCTTTTGGTATCACATGCTTACAACCTTTATGATCCTTTAATCGGTGAAAGCATTATCACTTATTTAAAAAAACAAGGGATCGAAGTGATTCTTGCCGATATTTATGATACCAAAAAATTAAAAGAAGAAGCCAAAATGATCTCAAAAAGCAATTATTGGACTTACAACAAAGAACTTTTAGGTGCACTAACACACTACAAAAAGCAAGTAGATGGCATTATCTTATTATCCACATTTCCATGTGGACCGGATTCTCTTACCAACGAAATGTGTCTTCGCAAAGTTCACAACGTACCACTCATTCATTTAATTATCGATGAATTAAAAGCAGAAGCCGGTATTCTAACACGCCTAGAAAGCTTTTTAGACATCATTGATAAAAAAAAGAAAAGGAGTCAACAACATGAAATCAGAAAAAATCATTAGTTTTCCTCATTTGGGTAACTATCATATTCCCATTCAGTATCTTCTTAACCACCTTACTACTCTCAAAGTTATGCCTGCACCACCAATTACCAAAAAGACCATCGAATTAGGAACCAAATACAGTCCTGATTTCGTTTGCATTCCCTTTAAATATAACTTAGGTAATTTTATTGAGGCATTAGAAAACGGCGCTACTATTTTACTACAAGCAGGTGGTGGTTGTAGATACGGTTACTATGCAGAAGTTCAAGAACAAATATTAAAAGATTTGGGCTATCATTTTGAGTTTTACACATTGACGGGAGATGATCACTTTACGTTTCGAAACTTATATCGAACCTTTAAAAAATTAAATCCCAAACTTCATCTTTTTAAGTTCATTCATTATTTTATCATGACTTTATTAATGATCTACTATATGGATAAGATTGACATATATATAAGGAGTAACGTGGGTTTTGAAATCAAAAAAAACAGCTTTGAACAGCTCCAAAAAAAGATGTTGCAATCGTTCATCAAAATCAAAAACCCCCTTTCTCTTTATTTCGAATATCGCAAATATAAAAAACAATTTCGCAAACTTCCCATTCATAAACCACGCAATTGCCTAAAAGTTGGCGTGATTGGTGAATTATATACTTCTATGGAACCATTTGCTAGTTACTTTTTAGAAAAACAGTTAGCAGACATGAACATCGAAGTAAAACGTTTTACCAACGTAACTTATTTGCTAATCACCAAAAAATTACATACAAGAAAACTATTACGGCAAGTTAAAAAATACTGTAAATATACCATTGGTGCTGACGGGATGGACAATGTCGCAAGAGCCAAAATGCTAGCCGAAGCTGGTTTTGACGGGCTAATTCACATCAAACCGTTTGGCTGTACACCTGAAATTGGAGCCATGCCTATTTTACAAAGAGTTAGTGAAGATTATAAAATTCCCATCGTTTATTTTTCCTTCGACAATCAAACGTCCATGGAAGGAATGAAAACAAGATTAGAAGCATTTTACGATATGCTAAAAATGAGAAAGGAGAGCCAAGAATGACCAAAGGATATATGGGAGTTGACATAGGATCGATTTCAACCAAAGGAATTATTATCGATGACCATCATCGTATTCTAGCCAGTGAATACATTTGGACCAAAGGAAATCCTATCGAAGCCGTAAAAGAACTATTATCACGGCTCGAAAAACAAATTACAGGTAAAAACATTCAAGTCGTAGCCGTCGGTACTACGGGATCTGCCCGCAAATTAATCGGTACCATCTTAGGGGCTGTTATTATTAAAAATGAAATTACCGCTCACGCTGTTGGAACGATGTCTAAATATCCTGACATTAAAACCATCTTTGAAATTGGAGGACAGGATTCTAAAATTATTTTACTAGACGACGGGATTGTTGTCGATTATGCCATGAATACGCTATGCGCTGCGGGAACGGGTTCCTTTTTATCTAGTCAAGCCAAACGATTGGATGTCCCAGTAGAGGAATTCGGAAACATTGCCATTACCAGTCAAAATCCAACCAAGATTGCGGCTCGCTGTACCGTATTTGCCGAATCCGATCTCGTACACAAAGCCCAGATGGGTTATAAAAAAGAAGACATCATTGCTGGTCTTTGTCGCAGTGTAGCTCTCAACTATTTAAATAATGTCGGCAAAGGCAAACGAATTCAAGCCCCCGTCATCTTCCAAGGTGGCGTCAGCAAAAATATCGGCGTTGTAAAAGCGTTTGAGGATATTTTGGGTTTTCCCATTATTGTCGATGAAATTGGACATTTAATGGGAGCCCTCGGCGTCGCTATTTTAGCCCAAAAAACAAAAAAAGAAATACCTTTCTCTTTTCGTATTACCAACTACAACTTTGAAACCAAAGGCATTGAATGTAGTAAATGTCCCAACCATTGTGAAATCATCTGTGTTAGTCAAGGAAACAAACTGTTGGATGCTTGGGGAAATCGTTGTGAAAGAGGAAGTATGATGCATTAAAAAATATGGTGAAGATTCACCATATTTTTTATGTATTAAGATAAGGAAACATAGGCCTTTTCCCGTAATTTCTTGACCTCACTACTTTCCAAATATTCATCGTACGTAAGGCGACGATCCAAAATACCATGAGGTAAAATCTCAATAATACGATTGGCAACGGTTTGATTCAACTCGTGATCGTGTGTTGCTAACAACAACTCACCTTCAAATTTTTCTAAACCCTTGTTTAAAGAAGTAATGCTTTCCAAATCCAAATGATTGGTTGGTTCATCTAAAACCAAAAAGTTCGGTTTTTCTAACATGCACTTACTCAACATACAACGGGCTTTTTCTCCACCGGACAACACAGGAACTTTCTTAAAAACATCATCGCCAGAAAACAACATACGACCAAGGAAACCACGAAGAACGGTTTCATCATCAATTTGGTAGTACTGGCCAATCCATTCCATGATAGATAAATCTTTTTGAAAAAAAGCACTGTTATCCTGCGGTAAATAAGAAGGAACCATCGTCTTACCCCAAATGATTTCCCCTTTGTCTGGTTTCATTTCTCCCATGATAATTTTAAACAACGTCGTTTTCGCAATGTCGTCAGCACCAACAAAAGAAATTTTATCTCCTTTTAATACCATGAAAGATACTTGATCAAGAACCTTTCGTCCATCAATCGTTTTACTAATATTCTTTACTGTCAAGATTTCTTTACCGGCTGGTTTTTCAATCTTAAAATCAATAAATGGATATTTTCTAGAAGATGGTACAATTTCCTCTAACTCAATTTTTTCTAGCATCTTTTTACGAGAAGTTGCCTGCTTTGATTTCGAAGCATTAGCCGAAAAACGAGCAATAAACGCTTGTAATTCTTTTATTTTTTCTTCTTTTTTCTTATTTGACTCCTTCATCTGTTTCAAAGCAAGTTGACTAGATTCATACCAAAAATCATAATTTCCAATGTAGAGTTTCATCTTGTTGTAATCAATATCCACAATATGCGTACAAACTTTATTTAAAAAATGACGATCGTGTGAAACGACGATGACGGTATTATTAAAGTTAATTAAAAATTCTTCTAACCAATTGATCGCATCAATATCTAAGTTGTTCGTTGGTTCATCCAAAAGTAGAATGTCCGGATTACCAAACAATGCTTGAGCAAGCAATACTTTCACGCGATCTTTCGTAGGAATTTCTTTCATATAAAAATAATGTACAGAAGGATCAATCCCTAAATTATTTAGCAACGTGCTTGCTTCACTTTCTGCATCCCAACCGTTTAATTCTAAAAACTCTGCTTCCAAATTGGCAATTTTAATCCCATCTTCTTCCGCAAATTCACTTTGCGCATAAAGTTTTTCTTTTTCCTGCATGATTTCATAAAGACGCGTATTCCCCATGATGACCGTATCGATGACACGTTCTTCATCATAAGCATAGTGATCTTGTTTTAAAATGGCCAAACGTTCCCCTTTGGTAGCAATAATTTCTCCTTCCGTTGTTTCAATTTCACCTGATAGTACTTTCAAAAAAGTGGACTTTCCACTACCGTTGGCTCCAATCAAGCCATAACAATTTCCTGCTGTAAATTTGATGTTAACATCTTCAAACAACGTACGTTTTCCAAACTTTAAGGTAACATGATTTGCCTGTATCATACTACACCTCCACACTAGTCATCATTTTACTATAAAAATAGCACTTTGACAACCTAATTATTCAATCACTCTGATCGTACGTGTTGTATAAATGGTTTTACCTTTTGTCGTCTGATAAGAATAGTAAAGTTGATAAGTTCCTTCTTTCGTCGTATCGACATTCCCATCAATTTTAACCAAAGAAGTAATATCTTCTCCTTTATACGTAATTCCCGGCTCTTGGTATGTCTGGTTTAAATCCAAGATAATTTCAGATTCACCCAACAATCGCAAACGGTTTTCCTCTTTAACAACAAGTGTCAACATTGTTAACACCAACAGTGAACAAAACGCTATCATTAAAAATTTGGTATTGCTTTTTACCACTCTTTGCTTCATTTTTCTCATCCCTTTTCTTTACTATAGCAAATAAAAAAAAAGAAAATAGGCGAAAATTGCTTATTTTCTAACTTTATCTACACGCCACCTTTCATCCCATGTAAGCGAAGATAAATTTTTCGAAACCAATCTACTGGTACGACAGTTAAAGCCAACAACAACATAATTTCAAACTCGCGAATCGTAAGTCCTGCCGTTCGAAATAAATTTCCACCATAATAGATCAAGATAACTTGAACTATGACAATGAACAAAATCGTAACAACAAACACTTTATTTTCATATAAATGTGATAGTAAATTCAACCGATGGGTTCTAGCATTAAAACTATTGAATATCCCCATAAAAATAAACAAGCCAAAGAAAGCCGTCAAAAAATATTTATCATCTGGATCAATACGAAATAATTCGTGAATAAAAGGAACTTTTAAAAATATGACACACAGTAAAGCCGAATAAAATCCAGTAAATAAAATTTCATCCATCATATAACGGTTGATAATTGGCTCTTCTTTTTTCTTAGGTCGTTCTTTCATATATTCTTTTAACGGTGGTTCATAAGCAAAAGCAATTCCTGCCAAGGTATCCATCACCATGTTGATCCACAACATTTGAATAACTGTCACAGGAGTATCAACACCAATAAATGGGCCAATAATAGACAAGCTGATGGCACATAAGTTGACGGTCAATTGAAAGATAATAAACTTACGAATGCTTTTAAAGATCGTTCTTCCAAATAAAATGGCTTTAGCAATAGAACCAAAATTATCATCTAAAATGACGATATCACTGGCTTCTTTCGATACTTCCGTACCACTTCCCATCGCAAAACCAACGTCGGCCTTTTTGAGTGCTGGAGCATCGTTTACCCCATCCCCTGTCATTCCTACTACCAAACCACATTCTTGAGAAATACGGATCAAGCGACTTTTATCTTGCGGAAGTGCCCGTGCGACAATTCTTAGTTTTGGAAGTAGCAACTTCAATTCTTCATCCGTCATTTGAGACAATTCCTGTGAAGTCATCACTAAATCATTCGGATTCTCAAGTAGCCCCACTTCTGCTCCAATGGCTCGAGCCGTATCTTTGTTATCTCCTGTAATCATGACTGTTTGAATGCCAGCTTCTTTTACAGTTCGAACACTTTCAATGGCTTCCTTTCGCACTTCGTCTTTAATCAATAAAATGCCAACCAAGGTCAATCGATCTTGCAACAATTTCACATCCCGACTATCACTAGTTGCCATTACCAAGACACGAATACCCTGTTGTGTTGCTTCAGAAATCATGTTTTCAATTCGCCTAGTAGAAGAAAGTATGCTCTTTTTACCCATTTCGTTATAGTAATAATGACAAAGTGGCAATAATTTCTCAGGTGCTCCCTTAATCAATTTCATATCCTCTAATAAACAAACGGAATATTTATTTTTGCTATCAAAAGGAATTGTTTGCAATATGCGGGCTGTTTTTTCAAAATGTGGTGAGATAAAACGTAACAATGCACGATCTGTCGTATTGCCACCAATGATCTTTTTGCTTTCCTCATCATAATTACTCGCATTATTATAAACAATCGACTTTTGAACAATTTGATAAAAAGAAGCATTTTTAGATAACTCACGCTCATTTTGATACATTTTTAAATTGCCATTTAAAAGTCCTACTACTTCTAATGATCCCTTAGTGAGTGTTCCTGTTTTATCCGTAAATAAAATATTGATGCTACCAGCCGTCTCAATCCCGACTAACTTCCTAACCAAAACGTGATTTTTCAACATTCGTTTCATATTAGAAGATAACACCAAGGTAATCATCATGGGAAGTCCTTCCGGAACTGCTACAACGATAATGGTTACACTCAAAGTTAAAGCATACAGAATATGACCGGAAATGACCGAAAAATCGGTAAGTGTTTCCACTATTTTTGTAACATCAAATTGGTTATCGATTACCACGACAGAAAACAA
Organism: uncultured Mycoplasmatota bacterium; assembly: GCA_946497145.1. Lineage (GTDB taxonomy): Bacteria > Bacillota_I > Bacilli_A > RF39 > UBA660 > CANPXY01. The sequence goes on along the minus strand of CAMMJA010000003.1, from coordinate 58,328 downwards.
GTACGAAATACTGACTAAAATAGCACCACAATAACCAATGCGACTGATGATTTTCGCAAGTTGTCTAAGTCGTAATTTTAATGGACTTTCTGGCTGTTTTTCTTGAATTTCTTCAGCCAACTTTCCATAAAACGTATCTTTTCCTACTTTGGTCACTTCCATCACGCCTTCTTTGGAATAGACAACGGTTCCTCGATACAAACAGTTCTTCTCGGAAGGATTTAATTGTTGCTTCATTGCTTCTTTATATGCTTCTTTTGTTTCACCATTGAGCGATGATTCATCTACCGTAATCTCGCCATCCACTAAGATCCCGTCAGCAGGTATTTTATCTCCCGACTGCAATAACACAATATCCCCAACGACAATCTCATCGACGTTAACCTCGATCACTCTTTGATTTCTTCGAACACGGCATTTAATTTTAGATGACTCTTCTTGTAACTTGGAAAACGCTTGTTCACTTCCATATTCGGAAATAGTCGAAATAAACGAAGCCAAAAAAATAGCAATGACAATTCCAATGGTTTCGAACCAATCGAAATCTTGAATTAAAAAGACAGTTTTAATCCCTAACGCAATCAATAAAATACGAATGATGGGGTCACCTAAAGTTCCCAATAATTGACGCCAAAAACTTTCTTGTTTGTGGGAGGCAAGTATGTTACTACCATATTTTTTACGATTTTCTTCTACTTCTTGACTGGTTAAGCCACTAGATAAATTTGTCTGTCTCATAGTATCCTCCTACTTTAGTATATTAAGGATACATTTTCTTTAGTCGCCATTACAGCTTTCTTATTTTGACAAACAACAACAAAAAATCAAAGCTAATTGGCTTTGATTTCTTCCATATATTGATAAATTTTTCCAGCCCAGGCAGTACTTGCTGCATACTTTGGATTCATAAGTTCTGGTGTCGTCAATCCTTGCGCATAATAGTTTTTGTATAAATTATCTAAAAAACCATTAATTCCTTCATCTAATGTCGCAAAGTATTTGTAAGAACCACTTCCACAAGTTGGTCCACCTTTTTGACCACCAACGTTGTTACATTCTTTTACAAGTTGACTACATTCCCATTTACATCCTGTCTCATGAAGCACGATTGCAACAGCAAGGTATGGATCGATGCCAAGTTCTAACGAACGACTTGCAAACAAATAACCCTTACCTGCTATCGTAGAATTAAGTGAACGATCTAATTTTTCAGCAAGTTGTGTCAAGGTCATATTGTCATAGACAATTGGCTCAGTTACTTCAACAGAAGCAGGTTCTACTTCTTCTGTCATCTCATCTTTTTTTACTTCTACAGCTTCTTCTTTCTGTTCTACCTCTTTATTTACTTCTTGATCATCTTTTATCTCAGTATTTTTTAATTCTTTTGCCTTCAAATTTTCTTGATAAGCAACAGTAAATTTCGTTGTTACTTCTTTACTTTCTTGCAGTTGATTTTGCCATAACATTCCAGAACCGATCATCGCGATCCCGAAAGAAAAAATGCAAAGAACTGCTTTATGATTTGGTTTCAATTTTTCACCCCTTAAATGTGGAAAACGTTATCATTTTATCAAAAATATCAACATTTGTCAAATTTACATGAAAGAAGTCCTATTTCTAGTATATGAAAGTACGAAAGAAATCATACAAAGATTTTTCTCAAACTGATTTTTATGATATACTGATATATGGTGGTAACAATGAATCAAACTGAAATTTCTCAAGATAATATTTATCAAATCAATCATATTTATTGTGCAGATTGCATCGAAGCAATGAAAAAAATCAAATCCAATAGCATCGATTTAGTCGTCACTTCTCCACCCTATGATAATTTAAGAAAATATAATGGATTTCAAATAGATTTACATGAAACAGGAAAAGAAATTTACCGTATTTTAAAAGACGGTGGAATCTGTGCAGTGGTAATTCAAGATCAAACCAAAGATTTCGGCAAAAGTATGACTTCGTTTCGAATGATGGTCGACTGGGTAGATAACATTGGTTTTAAATTATTTGAAAACATTATTTACCATAAAAATGGTACAGAGGGGGCCTGGTGGAAATCGAGATTTCGAGTAGATCATGAGTACATTCCCCTATTCTTAAAAGGACATAAACCCCAATATTTTAACAAAGAACCGTTGAAAGTGCCGTCTAAACATGGTGGAAAAGTGATGACTGGAAGTGGCAATCGTAAAACCAATGGGGAAACAACTAAAACAATCACTCGTCAAATCAATACGATGAAGTGTCGCGGTACTGTTTGGGACTACATGATGGCAGGTGATAAAAACCCTCTTAAAAGAAAACATCCAGCCGTTTTTCCTGATCAAATTCCTTACGACTTAATTACTTGCTTTTGTCCAGAAAATGGTATTGTATTAGATCCATTTATGGGAAGTGGCTCTACTGCTGTATCAGCAATCAAACTCAAACGAAACTTTTTGGGCTTTGATATTTCACAAGAATATTGTGATTTAGCCGAAGAAAGAATTCAAAAAGAAACATAAAAACTTGTCACAAGACAAGTTTTTTTAGTCATCAAACAAATGATTTTCATCAATCGTATACTCTAATTGGGTAGACGATGTGATTGCCATAGAAAAGCAATGATTCTCTACTACTTCGTTATAATTTTTTAAATTCAACTTACGATTTTTACCATCTAAACTACTTTTTTTAAACAGATAAAGTTTCAAATTTTGAAAATTCCATTTATCAAGTTTAGCATTCCATCCCATAGAATGTGCCAACAATTCAATAAAACAAGTAACTCGATTTACTTCTTCTTGATAAATATCATAAAGATGATCTTCTTTTTTCTCAATGTTAACTGGTTCTCCTTTACTAGTTGAAATGATCAGGCGGTCTCCTGTTCTTCTAGATGCCTTTTCTATAAAAGTTTGAGTGCGAAAATCAAAAGATCCCTTGGCATTCAGTGAATCTCTTTGTCTTAAAAAGTCATTAATATCTTGCATGATTTCCAAAAAAGATTTTTTTCCACAAAAAATCGGATATAAAATAGATTCTTCTTTCGTAATTCCTAACCAATCAAACCATTCCAAACAATTTTCGGTATAACCAAACAAGACAATCCAAACACCATCTGAAAACAAGAGAGGAACAACCGCTTCTTCAGATAACGAAATTTCTTTAACATGACTTAAGATTGTAAGTAAAAAATGAATGGTAGCCAGCGGATATTTTCTCTGAAAATCATTGGTTTTATCGAAATTGCGCAAGTTGTTCACTTGAAGACAGTTCTGATAACGATCCCAATTGCTAGGTAATCTCTTTTTATTTAACATTACCATGTGATGGCCTACACTTCTAAAACTAGAATGAAAGACATCCATATCTAAGAACAAACAATCTTTTGGGGATATTCCATCTTTTACAAGCATGACTTTACCATCATAAAAGCCAACTACTTCTCCATCAAAATAATTTAAATAAAGTAACGCACAAAGAAGTCCATCGCTATCAGGACTGATGATTAATTTTTGATGTTCATCTTTGATCCATGGATATTGGCTTAAAATTTCTTCTACGTGCATAAGATCACCTCTAATACTTTTATTATATAATAAAAAGGGAAAAATTCCCATATTTTTAAGTTTACTACATCAAATGATGTATCAAATTTGACTGTTCGGTTAGATTGTGATATATTATCTACAGAAAAAGAAGGAATGCTTCTTGGATATTGTATCCTAGTATTTCCTTCTTTTTTTATTATTCCAGAATCTATATCATAGATAATATTCTCTGTTCCATATAACCACCAATCGAAGAATTTTTATCGTTTCCGTCATATTGTTCTTTTCCGTAAATAGTCACAACCCTATTCAACTTAGCTATCGATTCAATTTCCATTGGCATAATAACTATATCACCCAGTTAATCCTGTAACTATCGTTAGTATATTTAGATTTTCTAGATAAAACCGGAAGAACTAGAATAACAGCAAATGAATGGATAGGAAGTACATCGTTAAGTTCTAAGTCTAGTGTTAAAGCAATGAAATCTTATCAAAATTGGAAAATGAGAGAAGATAAGAAAAAGGCAGATACTGGGTTGATAGGTCTTAAAAACGGAAATATAGAAATCAAAGATGTAAGCCAACATTTATTTGAAAGAAAAATATTTAGAGATATACCTTATGAAGACATGGCAGACGCATTTACAAATCCCTTGAATATTGATACAATCAAAGTAGGTGAAAAAGGAAGAAAATCTATAAGATATATAGGAAGAAAAGCAACCATAACAGTTAATCCGGATAATAATACAATAACGACTGTATGGAAAACTGGAAAAGATAAAATTAAAAAGTATGGTGATGAATAATGGAAAATTTATTGAAAGTATTAACAGTTGATGAAAAACAGTTACTAAATAAAATTGTAAAAAAATATGAAGACATGGCAGATGTAGAAGATCAATTGGCTGACTATATGATGCTTCATTGTTTGACTGATGATGACGGTTTAACAGATGAAGGTATAATGTGCGAAACCATACTAAATAAATTAGGTAATTTAGACTAGCACCAAATAAGGTGCTTTTATTATGCACTACTTTTATAGGTAGTGTACTAATTGATACAAATCTGAAAGGCGTTCCATAACAGAGTACATAACGTATAACGTTATGTAAAAATTGTCGATCGGACCATGATCAGTTAGCACAGTGCTATAAATGTACTATAAAATCAGCTAAATATTGGCTTTTTAGTCATCTATAAAATTAATGAGATGAAAAAGGAAAAACTATGACAGTCGAAAAGCAGAGGTAATCACTAAATTGAATGCTTGTTATAAATATTACTCAAATTTCACAGGGTACTGTAACAGTTATTTCTTCAATAGTTAATAAACTTTTCATCAATATTACTCAAATTTCACAGGGTACTGTAACGTTGGAGACAAGTGAGTATAGGATTGCTAACATCAATATTACTCAAATTTCACAGGGTACTGTAACGAACTATGTAAATGCAGTTTTGCAAGATAACATCAATATTACTCAAATTTCACAGGGTACTGTAACATTTGTTCTTCATTCTTGAACTCTGTCAATCATCAATATTACTCAAATTTCACAGGGTACTGTAACACTTGAACATTTCTTTTGTTTTTTGAACAACATCAATATTACTCAAATTTCACAGGGTACTGTAACTAATCTAATTTAGGTTATTGACATACAACCCATCAATATTACTCAAATTTCACAGGGTACTGTAACGGTTATTTATCATTTGATGTTAACAGCATTCATCAATATTACTCAAATTTCACAGGGTACTGTAACAGAAAATGTAAAAGAGTTAAAAAATAATAGCATCAATATTACTCAAATTTCACAGGGTACTGTAACTACTTGTTTAGAAATGGCAGAATATGGTTCCATCAATATTACTCAAATTTCACAGGGTACTGTAACTCTTTTCTTTACCAATGCCCGAATCTCAGGCATCAATATTACTCAAATTTCACAGGGTACTGTAACCACAATCGTATCCTCTTCTGACTGAGCAGACATCAATATTACTCAAATTTCACAGGGTACTGTAACTTCTGGCAACCTGATCATGATCATCACACACATCAATATTACTCAAATTTCACAGGGTACTGTAACGACCGTGCTTTGGCTGGATATTGGGTAGATCATCAATATTACTCAAATTTCACAGGGTACTGTAACTTTATTTTTAACCATATTAGCGAAATTAAACATCAATATTACTCAAATTTCACAGGGTACTGTAACTATATACTGTCGTTATATGCATTATAAGTTCATCAATATTACTCAAATTTCACAGGGTACTGTAACCTGATTATAAATTTAAAAGCAAATTCATTTCATCAATATTACTCAAATTTCACAGGGTACTGTAACTATATACTATTATCTTCAAATACTGGTGTACATCAATATTACTCAAATTTCACAGGGTACTGTAACTATATACTGTCGTTAGAAGCATTATAAGTTCATCAATATTACTCAAATTTCACAGGGTACTGTAACTGCATTGCAAAAGGTTCAAGAGGCATATAACATCAATATTACTCAAATTTCACAGGGTACTGTAACTATACACTGTCGTTATATGCGTTATAAGTTCATCAATATTACTCAAATTTCACAGGGTACTGTAACTACACACTGTCGTTATATGCGTTATAAGTTCATCAATATTACTCAAATTTCACAGGGTACTGTAACCTCAAATTCATTATATAATAATTTACTATTTTTTACAATCTTTTGATATAATTCATATAGGTGATAAGTATATGCAAATAAATTTTAAATATCAAAACATTGATTCTTCCATATCTTTTAATAACAATCTAATAATATTTGGTTCTAACAAATCAGGAAAAACAACTCTATTAAAATTAATAAAAGAAGGATTAAGTGGGAAAAATAAAAACTTTTATTTAAATTCTTTAGAAATAAACAAAGATGAATACAATATTATTTATTTTGACGAAGAAACGGACTTTAATAACGAATTCAAGTTTACCCAAAATAATATTTTTAAAACTTCCTTATACGATGCAATATATAAAACCATCGATAAAGAAAAAATACTAGCCGAAATAAATAATAGTCTAGATAACATCGATAATGCCGTTAATAAATATTTAGAAAAAAATATAAATAATAATTCTAAAAATAAAATAACATTTAACATAGATATTGATGACATCGATAAAATAATTGATAAATTTACCACGATTTATGTAAATGACTTAATTAATACAAAAGAAATATCAAAAAGTGATAGAAGAAAATTATTATATCAACTACTTCTTTTTAATACTAGCAAAGACAAAGAAACATTTATTATGATTGACGACTTTGATTTATATTTAGATAATGAAAGCATAATAGAAATTTTAAATTTAATCACAATTCTCAATAAACATCATTGTCATTTCATCATCAGCACAAATAATTCTAACATATATCGTTATTTAGATCCTGATGATTACAGTATTTATAAAATTAAAGATAATAAATTAATTAACTTCAATAATATTGATAATATATTAAAAAAACATATATTATTTGAACAATATAAAAAATCTAATAGCAAAATAGAATACGCAGAATTTATACAAGAAAATAATCATCTAATAAACAAAAATGATTTAAACCGAATAAAAAATAATTTGTATATGTTTCAAAAAAACAATATCGGTATTATTTTAGTTAGTAATAAAGTTTATTTTACATCTTTATACAATGGTATTTTAAATAACTATATTTTTTATAAAGACAAATATGAACTTGAATTACTAAAATTAGTTTGCGAAAAGTTATTGACAGATTATGAAATTATTGATATGATCTAATTACATCGAAAGATGTATATTACTCAAATTTTTACAGGTTACTGTAATAAGGCACTAATGCCTAAGAATTGGTCGAACTTTAATCAAGTCGACCTTTTTGTTTATTTTAAAAACATCCACTTTTTAGTGGATGTTTTATTCAAATACAATCATATTTTCAATAGAGATATCTTCTTCTGTTACTTTGCTACCACATAACAACATCATATCTTGGTATTGTTTTTCTGTAACTTGTAATAATCTAATATTACCTTTATCTGGCAAATTTTGTCTTATTCTATTAATGTGTTTGGTTACATCATCACTATTTTTACAAATTCTAGAATATATCGAAAATTGAATCATAATATAGCCATCTTTCAATAAAAACTTTCTAAATTTGCTATATATTTGTTTTTCTTCTGCTGTAACTACTGGCAAATCAAACATTACGATTAATCTCATAAATCTATTTATCACACCATTTCACTTCTATTCTATAATCTTTGGAAATATCAAATCAACTTCTCCTGTACTAATAGTTTTGATATAACTTTTTATTAATATTTCAATACTATATTCTAAACTACATTTCTTATTATTAGTCATAACTGGTATATTTAAAACATTGATCAATTCTTTTCTCACTTCAAATGAAAGAGGCGATGTGATACGTTCTTTTAATTTATATACATATAAATCTATTATTGCTCTATATGGTTCTATCAAATCATACACTAAATTAAAATTATTTACTTTAGATTTATGATTCACCCCTAAATAAGAATTAAGGCCATAAATGCTAAGAGTTCTAATGATAGAACTCTTAACAATTTGATAAGCATAATTTAATCCTGCATTCATAGCATCATCATAAAATCTTATAAATTCGCTTCCAAACAAGCTTCTAAAATACATTTTTGCAGATAATCCTTCCCTATTGGTTTCATCTCCTGGACTTACTTCCGTCACATATTGTGATAATTTGTTAATCACCTTTTCTTCTTTACTTGTCTGACACAATACAGCTATCTCATTTTCTATTTTTGCTTTTATGATTTCTTTCCATATTATCTTTTTAGAATTATGATCTAAAAATAATTGTTTTTCTATGTTTTCTAATTGTTTAAAATGATAATTGTATGGATACATAATACTGACTGGTTCAAACTTATCATCGCAAACTATAAAACATATTCCTTCTTCTCCAAAAGCTGCTAAAATTTTGGATGTAATGGTAGTTGTATTATCTTCTATCAAAACAAAGTTAATATCTTCAAGTGGAACTTTATAACTATTATTATCTTTACTTACTATTAGTTGCCTATCTTCTAAATGAAGTTTTTCACATTTTTTAATAACAACTTGCCTATAGCCCACAAATCTCACCTAATACCGTAATATCTAACTTCTTAATATCTTTTATATTTGAAATTACAATTCGATATTGCCTTCTTTGGTTTTCAAATAAACAATTGTTGCCATATATATCTTTCCCATCGCCAATTAGTCCCTTTACTTCTAACAAACCACCACTAGAAAAACCAACCACATAACAAATGACTTCTATATTATTGGTTGTAAAAACTTTTATCAATTGATTTTTCGGTAAATCTAAATAATGAGAATATTCGTGATTAAGCTCACTATATTTTAAATTTATTTTTAAATTACCTGAACCATACCACAGTACTAAATCAAAATCTTTGTTACGTTTAATTTGTGCCAGATCAAACAAATCAAAACCTACAAAATATAATCTATCATCATGATCTTTTTTATAAATACTTACCTGATAAACATGTTCTTTCTCTACAAATTTTCCGTTTATTAAATGACCTTTACCTTCATATGGTGTTTCTATCGTAACTTTTTTGATTAAATTTCCACTTTTCTCATTCATTGGATATCCCTTTTTATCGTATGCTTCTTTTCCATTTTTAAAACCTTCCAACCATTTTACCAAAGTACGATATACTTCTTGACTACCACTTTTTAGGTCCACAATACTATCTAATTTTTCTCTATTAAAACTAGTAGAATTTACATTCATTCGATTCGTCAAAGTATTCTTTTCCTTGTTATAACCATAATAAGTTTCTTTATGTAATGCTCCACTTAATTTTGGTTTTGCAAAAGAAGGATAGATTGGATGAACTCTATTAAGTTCTTCATCGGTATAAGTACCAATTTCTTTTAATTCACTTCTTAAAACATCCGCATTTCTTTCATAAACACGCAGTATAGATTCTTTATCAAAGTTTTCATATGGTAATGGAAAATCCAAATAATATACTTCTTTATGTTTTAAACTATTTTTTATTTTGCCATTTCTTAAACCATCTTCAATATACTCTTTTATACTTTTATTCGTAACTTCTCCTGTTTTTTCATCTATATAATCCGTAATATAAAAATCATTACGATCCATATATTCTTGTAATGTACTACTCGTAGCATTAACAAAATAGCGATACAACTTTTCATATTCAACTATTTTTTGTTCTAAACTTTTTGTAATAGAAGCGATAACTAAAGCATCCATCGCATGATGTAAATGGTTCTCCCTATTCTTTTTTATTTCTTCATAGTTGTTTCTCTTTATACGATAATTGCTTGATTCCAAACTATGAGTTAAACCATTTAGACCCCATCTTGCTCTTAATCTACCTGTAAGAGAACCACTATAAGAACTTATTTTTTCAACATTTAAATGTGCTTTCATAAAACTTACTAGATATTTGCTAATATATTTCGTATCATTTAAATTTTGATTACGCATTTCGTTAGCCATTTCATCCGTTAATTTCGTAAGTAAATAATTATCTTTCTTTCTATCACTCATATTCAAAGACATAATATAATTTTTAAATTTTTCCCATTTTATAGTATTACCAAACCACTCGTAAGGTATCTTTTCTCGTTTTTCTTGATTATATTTCGTAAATACCAAAGTTTTATTAAAATAACTATCATCAAAAGTTCTAGAATAAGGTAAAATATGATCTATTTGCACTATATTATTATCAAAAAGTTCCTCTATTTTTATCCTTTCCAGGCAATATGGGCATAGTTCCCCTTGTTCTTGCCATAACTTATATTTTAATAAGTCTGTGCTTGATATATAATCAACACTTGGAAAAATATGAGGTAACAGTGTTGCTAAATATTGTTTAATACTTAAATTATTTTCAAATCTTTCTTTTTGTGCTTTTTCTATTTTGTTTCTCTCTTCTCTTGTTTTAGCCAATTCTCTTGCCGTTTCTATTTTTATTTCTTTAGGGAGTCCATATTGTTTAATAATAGCATTTATTACTTTTCTTGCTTGAGCAACGCTTCTTAAAACTCTTTGATTTGTAATACCATCCTCACTATCTATTGGAGGTAATAAATCATACTTGATGGCGTCTTCATACGCATTACTGTGATTGAACCCTAATAACCCCATTGCTTCATCATAACGATTACCCTCTAACATGAATGGAATTAATCTATATATTAAATTTAAAGATAACATTAAATGATCTTTTAAGTTAGGTAAATCAATGATAACTTCATAATAACGATCATCTATCGCATCCGATTTCTCGACCTCTTTTTTGATATCTTCATCGAGTTTGCAATCAGTCACAATCACAGCAATTTCATCTAATAGTTTAAAGTTATCTTTGATTCTATCCCACTCATCTTTGTTCCATTTGGTAAAATTTTTTCTAAAAACAGAATAAGTTTTTATTCCTCCAAAATCACTATCTATTTTTTTCTTGTTCAACAATTCATGAAAGATATCCTTCTCTTCAAGTGTTAATTGATTAAAATCAAATTTTTCCATCTTATATTTCGTTTTATATTCAGAAATACATTTCACATAATCATTTTTACTCAATTTATTATCTTTAAAAATTACATGAGATAAATCCATTATTTTAGCAATATCTTGATAAGTAACTTTATCTTTCGTTTTAGCAAGTTCTATTATTCTTTTAATTTGATTAGAATTTAATTTTTCATAATTATCTAAATTCTTATAACGTAAATTCAATAATCTTTCTAAAAATACAAAAAGTTCAGATGAAGGTGCACATTTAGGTGCTCGTGGTAGATGATCAAATTTACAAGTACCTACCATTCTTGCGATTAAACTTTTCTCATCTCCATAAGGAGATAGTTTTTTCTTTGTAACACCATCTTCTTGATAAAAATAATATCCTGGACCTTTAGAATAATGTCTTTGGCCCTTCCATATGTTTAAATATTCCTCTTTAAATTTTTCTGTGATGAGTCCATATTTAATTTGAGAAGTTAATACTTTTTCTATTTCTGCTAAATACATTTCTCTTGTGACAGACATCTTATAATCATCGGTTGTATTTCTGATCTTATCTTTAAATTTATCATCTTTTATAAACATCTCGCTTACTATTTCGTAGTGCTTATCTTTCATGATGTTTTCATTTTCTTTAATAGAAGTTTTTATTTTACCATTTTCGCTGTCTTTCGCATCTTCTCTATTAGATTTATAACCACGATGTTTCGCATAATGATTCAAAATGATGACTAACTCTTCATTAGAAAGTTTCCTTCTTAATGCTTCTACTTTTAACTCATAAGGATTGGTATTTTTATTTTTGTAGTATTCATTTAATAACTTATCAAATTCTAATGTTAAGATCTCTTCCCTTTCACTCGGTTTAATCTCACTGGAAACTTTAGGAAGAAAGCCATTGTTACTTAAGAGAAGTCGAACTCTATCTAACCTATATTCTCTTCTTTGATTAATTCTTCTAGTTCCCCTTTTTTGACGCCTTTCTAAAGCTTTACTAGCACCTGTTTTAGGCACTTCTCCTGGAGTAAATATCCTAACACCGGTATCAAGTATTTTAAACGGCTCATTTTTTTCATTTAATTGTAATAGCCCCCAACCAACAGATGAAATACCGATATCGACTCCCAAAACATAATTTTTCTTCACGATTCATCTCTCCTTTACTTTCTGCTAACTACATCATATCATAAATTTTAAAAAAGATAAAAATATAGAGGTGAAAAAAATGAGTATTTTGGTTTTTTATGAAAAAAAATAGCAAACGCAAACACATATGAAATGAATTGACCGAAATTGTTTATCATTTTTGAGACAACAAAAAATCGACTCGTAAGAATCGATTTTTATCTTGAAGTCTATTCGACTTTTTTCCATTATGGGGCGATGTAAGGGAATCGAACCCTTGCATACTGGTGCCACAAACCAGCGTGTTAACCACTTCACCAACATCGCCATGTGAAATACGTATTTATTCTATCAATATTTTCTATCTTTGACAAGCCCTTTTTCAAAAATAGATAAAAATACTATTTTTTCCTTCCTATTGGACAAAGTCCCATACACAAACATCCTGGGTACATAGACTAATGATGAAGGAGGCAATTATGAATAATTTTAATGAACAAGGTAATGGATTTTTGGATATGATGCCAGCCAACATGATGACATTACCCAACAATATGTTTCAAAATAACACCTTGAATCCTAATCAAATGAATTCTAACATGCAAACTGGAATTCAGGGAAACACACAACTTTCCACCCCGCAGGAAGGGTTTATGAGAGGTAACTTATTTGGAGACCTTTATCAACAATATAAAAATTATCGTCCTGCAGTTCTTACCCCTAGAAACGAAAAAGATAGATTATTTTTAAATTATGCTCAGCTTGCTTTCGCTGCTCATGAATTAAACTTGTATTTAGACAATTTCCCAAATGACCGTAGTATCAATCGTCTATTTAACGACTATCGTACAATGTCTAATCAGGCATTACGTGCTTACGAAGAAAAATTTGGTCCTATCACTATTACGAGTGAACAATTAAATCAATTCCCTTGGATGTGGGAACAACTTAATTTCCCATGGGATGAAGGAGGTATGTAACATGTGGGCTTATCAAAAAAGATTACAATATCCAATTAACATCAAAAAGAAGGATTTACGAATGGCCAAATATTTAGTAACACAATATGGTGGAGGAAATGGAGAACTAGCAGCAGCACTTCGTTATTTAAATCAACGTTATACGATGCCAGATAATCGCGGAAAAGCGTTACTTACGGATATTGGAACGGAAGAACTTGCGCATATTGAAATGATTTCCACCATGATCTATCAACTAACTAAGGATGCTACAGTCGAAGAATTGATGGAAGCAGGTCTTGGTACCAATTATGCCGAGCATGGTCCAGCACTATTCCCAACGGATTCCAACGGTGTTCCATTTACCGTTACTTATTTTGCCGCAACCGGTGATCCACTTGCTGATTTAATGGAAGATATGGCTGCAGAACAAAAGGCAAGAGCCGTATATGAAAACCTAATTGACATGACCAACGATCCAGATGTCATTGGACCATTATTATGGTTACGTCAAAGAGAAATTGTACATTACAATCGTTTCAAAGAGTTATTCGAAGCATATCAACAACAATATCAAAGTAAAATCGAACCAAGAGAAAATTAATGTTATGACTGTTTCAACAGTCTTTTTTTATGCAACAAAAAAAGAGATTTCTCTCTTTTATTCTACCGTAACCGATTTGGCAAGATTTCTTGGTTTATCAATGTCACAACCACGTCTTCTTGCAACTTCAAACGACAACAATTGTAACGGTGGCATAACCAAAATTGGTTGTACAAAAGGTGGAACAACTGGCAATACAATCTTTTGATCGCAGAAATCATAATCACGATCTAACGATTCTAACGTAACCAATATAACTTTCGCCCCTCTTGCCTTCACTTCTTTAATGTTACTAATGGTCTTTTCCGCCAACTTTTCATCCGTTACCAAAGCAATAACCGGTGTGTTTTTTTCAATTAACGAAATAGTTCCATGTTTTAGCTCACCTGCTTGATACGCTTCACTATGAATATAAGAAATTTCTTTTAATTTCAAACTTCCTTCCATCGCTAGTGCATAATCGACACCTCTACCTAAGAAGAAAACATCTTCACTACCATCTAACATCTTGGCTATTTCAAAATAACTTTCTTGTTTTTCCAACAATCCACCTAATATTTCGGGTAAATTTTGAAACGCTTCTAACAACATGGTAATTTCTTCTTCTTTCATTTGCTTATGATTAATAGCCATCGTCAAAGCCACCAATGACAACATAGCAACTTGTAACGTATATGCCTTTGTCGTTGCCACAGCAATCTCAGGACCTGCATAAATATATAACACCTGATCACTTTCTCTTGCAATGGTACTACCATACACATTGACGATCGCTAAAGTATCCACTTTAGATTCCTTTGCCAAACGAAGTGCTGCGATGGTATCGGCCGTCTCTCCAGATTGCGATACCAAAATAACCAAAGTATGATCCGTATAAAAATTCTTTTTATAGCGATATTCACTTGCTACTTCTACGGTAACAGGAATGTTCGCATACGTTTCTATTAAATATTTTCCCACAAGTCCAGCATGCATCGCACTACCACATGCGACAATGTGAACTTGATCATACTTCTTCAAATCAGGCATCTTACTTAATAATGTTTCTTTATCTTTTACAAAAGGCAGAATAGTATCTTTTAATACCCTTTCTTCTTCCATGATCTCTTTCAACATGAAATGCGAATATCCACCTTTTTCCGCCTGTTCCATGGTCCAATTTACTTGTTGGATTTTTTTTGAAATTGGCTTCAAAGAAGTATCAAAAAGATCGATACCATCTTCACTTAATCTTGCTATCTCTCCTGCTTCCAACAAAATATATTGCTTCGTATAAGGAATAATCGCCGGAATATCAGAAGCAATAAAGTTCTCTTTATCCCCAATTCCAAGAATTAATGGACTATCTTTTCTTAGTGCATACAAATGATTTTTATCCTGATCAAAAACAATTCCTAAGGCATAAGAACCCCTTAAACGAGTCGTCAACTCTTGTAAAATTTCCAAATAATTTTCTTTATTTTTCTTGATGTCATCCAATAAGGAAGCAATCACTTCCGTATCTGTATCAGACGCAAAATGATACCCTTTTTTGATCAACTCTTCTTTTAATTCTTGGTAATTCTCAATAATACCATTGTGTACCAAAGTCACATTTCCTACACGATGAGGATGAGAATTGGTATCATTTGGTTCCCCATGCGTTGCCCATCTCGTATGGCCAATTCCCATTTGGCTAGTCATATTTCCTTCCTTGCGAATTTTATCTTCTAAATGACTAATCTTGCCAGCAGATTTAATTAACTTAAACATATCCTCATTCCATAAAGCAATTCCTACTGAATCATACCCTCTATATTCTAAGGCCTTAAGCCCCGTAATTAAAACATCTGTTACATTGTGTTTTTTCCCAATGTAACCAATAATTCCACACATAAAAAATACCTCCACAACAAAAATGTGCGAAGATATATGTTTTGTAGTATTCAAGATTTTACCTTTTGTCATACATCTAACGATTTCGCGTTCCGTGATAGCATCCGCCGAATCTTTCGATTACTACCAACCTCGTCAACTAATTAGTCCTGGCGCTCAAGTTTAAAAGTATTCTTCTACCCTCACTTATACTCTTATCTCTACTACTAGTATAAACGATTTCAAAAAAAATGTGAAGCAAAATCACTTACTTTACATTTTTTCTTCTTTCTTCTACTATTAGTAAAACAGAATACAAAATAATACCTATCAAAATAAAACTCAAAATCAAATAATTAGTTTTAAAGTACGTCATATCAAGTTCATAAATCATCGTCATCTTTACTCTAACATCAAAAAACAGGCGACAAACAATTAAAAATAAATAACCTACCATACCAATGTAAAGCAAGTTATACGAAAAACTGCTGTTAGCCACTTTGTTTTTTAACACCAGCATTCCTAAACTAATTCCGACTAACACAATAGAAAGCCCTAAAAATACAAACCCCTGCCAATTAGCACGCAAAATATTAGGAAGCAACAAAAGCAATAACACAAGAAACAAAATCATGGCAAACAAACGAATGCCATACATCATGTCATAAATACCCTTTTTATTCACTGTTTTTTTCTTCAAAATCATACCCCTATATCACTTCAGAATCTTGTTTAGGAAGACCAGCCCGATATTCCATAATCTGATCTTTAAATTCTTCTTTAAATCGAACCAATTCTTTTTTTATTACATCTGGATAAACATTTTTACTATTTTCAATTGCCTTGTAAACATGCATAATGTTTACCTTATTTGAATTATCGAACACAGCATAAGAAAATGCCTGTTGCAACAACGTCAATGCAATATCAGGATATCTAGAACCAATTTCGTAAACCCTACGATATTCACTCGTAAGATCCACGATAAACGCCATGATCTTTTCCTGAATAAAAGTGGTATACATCAATTTAGCATTGGTTTTCTTTTCTATTTTTGGAAGAGTTCCCATCAATATTTTAATGGTTTCTTCACGTGTTGGTTCTTCGACTTCGACTTTTTGAAAACGTCTCACAAACGCTTTATCGCGAAGAATGTATCTTTCGTACTCATCCGTAGTCGTCGCACCAATGACTTTAATATCTCCACGATCCAAACCAGGTTTAAAAATGTTAGCAAAATCCATTGCTTCCCCTTTACCCATCAACGTATGAATTTCATCAATAAACAAAATTAACTTCGTTTTATTCTTAATTTCGTTTAATAAAATTTGAATTCTTGGTTCTCCTGTGACAGGATCTACCCCAATCAATGCAGATGTATTCACTTTAATAATCGTATAACCTTGAAGTGCTTGTGGTACTTCGTTTCTTTGAATACGATAACCAAGTCCTTCGACAATAGCCGTTTTCCCAATTCCTGGCTTTCCCGTCAAAATTGCAGATTTTTCAGGCGTCAAAAGGATCAAAATTAACTGTTTAATCTCTTCATCACGACCAATGGCAGGATTGGTAATATATTCTTTCTCGGTAAAATTTTCCCCATACGTTTCTAAAATACTCAATTTCGGTTTTGTAGTATCCATCATCTTTTCATCGTTCATAAAAAACCTCCTTTTAATCTATTTTATTATAACACAAAAGATCGTTTTTATCGATACTTTCCTTCTAATTGATGACTGTATTGTAAACTAGGAAAACGAGTTAATAACTGTTGCAATGTCGAATAATCAGTAGCAATTTTTACTTTGGAAACCAAGACACCATAACGATTGACTTTTTCTATGTCCTGATCCAAACCATAATTTTGTAAAATTTTCTTATACTGTTGTTCCAATAATTCTCTATCATAATAAGAAAAGGAAAACAATTGCTGATTAATCTTATCATCTACAATAGATAATTGTATTTTAGGATAAATTCTTTCAATTTCAACATCGAGGTCTTCAAAATACGTATCCAAATCACGAGAAGTACAGGTTTCATGCTCAAACGAAAGATAGTAATGATTTTGTTCTATTTGGTTATCGCGAAACACTTCTTGTGATACCGTACTCACCTCTTTTGTCGTAGTTAAAAAAAATTGAAACAGCACCAAAAGAAAGAAAAAAGCAAAATAGATCTTTTTCATGACACTCACCTAATTTTAGTATGAGCCAAAAACAAAAAAAGAATCAGAAAGATTCTTTCAAATACCATTACTCTAATGTAATCAATTCATATTCGCGCAAACCAACTCCAAGATCAGCGGCCGCTTCTATCGTATGAATACCATGTCTAGACTCCACACGTTCTAAAAAATGCTCTTTGCCAGGATCATTTGATTGATACACCAAATCAAGACATGCTTGATCGATTGCCACAGGATCCAAAGAAGCCAAAACACCAATGTCTTTCATACATGGATCTTCTGCTTCCGCACAACAATCACAATCAACAGACATATTACACATAATATTGATAAACGCCATGTTTCCTTTAAAGTAATCCACCACCGACATTGCAGCATCCGCCATACTTTCTAAAAATAAATCTTGTTCAGGGAGATTATCCCAAAGAATATTTTGATCCTTTACTTTACCAGCCGAGTGAATGATACTCTTTCCAGTACTAGAAGCACATCCTATCGAAAGTTGTTTTAAAGCACCTCCATAACCACCCATCGGATGTCCTTTAAAATGTGATAGTACCAACATAGAATCATAATTTTGAATATTCTTTCCCAAATAGTTTTCTTTAATCACTTTTCCATTAGGAATCTCAATTTTGATATCTTCTTTTGCATCCATGATATCTACATCAAAATATTTGGTCCATCCATGATCTTTCATTAATTGCTCATGTTTTTCTGTAGAATTTCTCGCACCTGCATAAGCAGTATTACACTCAACCACTGTACCATGTACATATTCAATGATATCCCGAACAAACTCGGGCCTTACATAATTTTGATTGCCCTTTTCCCCCGAATGTAACTTAACGGCCACTTTCCCTGGGAGTTGTACACCTAATGCCTGATAAATTTTTACCAAATTCGCGGGTGTAATATCTTTTATAAAATAAACCTTTGCTTTTTCCATTTTATCCCTACCTTCCTTTCTTATTATAACACAAACAAAGAGAACCATTCAAAAAAGAATGATACCCTAATCATTCTTTTGTTGCTTCTTAGGAAGAAGAATCAATTGTTTATTTGATTGATTTTCTTCTATAGGATGATGTTCTTTTTGTATTTGCTCTTTTAAATGTAACAAAAATTCTTTCTGTCTCTCAATTGTAGTGGACTTAGTCGAATGATCCGGAACAAATGTTACTCCTTCTAACTGACGATTGCAAAGTTGTTGTCCTACTTCTAATCTAGCCATATCACAAATAGATTGTTTCAATTTTTTTTGAACGTTCTTGCTACTAGGATCATAAGCGTTCTTCGCCATAATGTTCCTCCAAATATCTTCACTCCACTGGTTTTTCTTTTTATGATAAACCAAAGAAGTAACACACCCTATTCCAGTCGCCACACCATATAACACGATCAACGGAATTTGTCCTAGAATTGGCGCTAGCGGAAGTAAATAGAAAGACGCCCCTACTCCAGAACCAATTACTTTTAAAGGAGTTTCTACTTTTTCTCGAGTCAATTCTAAACGTTCATCCAATAAAAATTTTTGTGTACTAAATTCATCTAATTGTCTTTCTTTATCCTTACTGTACTTTTTTTCACACTCCGTCATACCTTCTATTTTCTCTTGCGAATTCATAATGTTCTCTAAATCCTTTGTGGCCTTATCTAACACTAAACTTTTGTTTTGTAACTTGGCTAATGCCAATTCGTTTTCTTTTTGTTTCTCTAAGTTTTGTTTCATTTTCGTTATTTTAGAAGAAAAAAACTTTCCTTTAGAACTCTTTTCTTCTGGTGTCAGTGTGTTTACAATCAATTTGCCAGACAAAAAAGCAGCCCCCAATGATGCGAAAGAAAAAACAGCATTCGTAAGCAGTCCAAGAGAAGCACCAAATGTTAAAAAAGAAACATAAAGAATCGTCGAAGCAAAAAAACCAATCAAAATTTTTCTACCGAAACTCTTCGACTGTAATTGTTTATTTTGCTCTAATAGCTCCTCAATTTCTTCATCAATCATTTTTTTCTTTTCCTGCAATTCTTTTTTTGATCTATTGATTTGTTCTTGATTCATTCCAATTCCCCCATTTCTTAAATCTAGCATACACTATTTTCTATCATCTGACAACCAATCATTCTTATACACGATCATATATCGTTTAAAAAATTCCTCTATTGTATTTAAACTGACCATAAATCATCAAAATAAGACCAATTACTATTCCTACTAACGTAACATACCAAACAAACTCTTTTTCGATCAACAAATAAAGAATAGAAGTGATACTCAAACTACTTCCGATAATAATAGTCCCTAATCCCATAACTTTTCCGTATTTTTTCACATTATCTTTTGTAACTTTGGTTCTATTGTACCAATGAATAGAAGTAATGTTTCCCTTCCAATTAAAAATACCAAGCAAAATAGTACCAATTCCAAAAACAAATAAAAACAAATATTCCATCATCATCACTCTCGATTCTTTTTTATAATAAGTATACTTTTTATTACCTGAAAAAGTCCAATTATAACAAACGCCAACGGTATAAAAATCCATAGGCCAAACGAACGAACAGTTTCCAGAAACGATCCTGTAGTACCATTTTGAAATAAAACAATACCTATTCCAATCAACAAAAACACAATGCCAATATAAGTGCCTATAACATCAAACTTAACTTTATCAAATACTCCTTTAGTATAAAGTGCTACTAACACAAATGTAAAAGAACCCAAAGTAAAAAAAGCCCCAATATAAATCATACTATTTGAACGATTTGTTCCTAATAAAACCGCTTCGCTAGGATGATTAGGATTATATTTCATTTCACGTACACTACCTTTATCAGGGATATCGTTGGTACCATAATCTGTAGAAATGGTATATTCTTTTCCTTCGACTTGATAAACATAATTCAATTGATAAGTAACGCTTCCATCAGAAGTTTGCTCATAAATTTGATAATCTTTAAAATAAGCCGTTGTTGTAACATAGTTTTTAATCTTATGATTTTCTTGATAAAAATCTTTAATACCTAAAAACAATAATACAAGTCCACAACACAAAGTGAATCCAATCAGAATCGTTCCAACCACGATTGAAGTGCTCCATTTGGATTGTTTCTTCTTATTGTTTGTTCGCTTCGTTTTTTTCCACAAAAATTTACGAAAATAATGAATACTAACCAACCAAAAAGGAATGGAAAAAAATAAAAACACAAAATTTGCACTTTTAATAGAGGTATAACACCAAAAAAATAAAAAGCCAAAAGCAAACAAGAAAAAACTGATCAAAAACAGTTGATCAAATATCTTTGCCCAGTTTTCTTTCTCGAATAAAAAACATATAGTTTTTCCCATCGATGCCAAAGCACAAATCAAAAAAGAAGTCATGAACATTTGAGAATACGTATCATTTGTTTTTATGATCATGGAAAACAACATCAATGTAATCATAAAACTAAATAACAATCTTGCAATAAAAATACCTTTCTTTCTCATCTTTATCACCTATTATTCACATCATACGATTCTACTGATCTTTGACTGATGAAGATATTCAGTTAGTGTTGCATATCTACTATCATACGCATATGCTTGTGGTGGAGTAAAACCATATACACTTTTCAATGTAGTCAAATCAATTGGATTCTCTAAAAGAGATACGCTCTTAATTTCATAAGCATATTTTGTATTTTTCAATCCTTGATTAAATTCATCATTTCCATATCCTGTTTTTGCAATTTTATTAGGATATTCTATGACGTTTCCTATTTTCATAATATATTTTAATTCACAAGTAGGATATGTTTCATAAACATACAAAGTATCCACTTGTTGCTTGGGATAATAATTACGAAACTCATAATTCTTTTCGCCTGTTACAATTCTCTTGGTATGTTCTGGTTTAATACTAAGATAGATAGCTTTTGTCAAAGTTTTCAACGCTCCATTTCATTTAACTTCATTATAGCACCATACCACTATCGTTCCAACAATACAAAAAGTGGAGCGCTATTGCGCTCCTTCAGGGGGTTCGGTTGAATATACTCTCACATTTTAGTTCGTGAGAGATATCAGCGTGAGTTACTCACGCATCTTAATCATAATATGAATTAATCAAAAAGTCAATTACTTCCAACTGAATATTCTTTTGTTTACATTTATTTTTTATAATTGACATCTTCAATTAAACGTTTCTTTACATCGTCGTTGTCAAACGATTTGTCAAGTAAATACATTTTCGAATCTTTTTTTGCTTGTAATAAAATCTTATAATCTTGCCTTAAATCAGCAATTTTAAACGTCATATCACCACTTTGTTTCGTACCAAACAAGTCACCATGTCCACGTAATTTAAAATCCTCTTCACTAATCGCAAAACCATCATCGACTGTTTCCATAATTTGTAATCGTTTGGTATCTTGATCACTAATTAGTATACAAGAAGAAGCAACCGTACCTCTTCCCACACGGCCACGCAATTGATGAAGCGTAGAAAGTCCAAAACGATTAGCATCAAAAATGACCATCATCGTCGCATTTGGAACATCTACTCCTACTTCAATAACCGTTGTACTGATTAAAATATTTACTTTATTTTGGACAAACTCTTGCATCACATACTCTTTTGCTTCCGCACGCATTTTACCATGAACTAAATCAATGTGATACTTACTACCAAATGCCAAATTCATCTTATCGCGCAATTCATATACTGTCGTCAAATCCGAATTTTCATTATCTTCAATTAAAGGTGCAATTACATAAATTTGATGCTGTTGTTTCAATTCTTCTAACATTAAAGTCAACACATCTTTCATATCTTTGGTTGTTTTCACAAATGTCTTAATAGGCATTCTTCCCTTTGGTCTTTCCTTAATAGTCGAAATATCCATATCACCATAAATCGTCAGCGCATATGTTCTAGGAATTGGCGTTGCGCTCATGTAAAGGATATCTGGTTCTCTTCCCTTATTGGTCAAATTTGCCCTTTGATTAACACCAAAACGATGTTGTTCATCCGTTATAACCAAACCCAAATTTTGATATACCACTTCCTCCTGAATCAAAGCGTGTGTCCCAATTACCATATGAATTGTTCCATCGGCCAATCCCTTATAAATTTGCTGTTTTTCCCTTTTGCTGACAGAACCAGTCAATAAAGCAATTTCAATATCATATTCTTGTAACAACTGTTTTAAATTATAATAATGTTGTGTTGCCAAAATTTCTGTCGGAGCCATTAAAGCACTTTGATATCCTCCCAAAAAAGAAGCATACATCGCAATAAAAGCCACAACCGTTTTCCCACTTCCCACATCACCTTGCAACAATCGATTCATCCGACTAGTAGCATTCATATCATCTAAAATTTCTTGTGCTGCCTTTCTTTGATCCATCGTCAATTCGAAAGGTAACTGTTTTAAAAATGATTCTATTTTTGAAAAATCAACTTCTTTAGACCAACCAGATCTATTATGACGATTTCTTTCTTTTAAATAATTAATTTTAAACATAAAAGAAAATAACTCTTCATACTTCAAACGAATGGTGGCTTCCTTTAATTTTTCCAAAGTTGGCGGATTATGTAAAATATTTAATGCCGTTTTCTTATTTGAAAAGTGATAATTTGAAGCAATATGTTCCGGAATATCATCACGAATTTCCCTTCCAAACTGCAATAGAGCCATATTAATATAATTGCTGATGTTTTTATTAGACAAACCATTTGTACAATGATAAATTGGCTCTATTTTAACTTGATTCGATAACATTCCCAATTTGATATCGGAAGCCGTAATCACATTTTTTTGTTTATCAAGTTTCCCAATAACAGTAACTCCTGTTCCAATCAACAAATGACTTTTCATAAAAGCACGATTAAAAATAGAAACACCCACAACGCCACTTGCGGTTACCAAGCGGAAATTCATTTTATTTAAACCGCCTTTAAAGCGCAATAAAATAGGAACACTCTCGACTTTCCCATCAATGACAATGTGTCCACCCTCTTCTGTATCTTGAATAGAGCCACGCTTTAATACATCATAACGAAAAGGATAGTGGGTAACCAAATCTTCAATGGTATAAATATTTAACTTGTGAAGCAAAACTTCTGACTTTGGTCCAATTCCTTTAACCAACGATAAATCACCCATACTACCACTTCCTCGCCTGCTATTATATCATATTTTACTTCATTCGACCAGGTTTCATTATACGAATTTTGAATTTGACAAAGAAAATATAGAAATCAATCCTAATAATAAAAATTTTGAATTTTTATGACTTTATCATTGACAAAATGACTGCTTTCGATTATTATAGAAATCACCAATTCGAGATTAGGCGAATTGGTAGCTAGTATCACACTAGCCAACCCCTTTTTATTCTTTTTAGGAAGTTGCCCTCAGGGGGTGCAACTTCTTTTTTTATTAAAAAATGTAGCAAAAATTTGCTACATTTTATCTTATTCTACTAGATTTTTGTTCCACCACTTCGACGCTAGGTTCTAGATTCATATCTTTTAACTTCTTTATAGAATGAGGATCATAATATTTTTGAATTGTTCCATCAGAGGAATAACGAATAATTCCAAAATGCCCACCACGTTCATCGATCATCTTCTTATTGCGAGTTTCATCTAACAATAAATTTCCAACAAAAGAACGATAGGTACAAGACGTCTCATCCTGTAAATTCATCAACAAATTACGATCTACTTCCAACACTACTCTTTGATATTGAATCATTTTGCCATTCTTGATTACGGTAATCGTCATTACGTTATCTTGCTTGAAATCATCAACAAAATCTAACCCGACAATTCCACGATCCATCGTAATTAAAGGAATGGACGAAGAAAATCGTTTGTCCTCCCAAAGATAACATTGTTTTGATGAACGATTTTTTTCTATTAAAGATATATCATCATCTCGTTCAAATACGGTTCTTCTTGTTACTACATCCATAATCTCTTGTACTTCTTCTATGGTAGAGCGTCCATTTTGAAGTGCCAAATCAGCACAAAGATATGGAAAAAGATTTTGAATGACACGGTTTTCATATGGAAAAGATAGTTGAATATCATCGTTAATCGTACTATTTTCTTTGGTAATATCTTGCATTCTATCCAAATAAACGTGTAGATAATTAGAAAGGGCATGATGTAAAACAAACGACGTATTAGGACGTTTTTGAAAACGTTCCTGATACATTTTTTCTAAACAATTCATCGCTTGTAAGTGAATATAAAAAGCCGGATCACTTTCCATCGTAATTTCACGATTGTCACCATCTCGATAAAGATAAACATCATCTTTCAAATAACGACGATATTGATAAAATAGCGCCGGATCAAACGACAATCGATTCGGTACCGTACAATTTTCTAAAAATGAGGAACCCTGCAAAATACAATTCAAAGAATCAATTAACGTTTTCACTCCGAAACGTTGTTTACTATTAGAAAGTATTGCATACTTATCCTTTAAATAAATCAAAAAATGTTCCGCATCGAACTTACTTAATTCATTTTTTCCACAACAATCTCGTAAAAAATCTTGCATTTCCTGTGACGCTAACATATTGTAGCTCATCTCATACGTATCTTGTGCAATACCAATACCATGAATTTGTGCAACCAAAGGATTGTTCATGCATATTGCACTAGAAATAGAAGGAGTAGAAGCAGCATAATCGATAAGTTTCTTTGCATCTTCCACCGAATCCACTCGAACAACAAAATTATCAGAACGAATCGTGGGTGATATTTTAGAAGAAAAATTGATTTTTTCTTGAAATAAATATTGATAAATATCTCGAATCGCCACTTCTCTTTGATTGATGTCAAGTGGAAAATACAACTTCAACATACTTCTTACTCCCGCTTGCTTTGCTGGATCGAATACTACATTGATATGTTGAAAACTTCGAGGATTGTTATTTTGTAATTGAATACGTGTCCGAATACTTGGAGTTCTTCCCTTTTTTCTATCTTCATCCAAAACATCACGAATCAAACGGAAAGCGTAACTAGCACAACGATCACGGTTATCTAATATTTCATAACCACACAAAGAAGAATCTACCCCAAAATTTGCCAACATGCGATAAATATTAGGCATTTGATGATTTGATAAAACTTCTTGTTTGATAGAAAAAAACAAATACTCTAGTTGCTCTTTATAAAACGCATCATACATGATTAGATTCCTCATCTTCCATCAATGGACCATCCAAGAAAGGATGATATTCCACACCAAAATCTTCGTCAGTATCTTCTATATATTCAAATTCTACCATCTCTTGTTTTGTCTCTTTTTTTCCTTGATATTGACTCATTTTAGGTGGTTTTGTTATCTTTTCATTTGATTTGTTCTCCATCTTTTTGTACTCCTTCTAAACTACGATAATATTCATATCGCTCCATGGCATTTTTCTTATTTTCTTCTAATAATTTTTGATAAGTATCTGGCGCCACTTGTTTTAACATACGATAGCGATCTTCTCCTTCTAAAAAATCAAAATAAGTATCAAAATTAGCTTTGCTATCCATCGTAAATTTTTTAGTAACCGGATGATAATGAAAAATTGGATAATATCCACTAAGAGTTGCCTTTTTCTCTTCTTCCATAGTATATTCCATACCTTTTAACATGCCTTGCGCAATACATGGAGCATACGCCAAAATGATAGATGGTCCATCATATGCCTCGGCTTCTAACAACACTTTGATGGTTTGTTGATAATTAGCACCCATAGAAATGCTTCCAACATACACATGTGGATAAGTAAGGGCAACTTTGGCCAAATCTTTCTTGGCCGTTTTTTTACCAGTTGAAGCAAATTTTGATACAGAACCAATCTTGCTTGACTTCGATGCTTGACCTCCTGTATTGGAATATACTTCCGTATCCAAAACTAAAATATTAACATTTTCTTTATTGGCTAGTACATGATCAATTCCATTAAAACCAATGTCGTAAGCCCAACCATCTCCACCGATCATCCAAATAGATTTTGGCTTGATGAACGGTTTTAATGACTGTAATTCCTTAATTTTAGTATGATCGATCACCTCATATAAACGGTCCGCTGTTTCTTCGCTCATTTCTTCTAAATAATCTCGGTAGATCTTTTGTTCCGCTTCTTCCACCTCATCTATATGAGAAAGGATAAGCGATTGAATACGATCTTTCATGGCTTGATCGGCAATCTTCATTCCATAACCATATTCTGCGTTATCTTCAAATAAAGAATTGGCCCATGGCACTGTATATGGAGTGCTTGGGGCACTTGCACCATAAATAGAAGAACAACCTGTTGCATTCGCAATGACCAGTTTTTCACCAAACAATTGCGTCAGCAATTTCAAATAAGGGGTTTCTCCACAACCCGCACAAGCACCAGGAAATTCAAACTTCGGTTTTCGAAATTGACTTCCCTTTACCGTATTGATAGGCATAACCTGTTTTTCAGTGACTTGATTAAATAAATATTGATACTCTTCTTCCTTTCTAAGACGCTTCAATTCTTCTATCGATTTCATTTCGAGTGCTTTTTCACCCTTTTTGCCAGGACAAATGTTAACACATAATTTACATCCAGTACAATCTGGAATAGAAGCAGAAATCGTATACTTTAAATTTTGATCTTTGAAATTGGCATCCATCAAATTGCGTTTTACAACATCTGGTGCTTTCTCCACTTCCTCTTCGTCCAATAAGAAAGGACGAATGACCGCATGCGGACATACAAAGGAGCAAAGATTACACTGAATACAATTTTCTTTAATATGATAAGGTGCAAAAGAACTACTTTCCCGTTTTTCTAAGCGAGAAAGCCCCCCTTCAAAGGTACCATCTGGCTGAAAAGCAAACGCACTGACTGCAAGTTGATCCCCTTCTCGTTCATCCATCTTATCAAATAAACTACGCTCTTGATCCACTTGACTCATCTCATAACGAAGATCATCGACTTGAACTTCTATATAACTATCTTTGGCCCGATCAATCGCCAACAAATTCTTTTTCGCAATATCGTTTCCCTTATTTCCAAAACGGCTTTGAACTCGCTCTTTCATCTTAGATATTGCAAAATCAAACGGAATAATATGCCCCAACTGAAACAACAACGTTTCCATAACACTGCTGATCTTACGATCCAAACCAACCTCTTTGGCGATTTTTAATGCATCGACGATGTAAAAACGCACATGTCGATCTTTTAAAATTTTCTTATCATTCTCACTTAAAAAATCGATGATTTCTTGTTCTTTTTTACTCGTATTTAACAAGAAAATGCCATTCTCTTCTATGTTCTCTAGCACTTTAAACTTTTTCAAATAACGATCGTTGGTACAGACGATGACACTAGGTCTTTCCACATAATAAGTGGATAAAATCGGCTCTTTACTAAAACGCAAATGACTTTTGGTAATACCACCACTTTTCTTAGAATCGTATTGAAAATATCCTTGGACGTTTGCATTACTATAAGTTCCGGTAATTTTCATAAGATCTTTACAAGCACTCACCATTCCATCTGATCCATAACCATACACCAAAAATTCGGTATGTTTTTTAGGAAGTTGAAAGTCAGAAAGTGGAATACTTAACTTGGTCACATCATCAAAAATACCGACAGTAAATCCCGTAAAGTTATCCCTTTTTCCAAGAAAATCATAAACGGCTTTGATCATAGCAGGATTGGTGTTTTTGCTCGATAACCCGTATCTTCCACCAATTACCTTGATTTTTCGTTTGGCTTCCTCTATTACTTGCAACACATCAAGATATAGCGGTTCTCCAATCGAGCCGGCTTCTTTGGTACGATCCAAAACAGCAATAGATTTTACAGTGTCTGGTAATACTTTTAAAAAATACTTACTACTAAATGGACGATACAAGTGAACAGTAATAAGTCCTAATTTTTCTCCTTGTGCATTTAAATAATCAAGAGTTTCTTTGATCGTTTCGCAGACAGATCCCATAGCCACGATAACCTTTGTAGCGTCTTCCCTTCCATAATAAGTAAACGGTGCATAATTTCTTCCTGTCAACTTGTTAATCTCGTGCATGTAATCGTTCACGATATCTGGAAGTTTTTGATAGTATGGATTTCTTACTTCTGTCGCTTGAAAATAAATATCATCATTTTGCGACGTTCCTCTTGTAACTGGATTATCGGGAGTAAGTGCCCGAGATCGAAATTCAGTCAAAGATTTTTGATCGATCAATTTCTTCACTTTTTCCATATCTAATACATCGATTTTTTGTAGTTCATGACTCGTTCGAAAACCATCAAAAAAATTGACAAATGGCACTCTTCCTTTGATTGCCGACAAATGGGCAACGGCTGTCAAGTCCATCACTTCTTGCACAGAACTTTCTGCTAAAATGGCAAAGCCGGTCATTCTCGTCGCATAGACGTCTTGATGATCACCAAAAATAGATAACGCATGTGTTGCCAAACTACGTGCTGCCACATGAATCACCGCAGGAAGCAACTCGCCTGCCATCTTGTACATGTTAGGAATCATCAATAATAACCCTTGACTTGCTGTATAAGTGGTAGTCAAACAACCGGCTTGTAATGATCCATGCACCATTCCAGCAGCACCTGCTTCCGATTGCATCTCTACTACTTTAACAGGCATACCAAAATAGTTTTTCTTTCCTTGATTACTCCATTGATCCACAAGTTCAGCCATCGGGGACGCTGGTGTAATCGGATAAATTCCGGCCACTTCCGTAAAAGGGTATGAAACATAACTACATGCTTCATTTCCATCCATAATTCGTTTTTCTATCATAACGTCATCTCCATAATCTATCTTTATTATATAATAAATCAAATGCAATTTCTATGATTTCTCATTACAATCTTTCAACAAAAAACCACACGATGTAATTTTATCGCATGGTTTATTCTGTTTGATCAGTATTATCAACTACAATCCAAGCATTGGAAACAGCACGTCCACCATATTCTCCTCCAGCACTTGGGCGATTGTAAAGTTTTCCATTTACAGCCATTGTAGTCGATGCACCACCATCTAAATTCGCAGCATTATAGGCCTTGTAACGCGATAACAATTGAATGACATCACGCATACTTGCACCTAAACTATATCCCGGTAATCTTCCTTCGATTACTAAGAATAATACAATGCCATCTTTTCTTTGGGCAATAACGGTACGAGGCGCAATTCCCCAACCACCATCACCATGTATTTGTGCAACCTTTCCATTGACGATCAAAAATGGACCAAATTCAACAGCGTCGACCATACCTTTAGAAATAGCCACCTCTGGACTTTCCGTCGTCAAATACATTTTATGATCTTTATTAAAACCAATTAAACCACCGTTTCCTCCAGCATGTTGCCAAATCAGTTCTCCATCTTTAATGATAGCACCATACGGTGTACTACCATTTCCCCAACCATCAATGTCTTCAAAACCACCACCGTTAATGCCAACTAATCCATTGTTATCACGACACATTTTCGCAACACTGGCACCGACTCTACCCAATTGCTTTGGTACGGCCAACTCGACATTCGCAGGATCGTAAATAACCGTAAGATATCCTTTGTACCCACTTTCATTAATACGAATAATCTTATAAATGTCATTTCCTTCATCACGCGTAAAAATCTGTTCTTCATAAATAGAAGAATAACTATCTTTTTCTTCTGTATTTCCAATTACAATATCGTCTAAATTGATCTCTTCCGTAATTGGTACAATATAGTTTCTACTCATCACTTCTGCGACTAGTTTCGGACTATAAAACGTATAAGCCAAGTAATGATGATTCATCGTCGTCATGGCTGTAGTAATCCAAAGTTCCCTAAAATAAGAAACAGGACCATAGACAAAAAATAATACGACAACTGCCAAAACATCCAAAAGGAAAACCGCAATGGTAAACTTCTTAATCTTTAATTTTCGTCTTCTTTTCTTTTTCTTATTTTCCATATTCTTCATCTTCTACTCCATCATATATGGTGTATCAATACTACCATTTCCACTTTTAATTTGATCTTTTAAAATACAAACAACTGGTACAATTTTTTTCTTTTCCTTCGTAACTTCTTCGCGCAATTCTCCAGTCACACTATGAACCAAAGCCATTTCGCCTAAAGAAGAAGTCGTATTCATCAAATAATAATCATCTAATTGACTATTTAATTTCAAATCGATCATATTGAGCATTCCTACCTTACTAGAAATTTGGTTTTGGAACACATTTAGATAATCGAATCCAATTTCATCCGAAATTTCACCCGTATAGAACGTACACTCTTGTAACTGATCTTGATAACTAAGAGAATTTAAATACGTTCGATTTAAATAATAACCGATATTATTACGATCTGTAACATCAAACATTGTTGTAGAGTTACTATAGTTATCTTCATAATCTTGTCCATCTACTTGTAGATAATGATCCAAAGACAAACGCAACATTTGATCTTCTACTTGATAAACACGATAAAGATCATCACCTAACTGAACATAGCGATTGATATAACTAAGTTGATCGTTTGGCTCTAATTGATAAGGATTGTCTTGCGTTCCATCACCAGATACCACATCAATATTATTTTTGATCGTAATGACGGGTTTTATTCCAAAACCATCATCGCTATTCGCAGGAGCAATAGAACCACTTTTATTCAAATAAAGATTGCTTCCTTCTTCATCTAGTCCTAATAACCACGTTGCTTTACCATCGTTTAAATAACTATCTTTTCCATTTGCCGCAATATAATCTTCGATCGTAAGTAAAGTCACAAAATCATCTTTATTATTTTTTTCACAATCCAATGAATTTCCCTGTACTGTTCCTTCACACCAAGGTGTAATGTCCAAATAAACGTTAGGTTGATTCAAACTATCATACAAAATGCCAGTATATTCCGTATTTTCTTGTGGATTCATATAACGATAAACATTAGAAGAAGCATATTCTGATTCGTTTCCCCAAATCAAAACAGTTTGATTATCAGAAGAAATCAATTTTACAGAATTATCTTCATTCACTCGCATAATTCGAAAGAGTCGATTCGAATACATCACATAATTGTTGACTTCTTTTCCTTTAAAAACATACTCGTTCTTGATCTGATAAAGTCCATCTCCATCTTCTACTGTAGGATTATTTTTCTTTACAATAGTAGAAAGCGTATTTGCCATCTGTGTTTCTTGCGCATGCTGCATACTATAATAATAAATACTTCTTCCTCCAATAAAACAACAAAGACCAATTAAGATAACTAAACTAACAACATTAAACCAAAATTGTCCTCTTGGATAATCTTTTTTTGTCTTTTTTCCCTTTTTTAATTTCTTTTCTTTCTTCATATGTAGACACTCCTATATATTACAAATTTTATTATAACAAAAAAAGACATTGTTTGACAATGTCTTATAAACAATTATTGTTTCACAATCCAAAAAGTTGGCATGTTTCGTAAACCGTCTTTTCCACTGGCAACAGGATGATTGATAATTTTTCCATCAATCCAAAGTTCCGTAGAACTACCTCCATCTAAATTAGCCGCATTGTATGCGCCATACTGTTCCATGATTTTAGTAAGATCCAACATATCGGCTCCAATACTGCTGACAGTTCTACCATCGATCACCAAAAACAATACAATTCCATCTTTTCTTTGTCCAATCGCGGTACGTGGCGCAATCCCCCAGCCACCATTTCCTGTAATAAAAGATGATTTTCCATTGACAATCAAAAAAGGTCCAAACTCGACTGCATCACGATACCCCATGGCAAGTGCTTCTTCAACCGTCATTTTACCTAATACCAACTTATCATCATAAGTAAAACCAATAAAGCCACCACCGACAGATGCATCGATATAATCACTTACCATCTTTCCGTTTTGAATCACGGTTCCATGAGGAAGACCACCAGGCCCATTCCATTCTGGATCATAAAAACCACCAGCATTGATCGCAATCGTCGCTTGATTTTCTTTGGCAACTGTCGTAATCTTTTCCCCTTTTGTTCCAAGATACTTTGATGTTGCAAGCACTACTTTGGAAGGATCGTAAATGGCAACTAAATAACCATGATAGCCAACTCCTTTTACTTCTATTACTTTATACAAATCATTGCCTTTCTCTTTGGTTAAAATCTGCTCTTCATAAACAGAATAAGAAGATGTTGTAGAGCCAATTAAATCAGGATCACTAATCTCATTGGGTTCGATCACTTTATGCTTGGCCAAAACTTCTTGAATGACTTCCTCCGAATAAAACAATCTAGCCAAATACTGATGATTCTTGGTCGTCATAGCAGAGGTAATCCAAGTATCTCGAAAAAAAGAAATCGGTCCATACAACAAAAAAAGAAAAACAACCAATAATGTCAAAATACATCCACCTACAATAAAAATAATCTTTCGATGTTTTTTTATTATTTTTCTCATATCGTTACCTCATATAAATTATAACTTCTTTTAAAATAACTGTAAACAAAAACTGAGTTTCTACTCAGTTTTTTCGGTTTCTTTCACAATATAAATAGGACGATGTTTGGTCTCTAAATACGTTTTAGATAGATAGGCACCAATAACTCCAATGCAAAACAATTGAATACCACTCAAG
Source organism: uncultured Mycoplasmatota bacterium (assembly GCA_946497145.1). Taxonomy (GTDB): domain Bacteria; phylum Bacillota_I; class Bacilli_A; order RF39; family UBA660; genus CANPXY01. The sequence continues at coordinate 24,781 of CAMMJA010000003.1, read as the reverse complement.
AAAAACATAATACATACGATACTTGGCCAACCACCTACTGGATCTCCAAAACATAAAGTTTTGATAATAATCACCAAAATCATGATGAACGAAACAATACAAAATAAAATTCCAACGAAGACAGCAATTGACAAAGGTGCAGTAGAAAAAGCAATAATGCCATCAAAAGCATAAAGTAATAACTTCCAAAAACTCCACTTCGTTTCACCGGCTACTCTTTCTACATTCTCATACTCTAGCCACTTTGTCTGAAATCCAACAAAACTAAAAAGTCCTTTCGAATAACGATTATACTCATTCATCGACAAAATCGCATCTACCATCTGTCTTGTCATCAGACGAAAATCTCTTGCTCCATCTACCATCTCCACTTTGCTCATCTTGTTGATGATTTTGTAAAAACATCTTGCAAAGAAACTCCGAATAGGTGGTTCTCCTTTTCTCGTGACTCTTCTCGTTCCAACACAATCGTAACCTTCCTCCTGAATCAATCGATACATTTCTTCTAACAATTCTGGAGGATCTTGTAAATCGGCATCCATAACAGCCACATAATCTCCTGTCGCATATTCAAGTCCTGCATACATGGCTGCTTCTTTCCCAAAATTGCGCGAAAAGGATACATAGCGAACACGCTGATCTTTTTTGGATAAAGAACGAGCAATTTCTAATGTTTGATCTTTACTTCCATCGTTGATTAACAAAATTTCAAAATCGATCTTTTTCATCTTCTTGGCTATTTTTGTGATCTCTTTATAAAATAGTGGCAACGCTTCTTCTTCATTGTAACAAGGTACAATAATCGAGATTTTTTCCATACCATCCTACCTTCTTTCTTTTTTAGTAAATACAAATATTTTACTAAACACGTAGTTTAAAATAATCACAATAATGTTAGCGATTACTTTAGCAATTAAATCATTCCATTTCAAAATCGATATCATTCCATACATACTGCCCATATCAATTCCTAACGATACAAGACGAAATGCAAAGAAAGATAATGACTGTTTCAAGATTGCTCGCCAATTTTTATCTTTATCTTCGAATACAAAAAGTTTATTCGTTACAAAAGCAAACAAAACAGAGATGATCCAAGCAACCACATTGCTTCCATATTCATTCAAATCAAAAAGCCGTGTACAAAAATAATAAGTGATAATATTAACCAAAGTAGTAAGTACCCCAAAAATCAAATACATAATCACTTCTTTATACTTTTGAAACAATAAAATGAGTTTTTTCATTATACTATCCTTTCTTCATAAAAAGAATTCGAAAGACAAACTTAATGTTATGTTGATAAAATCGTTTTAACCGTTTTGGTTCTGTTACAATACGATAGAGCCATTCCAAATTCCATTTCTGAAAGAACTTTGGCGCACGCTTCTTAACACCACTAAACACATCAAACGTCCCGCCGACTCCTACAAAAATTCCCTTTTGAAATCGAGACAAATTTTGATAAATCAACTTTTCTTGTTGGGGTATTCCAAGTGCAACCAACACCACATCTGGTTTCTTTGTTACCATTTCATCAAAAACTTGATCTTTATCTTTCACATAACCGTCACAATACCCTACTACTTTAATATTAGGATAATCTTTTTTTATTTTTGCTACTGTTTTAGTTATTACTTCTTTCGTAGATCCAAACAAATAAAGTGATTTTTTAAATTTGTTTGCTAATTCAAACAATTCATAAGTAATATCTACACCAGTAATTTTAGGACAAACAACATCGAATTTCTTACTCGTCTTCACCAATGCAATTCCATCCGCAACAACCAAAGTGTGAGGATCCAACAATGCTCGATTTAAAACTTCGTCCTTTTTTCCTACCATAAACGTTTCTGGATTGGCTGTAATAATAAATTGTCTTTGTTTCTTTTTTAAACAACTTTCTAATTGTTTTACGAATTCTTGTTTCGTACCTGTAAAAAGTTTTTGAAAGTATGTCTTCATTTTTTCTCACTTACCTTTAACATTTCAACGATTGCTTTGGCTTTTTCACTCCAATCGTTTTCTCTTGCTTCTTGATCCAACAATCTCAAATACTTTTTATCTTTTTGCATCTCAAGAGCAGAAGCAATTTTTCCAATAAAATCTTGATGATCTTTACCAATCAATACCGATTTATATTTCATACATTCGTGCATAGCCGTCGTTACAATTGGCTTATGTAACGCCATGTACTCAAAAATCTTAACTGGTGAAGTTGCTTTTGTAATATCGTTAATTAAAAATGGTATCGTTAAGACATCTGCCTTTGCAGCGTAATTTTTTAAAACTTGATAATCTCTAGAGCCGAGAAAATACACATTTGGACATTGATCTAATCCTGCTTTTTCATAAGCATCATCGTACTTAATTCCGAATAATACAATGCTGTATTGCTCCGTTTGGGAAAGTTTCTTGATAAGTTCATAGTCGAACCAACTTGCAAGAGCACCATAATAACAGACAATAGGCAATTTTTTATCCAATATTTCTTGAAAATCGCGTTCGAACGGATACTTCTGATCGATCTTTTGAAAATGTTGATAGTCTACTCCATTCGTAGAAAAAGCCAAGTTTTTCTCTCCTCTTTGTTTTATCACATCTTCTTTTAATAAATCAGCCGTAACCACTACCAACACGTTTTCAGTATCTTGCATCGCATATTCATACTTTTCTTTCACATTGACAGGAAGTTCTTTGGTTCCCGCTAAAAGAGGACTCAAATCATCGATGTATTCATAAATAACCTTATAACCATTTGCAATTTGTTGTTTTACATAACTAACAGGCAAAGTCCAATCAGTAGAGTAAAATTGTAAGTACTTTGGCTTGTTTATTTTGGAAATCTCTTGCATTAACATCTTACAAAACAACTTATTCTTAAAATTAACCAAATATAAATTGTTTTGCAATTTTTCTATAAATTCAATCTGGTCTGTCATCTTCGTAACTTCGTAAAACACCAAACATTTCTGCTTTGACAAATTGTTAGAAATATGTTGTGGTCTTTGAAACAAAGGTACATTCCAACCAAAACTACTGCGCCAAATAATAATACGATCATACTTACTTTTCTTTAGTATATCTTGAATTTGATCGATATATTTCTGTTTGTGAATACGAATTTTAATATTGCTTACCACGCTAATCGAATGAATTAACTCAGCATTGATATACTGACATACCTTTTTAAAAGCACCCCACAAACCGTATTTTTTGATTACAGATCGTAATTTTGCAAATTTGTCCTTCATTCTATTTCTCCTTTATAAATTCCAATATTGATTGAATCATGTATTTCTATTGCTCTACGTTATAACAATGTATATCCATTATAATATTTGTGATATCGCCTATTTGACTAAACTTTTTTTGCTTTTTTCGTAAAATAATTAATAATGGCATCTGCAATGCGTTCACTCGCATGCCCATCACCATATGGATTAGAAGCATGACTCATAGAATGATATAAATCATGGTCCGTAAGCAATTGCTTCGTTAACTGATAAATGGTTTCCTCGTCGGTTCCTGCCAATTTAAGAGTTCCTGCCTCGATTCCTTCAGGTCTTTCGGTCGTATCGCGCAACACCAATACCGGTTTTCCAAGCGATGGTGCTTCTTCTTGAATTCCACCACTATCCGTCAAAATAATAAATGATTTATTTTGAAAATTATGAAAATCAAATACTTCGAGCGGCTCAATGATTTTTACTCGATCACATTCTCCTAATACTTCCTTAGCAATACTTCTCACTTTAGGGTTCATATGAATGGGATATACCACTTTCACATCTGAAAATTCATCGACAATGCGCTTGATTGCTCGAAAAATATGATACATTGGTTCCCCTAAATTTTCGCGACGATGCGCGGTAAGCAAAATCATACGATCATCGCCAACCCAATCTAGTACTTCGTGCTGATAATGAACATCTACAGTAGTAGACATCGCATCGATGGCGGTATTACCTGTTACGTAAATACTATCTTTTGGCTTTCCTTCACGAAGCAAATTTTGTGCGCTTTTTTCTGTTGGTGCAAAATGAATATCTGCCATACAACCTACCATTTGGCGATTCATCTCTTCTGGATATGGAGAATATTTGTCCCACGTTCTAAGACCTGCTTCAACATGTCCAATTGCTACTTGATTATAAAAAGCAGCCAAAGCACCTGCAAAAGTAGTCGTCGTATCACCATGAACCAAAACAATATCTGGTTTGACTTGCTTAATAACTCCTTCCAAACCATTTAACGCACGAGTTGTTACATCACCTAACGTTTGCCCTTGCTTCATAATATTTAAATCAAAGTCAGGTACAATGTCAAATGTTTCTAATACTTGATCTAACATTTCCCTATGCTGTGCGGTTACGCAAACAATACACTCAATTTCTTCTCTTTTTTTTAATTCCTTTACCAAAGGTGCCATTTTAATTGCTTCGGGTCTTGTCCCAAAAACTGTCATTACTCTTATCATAAATACCTCTTCTCTCTTTTCCATTTTACTCTTTTACTTTTGAACAGAAATCAATGTAACGCCTGCAGCAACCAAAAATACTCCGATAACTTGCATTACACCAATTGGTTCTTTAAAGAAAATTGCCGAAGCAATATAAATCACTGTATTGATTAACCCAACCGATAACGGCATAGCCCATGTTAATTTTGTCTGTGATACAATATATAGCCACAGTAAAAAACTTCCCAAATAACACACAATACCAACTAAAGATAGCCAATTGATTGAAACATGAAATCCCAACGAATTCAGCTGTAACATCAAGCCACTGGTACTTCCTGCCTTAAAAAGCAAAAGACCACTGGAAGCCAAGATAACATAAATACCAAACATCACATAAATCATTTTCTATCCTCCCGTTCTATTTTTGCTTTCAACAACGATAATTCTTGCGTTAAAATTTTATTTTGATCAACCAATTTAGATACATTAATATACAAAACAAAAATAACATAAAAAAGAAAAACAAAAGCAAATAAGAATACCATATTAGAAGAAACTTCAAAGCCCAAAAATTCTGATATTACTTCGACCATCTGAGGAAAAAGAACAGGAATTAACAAAAGACATAGTAAAAGTAACCAAAAAATACCATACTTCATCGATAAATGTTTCTTTTTAATAAATCGAAAAATACAAACCAATACAATGAAAATCAGGCAAACTAAGAAAATTTGTAATTGCAACATCATCTGTTTTCACTCTCCTTTTCTATAACAATACTGTTAATTAAAATAGAAAGAGAAACTTTAATCATATAATAAATACTTTTCAATGGAGTAATAGAAGATTTTCCATATTTTCTTTCGTTCATTTTGACAGGAATTTCTTGAATCATATATCCATGTTTCACTACATTTACCAAAGATTCTGGTTCTGGATAATCAATGGGATAATCTTCTTTAAACAATTTGATTACATCACGATTAATCGCTCTAAAACCACTCGTTACATCATATACTTTTTTTCTAGTGCACACTTTCAAAACAAAAGATAATATTTTAATACCAAGTTGTCTTATTTTCGTCGACTTAAACTCGCTTAACGTAGAAATGTAGCGAGATCCAATTGTCATAGATGCTTCTTTGTTTACAATCGGCTCTATCAAGGAAGACAAATAACTGGCATCATGCTGCCCATCACCATCAAACTGAATTGCAATATCATAATCATTTTCATATGCATATTTATACCCAGTTTGTACTGCTCCACCTATCCCTAAATTTTGAACCAAATTAATACATGGTAATTGATTTTCTTTACAAACTTCAGATGTGCGATCTTTAGATCCGTCATTAATAACCAAATAATCAACTTTCCACTTCATCTTTTTATTTGCTTTATTTAATTGTTTGCAAGTATTTAAAATGTTTAATTCTTCATTATAAGCTGGTATAATTACTAATATTTTCATACGTTACCTCTTCACTATTATCTTAACATATTATTTTGCTCTATTGCAAAATGATAAGCATCTCGACACATATCATCAATATTTTTCTCTGCTTTCCAGCCCAATTCTTCCAAAGCACTAGTTGGATCTGCATAACAAGCATCAATATCTCCTGGACGTCTTTCTACAATTTTATAATTAACTGTAACTTGATTTACTTTTTCAAATGCATGAATTAAATCTAATACACTGTAGCCAATTCCCGTTCCTAAATTATAAATTCCAAGTCCTTTATGCTGAAATAATTTTTCACACGCTTTAATATGGCCTTTTGCTAAATCAACAACATGAATATAATCACGAACTCCCGTACCATCTGGTGTATCATAATCGTTACCAAATACATTTAGGCATTCCAATTCATGGGTGGCAACTTTCACAATATAAGGCATTAAATTATTCGGAATGCCATTTGGATCTTCTCCTATCAAACCACTCTCATGCGCACCAATAGGATTAAAATATCTTAAAATAACAATATCCCATTCATGATCTGAATGATAAATATCCTCTAATATTTTTTCAATCATCAATTTCGTTGTTCCATAAGGATTCGTAGTAGATAAAGGAAAATCTTCTTTAATTGGCAATTCTTTTGGTTTTCCATAGACAGTAGCACTTGATGAAAAGACCAATTTTTTACAATTATGATTTTTCATAACATCACAAAGTACCAACGTAGAATTTAAGTTGTTGCGATAATACAAAATCGGTTTTTCAACTGATTCCCCTACGGCCTTATATCCTGCAAAATGAATGACGCACTCAATCTTATTTTCCGTAAAAACTTTTTCCATAAACGCTTCATCAGAAACGTCCCCTTCATAAAAAGTAAATTCCCGATTGGTAATTTCTTTGATGTGGTCAATCACTTCACGTTTTGAATTAGAAAAATTATCAACCATAACAACTTCATAACCATAATTTAACAATTCAACTATAGTATGACTTCCAATATAACCAGCGCCTCCTGTTACTAATACGTTCATCCATATCACTCCTCTATTTAAAAGATAACTTAAGGTTTTCTATATTTAGGAAATAAACAAAAGTATTTTCTACGATTACAAAATTTTTGAAACTCCGATAACTCTTTTTTTGATTTTTCTAACAATTCTTGATCATGGTAAGTTTCAGCAACCCAAATACGTCTTTTTATATATTTTTCTCTAATAATCCCCTCATAGTACTTAGCATCCTTAATTTGCATTTTTTTGATAGTTTCTAATAAAATCTTTTCATGATCGTTTTGCATTTCTAGCATTTTATCTCTAGTATGACTCGAACTAGAAATACTGTCTTTGCGATTAATGAAGAAAAATAGTGGTTCATCTATATAATAAGCATCATAATAATAAAGAATCGGAAGCAAAATTTGCCAATTTTGTCCATAACGAGAAGGATAGATTTCACGATCCGGACAAACCATATCGAAAGCACTAGTACGTATCATTGCACAGCCAAAATGAAAATTTTTTTCTACTATAGCATTTAAAAACAAACGTTTCTTAAATTTATCAGTATTATATTTAGAAAACTGATGGTATGGATGCTCTAAGTCATCATCATAGTATAAATATCCGTCACAGCGAACAATATTACAGTTAGAAGAAAGAAAAACATTTATATTCTTTTCTACATATTCATTGGCATAAAAATTATCACTATCACACCAGCAAAAAAAATCACCTGTCATCAATTTTAATCCTTGATTAATTGCAGCACCCAAACCTTTATTTTTTTGTTTATAATAGACAAGACGATACCCTCTCAACTTTATTTTAGATTGATATGACTTGATAATATGCTCCGTATTATCTGTTGAACCATCATTGATGATTACTAGTTCAATGTTATCGTAAGTTTGTTGTAATATCTTATCTAGATAAGTTCCGATATATTTTTCTGAATTATAACAAGGCGTTAAAATACTAACCCACGGTTCCATAACCTCATCTTCTTTCTTCTAAATATTTTCTTAAAATCTCATTTACTTTAGTGAGTTCTAATTCACTCCAAAACTCTTCATACTTTGTATGAGGCACAACTGAATTTGTTAAACAACGATTATATGGAATTGCTTTGTCAATATCTGTTTCAACACAATAAACTCTTTTTTTCACGCGATCAAACAACTGCTTACCTTTACTATTTTGAATCATAACAAATGTTGTTCCCTTATCATCCAATAGTTTCTCATCATCCTGATGAATATTTTCAATTCCCCAATAATCACCTATTGTAATATCTGCACTAGAGCAAAAATTTTGAAAGCGACATTCAAAACAACTAGGACGCAAAATCAAATTAGAAAGAAAAGCAGACATATAACTATTCTCACGTATTGGTTCATTGATGATTTTACCATTTTGAAATTGAATACGAATATGAAAATCAACCCAACTATGATCTTTATATCTAAAATTTACATCTATGATTTTATCATGATATTTTTCTTCGAGTTCCTGCAAATAACATTTAAAAATAGTAGGACTTGGAACTCCATGACATACGACATCAACACAATATAAGTTAGAATTATCCTCCTGTAAAAATGCCTTCAACCCTGCAACTTGACAAGGTGTTCCACTAAATAGTACCAACCCTTCTTTTAACTTTTTTTTGACTTCTAAATAAATCGTCCCGATTTCACTTTGAACATATTTACTTCCACGTAACTTTGACAAATTTTTGCTATCACTTACCATCACGTGTTTTACAGTACAATCTTCCATCATAGCCGCCCCAAATACAGTACCGCCTTTTTGGATAATCTCTTCAGCCAATAACGTAAAGACACCTCCACTAGAACTATTCTGTCTTACCTGATCATCCATTGCTTGAACAGCATAACTTTCATCAGGTCTAATGGATATTTTTTCCTTTAAAACGGGACATATCTGTTTACACAAATTACAATGGATACATTTCTTGTAATCAATTTGTGGTTCTAAAAAGCCGTTATCATTGGTAATCATTTTAATACAATGTTTTGGACAAATACTCTTACATGCTTCACAACCAGTACAAGAGTTTCTAGATGCTAACAAAGGTTGAGGAGTATACTTTTTTCTAGTATTTTCCACTTCCTTTTGTAGTTCGTAACAACGTTTGATATATTCAGGCATGATTTCGTGCAAATGGGAACGGATTTCTTGTTGATGTTGATCGAGCCATTTAAAATGTTTTACTAAATCTTGAGGAGTTTTCAAATCATGAACAGACAAGACATAATGATCATAAGTACCAAACAAATCTTTCGCTATTCCCTTTGACTTGACAGAATAACCCAACACTAAAGTGGGAACACAAGAAGAATAAGCAGCAATAGTCGAGTGCGTTCTAGCACCAATAAACATCGTACATCTTTTGATATACCCCTTTAGTTCCATACAATTACAATTTTGAATAAAACATAGACGATTCGTATGACTAAACTTTCGATACAATTTTGACAAAATTTTTAAATCATCATTAAACGATTGTACAACGTGTGGAATTAAAGCGATTTGATAATTAGTATGATCTATCATATATTGAATTAAATTACAATAATTATCATAGGTAATCGGATCATACCCTTGTACTAAACTACTAACATTAATTCCTACTGTCTTTCCTTCTACAAAATGAAGAGGTAATGGTTTTTCAATAGATTCTAATGTAAAAGCACTGTCTGGTATCAAATGTGTATTTTTAGTAATGCCATGCTTCACCAAGGCATCGTAAGTAATCGATTCTCGGGCAGTAATTAAAGAAAATTGTTCTAAATCATCTAATACCTCTTGATGTTGCAAAACATCTGGTTCAATACTACAACCAATCAATGCTGTAATCGCCCCGTTTTGATTAAATTTTTGGTTGTACCGTGCTAATCGCTTAGTTCCCCAATCATAGCCACAATAGTTATCTCCTCCTACTGAAAAAGCAATCGTTCCAGGATTAAAATGTAAATGTACTTCTTGCGCATCCAAGTTAGAAGAATAAATATGATGGATCAATGTCGAAATTTTAAACTGATAATCTTCTTCTTGTCGGTAGGAATATAGTGCATTCTCTTCCGGATTAAATTGATTAATATCAATTATAGTTCTAAGTAATGCCTCACATCCATGATTTCCGCTACCACCATGATAATAAAATACATTTTTAACAGAATTTATAGTATTTTGACGATTTTCCTCAATCTGGTTTTGAACCATTTCTATCTTACTTTTATACGTTTCCTCTAATTCTTTTGTTTTTTCCTCTAACGTAGATCCAATAAAATCAATATGAGAATTTACCTGCTCAAAACGATTCAATATTGGTTTTGCAAATGGTTTTATCATCTTCTTAATCTGTTGTTTCATTTTTTACACCTCTTCAAAATTATCTAATATATTCATTCCATTAGAAAAATTAAGCAACTAATACTAATTTATTTAAAGATACATCTACTTTATATAATTGTCTATCATGAATGTTTTGTTTATCTACAAATAAATTTTGAAAACTATTAATAAAACTTTCATTAACACGATATAAATAAACATAATCGTAGTTTGCTTCTAATTGCTTCCACCACTGTTGATCATTGATTTGCCAAGTCCAAACGTCTTCCTTTCCTGCTGGAACCCCAATACTCCACGTATTATTAGGCGAAACGCCACTTAGATTTTCTCGAAAAGAATACTTTAAGGCATGATAATCGAAACCAGATGTATGCTCAGATATAATATAAATGCGTTTTTTTTCATTTTTCAAATACTGATGCACCTGATTTGCAGCATCGATATACGGTTCTCGAATCACGTAAGTATTCGCATTGCCTTCGTTCATCCTATGAATAACAGAAGTAATTGGCGTAAACGCGACAACAAAAGCAGTCAATGCATAAATCCCCCAAGAAAACCGATATTGCTTCTTAGAAGAAATACCAATCATAATTAAAAAAATAAAAATGGCAGACAAATAAATACACATATATCGATCAAAAGATGCCAATCGAAGTGCTTCATATTCTGTAAATTTCGTAATATATAATACCAAGTGCATAATTGTATATATCACTTGTCCAACAAACAAAACAATCACTGTTATCTTCTTTTCTATACACTTCTCTTTTGACGTATTGTAGATAATAAAAAATAAGATAAGAAAAGAAAGGAGAATAACAAAAATATTTAAATTAAAATTTGTTTTAATAAGTGCAACATCTTTCAATGCAGTAATAAAATTATCTCTTACAACAGAACGATAAGTATCATCTTGCCCAAGTAAAACTTGAAGTATTTGTTTTATATTGAATGGATTGTCGAACATAACCTCAGCATGATTCAAAAAAATATTTAACTTCCACAACCCATAGACGAAAAATGCCGCTGCTAACGTAATAATAAAAGGTTTTAACTTTTTAATCAACAACATTAATTTCTTATTTTTTTCTAAACAAAAATCTCTAAGGCAAAAAATGAAAAGAACCAAAGTAGAAAAGCCCGCTAAAAAAATTCCAATATCTTTCACCAAAACCAACATACAAGTACTCAAAACCAATCCGGTTAATTTAACTTTATCTTTTATTTTAAACATATAAAGCTGAGCAAAACAGAATGCTGTAATACTACCTAAAAAAGCATCTACATAAATACTATCGTAGAATTCATTGAATAGTGTTACTGGTCCAAATACAACAAGCGTAGCAATTAATAAGTTTTTTCCTACTTCCTTCCATTTCAAATTTTGCATGAATGGCAAAAACAAACTGATCAAAAACATTTGATAACTAATAAAAAGATACGGCTCATAAAAACCATTAAAACTCAAGCTTTGAAACAAGTATTGAAATAAACTCATACCTGGCAAATAAGATTGAAATAGCGACAAAGAATGTGGACCAGTGCTAAAATCGTTGGTTAAATACATTGCTTTAACTACATCACCCCAATGAGAAAATTCATCCCACAAAGTTAAAAACTTTCCTCGATTATACAAGCAAATAAACAAGATCATCGCAACATAAATAACCATTCCCGGTGTCAAAGCACGCTGTATAATTTTCTTCTTTTCTTTACTTTTTATAAATTCAACAATGGACAAAATTAGAAATACAGCTGACGCAAAAGCAATAACATAAACACTAAACTTTAACAAATGAAAAATACCAAATAGAAACATTACCAGTACATCGCTAATAAAGACAAAAGGAAGTGTTGTTTCTATTTTTTTCTGATATTTAATTAATAAATAGATACTAGGTAAAAACAAAATTACAAGAATCAACATAAAATTTAACATAGTTAACATATTTTCACCTACTTCGTCTTATTTTCTTTAATAAAGCATAAACACGAGGATGACTTCGTATTTTCTCTTTCAATTTAGAAACTATTTTTATTGATTTAGGTTGATCTAATAAAAGAGAATATAATTTTTTATTATAATCATCAATTATTTTTTGAATAGCCAAACTAGAATATTTGATCTTACCCTCGTACTTCTTTGTGGAATCTATCTTATATTCTAATAGACGATACTTTTTTTGATCATTTGCAAACAACTCTTTTGATAGTTGATTCAGTTTATATTTTAAATAATTAATGGACTCCTCTTCTTTCTCTTGTTTCAAACAAATTTTTTTATGTTCCCTACGATATACTTCACGATATAAATTTTGAATATTTGCATAATAATCAGATAACCGATACGTCTTTAAAACAATATTTCGACCTAGTTCTCCTCTTATTTGACAATCTTCTTCATGTTCTAAAAAATGCAAAATTGCTTTTCTTAAATCTTTATAATCTTTATTCTTTACCAAATAACCACATTCTGGAGCATGTGTTACATAAGGTAATGCTGTATTGTCAAATACAATCACCGGTCTTTTACAAGACATTGCCTCAATTGCCATCATACCAAATGATTCCCCAATTGACGGCATCAAAAAAAGATCACAAGCATTATAACAATAAACCAATGTATCCGTATCAACATTTCCCAAATCAATAATTCGATATTGATCTTCCATTCCCTTTAAAAGTCCCTTTTCACTACAAGTTAAAATGGTAATTCTTCTGTTAGTCTTTAATCCTTTTAAAGCTTTATAAATATATTCGGTGCCTTTAAACTCTTTTTGACTACGAAAAAACAACACAAAATCATCTGGATCAATGCCAAAATGCTTTCTGGCCTTTTCTTTTCCAATTGAATCAGAAAAAATATCAGTATCGATACCAAATGGAATAAGATGAACATTTTTAATATGTTTTAAAATAGGACTCTTTTTTACTAAATCTAACATCCAATGAGAAGGAACTACCAAATCTACATCAATTTGAGAAAAAATTTTTTTCTTGAGCTGAAAAAGTTCAGATGCATAATCTTCTTTCAAAGCGAATATCCAATCTAAATGAGGACAATGCTTACATCCATTTTTCCAGCCATCACAGTTATGAAAATGAACACAATGCCCAGTCAATAGCCAAGGATCGTGTAAAGAAAGGATTACCTTCTTCTTACTAGCAATTTCTAACAAAGAATATAAAGAAAATTTACTATTATGAAACATATGAAAATGAACAATATCTGCTTGTTTCATCAAAGGAGAATTTATCAAGGCAGGAGATGTAATACTTAAATTAGAATGAACTGCTAAGTGCTCAGTTTCAAATTTCTCTAATTGATAAAAATACGGCATCAATTCTTGCCCAAGTAACGGATAAACATTAGGATGAAGAGATTGCTTAATAATCGTACTTTGATCTATATGCATTTCCTCTGTATTCAGCTCTTCCACAAAGTCATAACCATTAAATCTTCTTCCAATTAAATCAATATTGTTTACTTCCAAAACTCTCATTTTGTTTCCTCATTTCTTTTTTACTATTTTGCTAACAACCTTCTTGATTCCATTATGCTTCAAATAGCGTAGAGCTGTTTTCGTAAATCTTAATGGTTTCGTAATTTTCCATGAAAAACTATTTAAAATATCATGATAACGATCTTCATAATCATTGGTCTGACTGGACAAAAGATAAATTTCGAATTTTGCATATATATACTTAGCCGCACTCGTATATTCTTCTTCCGTCCAATGAAAATAATCTTTAAAATGCTCAAGTGTCTTTAAAACAAATTGTAATACTTCTATTCGTGATTCTAAGTCGGTCGCACTCACTGTATCAGAAAAATCTGTAAGATCATAAAAATAAAATGGCGGATCTTGATGAATAATTTTTTTGTAATAATTTTTTACAATCACCAATGAATTACTATCAGTTAATGTAGATTTAGATAAACTAGTTGATAAAATACGATAAGAATACAATACTTCATCAATCATATAAAACTGATGATGATCCACAAATTGAATGAAAAAATTATAATCTTCTGCAGTAGACAATTCTTCATCAAATCTAATATCTCCAACTACACTTTTGCGATACATCATAGGGGCACAAGGTAAAGGGTTAGACCATAAATATTGCCATTCGTAAGGAGCATCATCAATATAATAATGTTTGTCAATTAAAACATGATCCATTTCATCAATGGAGTTAATATTAACAGAACAAAAATCATAATCTTTATTTCTTTCTAAAAATTCAACTTGTTTCTTAAGACGATCTTTAAAGGACACATCATCACTATCCATTCGAGTAATATATTCACCTTTGGCAAGTGATAATCCTGTGTTCATTGCCCCCGATACACCTTTTTTATTTTGATTAGATGCTACTACAATACGACAATCTTTTCTAGCCAATTCTGCTAAAATATCCATAGTATCATCAGTAGAATGATCATCGATAACAATTAATTCAAAATTACCATAACTCTGATTTAAAATACTAACAATTGCTTTTTCTAAATATTGACTAGCATTGTAACAAGGCATAATGATGGACACTTTCGGATCATGCTTTTGATAACTCTTTAAAAATTGTTGATATAACATTTGAGCTGTTTTTATATAACCATTGTCAGTCATTTGAAGATAAAACTCCCAATAAAATTCTACTTCATCAAATCCTAAACGTTTGATCTCTGTCTTGTTAATATTTTGAAAAAATTTAGTCCACATCGCCTCTGATTCATCATGATATTTATCACTTGATTGCGTATCTTGACTTGCATGAATTCGATATTGAATCAAATATTCCTTCATGAATTTAATAGGATGCTTATGGAAAAGGACAAACCACATTTCATAGTCGTTTGTTGTTCTCACACTCTCATCAAAAAGACCAGCATCAATAAGAAACTCTTTTGGAATTAACATAGAACATCCATTGGTAGTTCCTTTTAAAACCGGAAAAATAGTGTTTTCCATTTGTTCTTGTGTATAAAGTTGGTCAAAAGACGTTTGCGCAAACACTTTTCCATCTTGATCGATCAATTCAAAATTAGAAAACAAAATAGTTTTTTTATCAGCCAGATCATTTAACTCCTTCACTTGCCGTTCCAACTTATAAGGTTTATAAACATCATCATGGCTCAGCCAAGAAATATACTCTCCTTTTGCTTTCTTTATTCCAAAATTAAGTGCAGAAGCAACTCCACCATTTTTTTTACGAAAATATCTAACTTTATCTTTATAAGAACGTACAATATTCTCAGTTTGACCATCATCCGTACTACCGTCGTTCACAACAATCAATTCAAAATTTTTATATGTTTGTTTCATTACGCTCTCAATTGCATTTTGAATATAATTACTTCCATTATAAACTGGTATAATAATGGAAATAAAAGGATTAAAGTTTCCATTTGAGTGATTTTCTAAATATTCTAACTGCTGAATACAATACTGTTCCATCTCATGATATGGAGTATGCTTAAAAAATTCAAGCATCTCCTGATAATAAGATTTCATACTTCCAAAAATTTCTATTAGACGTTCCTGACTAAAAGATGACATGATTTTCTTCCATAAAACAACACCCTCTGTTACCACTTTAGGAGAAACATTTGTGGTCTGCTTATCGTGAACACGTGTTTTAGTAAGAGTATCTGTCAAATGATAAAATGGATATTTCTGTAGTAATTCTAACCATTTATCATAATCTTGCACACAATACAAAGTTTCATCAAAATTACCACACTCTACAAATGCTTGCTTAGGTATTAACAAAGTTAACCCATTCAAGGCCCCTTTTAACAAAGAAAGTTCTTGAAATTCTTGTAAACGTTTATGATCGTAAGTCCATTTATAATAAACTTTTCCTCTTGCGGTCATCATTGCATAGTTAGAATAAATAATCGTATTTTTATTATCTAGCAAAGTTAACGCTGCAATTTCTTTTGCAATTTTGTCAGGGTAATATTCATCATCATGACTTAACCAAGAAAAATATTCACCCGTCATTTTTTCAATTCCAAGATTTAAAGCAGAAGAAACTCCACCATTTTCTTTTTTAAAATATCTAATTTTTCCTTCGTATTTTTTAGCAATTTGCTCTGTTCCGTCTGTACTACCATCATCTACTACAATGATTTCTAAATTCTGATAAGTCTGTGCTAATGCACTCTCGATTGCATATTTTAAATACTTTTCACCATTATACACTGGTATTACAATGGATACTTTTGGATAGAATTCCTTCATACTTACACCTCGATTTTTTTAGTATTTTTTCCAAGTTCTTTGATTGACAATATTATAATAACTCTGAATAATTTTAACTACTTTTTCTGACACATTGCAATCACGATAATCTTTTACAGGATTTTCTCGATTTTTACGATGAGTATTTACAGCCAACTCTATTGCATTGATCATATCTCGATCATTGATTCCTCCCAACACAATACTTCCTGCATCTAACGCCTCCGGTCTTTCTGTACTAGTACGAAGCGAAATACCAGGAAAATTCAAGATAGACGACTCTTCTGGAATCGTTCCACTATCTGATAACACACAATAAGCATGCTGCTGTAAATGAACGTAATCAAAAAAGCCCAAAGGTTCTAAATTAACAATCAAATCATGAAATTGAATATTTTTTTCTTTAATTTTTTTAGCAGTACGAGGATGTGTAGAAAAAATTATTTTTTTATGATACGTTTCTGCGACTTTGTTTAAACTATGAACCAACGTTTGAAAATTAGCATCAATATCGATATTTTCTTCACGATGCGCACTAACTACAAAATAATCGTTTTCTTTTAAACCTAATTTTTTTATAATGTCTGATTCCCTAATATGGTCCATATTATCATGTAAAACTTCTGCCATAGGCGAACCCGTAACATATAAAAAATCATTTTTTATTCCTTCATTTATTAAATATCTTCTAGCATTTTCTGTATACGCCAAATTAATATCACTGATATGATCTACAATTCTTCTATTAATCTCTTCTGGAACATTAAAGTCAAAACACCGATTACCTGCTTCCATATGGAAAATAGGAACTTTTAACCGCTTGGCAGAATAAGCCGCCAAACAACTATTGGTATCCCCTAACACTAATAAGGCATCTGGTTGAACTTTCTTAATTACCTCATAACTTTTAGCAATAATATTACCAACTGTTTCTCCCAAATGTTTTCCAGGAGAATCTAAATAATAATCCGGTTCTTTTAGGCCAAATTCTTCAAAGAACACTTGATTCAAAGTATAGTCATAATTTTGACCAGTATGTACTAAAATCAATTCAAAATATTGATCAATTGCCTTTATAACACTAGATAACCTGATAATTTCAGGCCTCGTACCTACTACTACCATTACCTTTAATTTATTCATTACTTTTCTCCTCACTACTCACATTCTACCGTCTTAAAATAAGTATCTGGTCTATCTTTATCAAACAATTCATTACACCAAATAGCCAAAATCATTTCATCAGTACCAATGTTTTCAATTTTATGTGTATATCCCACCGGGATCGTAACAATCTTAATCGTTTTATCATCTACAACAAAATGATAACTAGTTCCATCCAACACATTCATAAAACTAATTTTTGCTGTTCCTTTCACGACAATAAAACGTTCTAACTTAGTATGATGATAATGATTTCCTCTCACAATTCCTGGTTTACTAATTGAAATAGAAAACTGTCCACACGATGTTGTTCTAACCAATTCTGTAAAAGATCCTCTTTCATCAACATTTTTTACTGCTTCCGTAACTGTTTTTTCAACTGGTAAATAACTAATATACGTAGAATAGAGTTTTTTAATAAATTCATCACCAGTATTTGGAACATATATGGAGTTCACACTATTTTTAAACTCATACAATGTATCAGCAAGAGATCCTAAAGTTACTGGATATTTAGGACTGATATAACAAATACCATCGGCTCGATCCACAGGATTTTCACCTCTTAAAATTCTCAAAAATTCACGACAAATATCATCAATATATATCAAACTTAAGCATGTATCTCTATCGTTAATGGTAATTTCTAGATCATGAGCAATATTATAACAAAAGGTAGCAACTACAGAATTATAATTAGGTTTACACCATTTACCAAAAACGTTATGTAACCTAAATATATAATAATTAGTCAAATTCTCCTTTACATAATTCTCTGCCATTCTTTTACTTTTACCATAATCATTATCACTTGTTGCTTGTATACTTGAAGTAATTAAAATAGGAATATTCTTATCTTTTATTAAATCTACTAATTGCTGTGTTAAATTTGTATTTCCCGAATAAAAATCAGCATTATTCTTAGTTCTATTCACACCAGCCAAATGAAAAATAAACTGAATATCATCAATATTATTTTCAATTTTAGAAAATTTGTCGTTAATATCATAAGTAATAATTTCTACGTTTTCTTCTTCTTGTAACCAAGAAATTAAATTTTTACCTATAAATCCATTGGCTCCCGTTACTAATACTTTCACAATTACCTCCTACTTAAACAACTCTAATTTTTTTAATAATTCCTTCATCTCCGAAACTGTCAAACGTCTCGTATTGTGAGAATTATATTCCTCTATGTGTTCTAGATCGGCATTACCTTCATGCGTGAACTTTTGGTAATTCAAATTACGATTATCTGCTGGAATGCAATAATAATCACCACAATCAATGGCATTGACCATTTCCTCTTTCGTCACCAAAACTTCATATAATTTTTCGCCATGTCTTGTTCCAATACAATTAATCGGAACATCGCTATTTTTCAATTCTTTCACGGCTGTTGCCAAAACATCAATCGTAGCCGCTGGAGCTTTTTGTACGAACAAATCGCCCTGATTTCCATGTTTAAAGGCATATACAACCAAATCAACTGCATCTTCTAGAGTCATCATAAATCTAGTCATAGCAGGATTGGTAATCGTCAAAGGTTTCCCTTGAGATATTTGTTCACAAAACAAAGGAATAACCGAACCTCTAGAAGCCATTACATTCCCATATCTAGTCCTACAAATCACTGTCTGACCTTCTTTTAAATCACGCCCTTTGGCAACTGCGACTTTTTCCATCAACGCCTTACTCATTCCCATCGCATTAATAGGATAAGCGGCTTTATCAGTACTTAATACAATGACTTTTTTGACATTATGATTGATAGCGGCTTCCAAAACATTGTCAGTTCCTAAAATGTTCGTTTTCACTGCTTGAATGGGGAAAAATTCACAAGAAGGAACCTGTTTTAAAGCAGCGGCGTGAAAAACATAATCCACACCTTCCATCGCATCATCAATACTTCTAAAATCTCTAACATCTCCTATATAAAATTTAAGTTTATCATTCTTGTATTTGATTCGCATATCTTCCTGTTTTTTTTCATCTCGTGAAAAAATTCTGATTTCCCGTAAATCCGAATCAATAAATCTATTTAACACTGCATTTCCAAACGAACCAGTTCCTCCAGTAATCAACAACACTTTATCCTTAAAAATACTATTTTCCATAAAAATTCCTTCCTTCTTTCTTACTTCTTATAATTTAATAAAGTAGCATCTATTTTTTTCCACTTTTCAACAAAATAATTTCCATTCTTTTGAATCAATCTTTCATGCGCTTTGCTACCACTTTTCGTCGTTTGATGAGGCAAATGACCAATCCCCAAATAAGGACAATAAACGATTTTCTTGTCAGCATGTCTGATCTTTAAAGACAAATCCGTGTCTTCATAACAAGTCGGATCATAATATAAATCAAATCCTTCAAGTTCATTAAACAACTGTCTTTTCATCATAAGTCCCCCGGTACCAATATACCCTATATCTCCACGACAAAGACCAACAGGAGGCATATAACGATAAGGGAAACTATCGACAACATGATAAGAATAGCCCTGATTATTAAACCAACCAGCAGCCCAACCAATGGCACCTACATCAGAATATCGTTCAAAAATTTCAATATAACTATCAATCCAATCTTGATATAAAACCCACTGATCACTATCTAAAAACATAATATAATCTTTGCTCGCATGAGCAACACCTAAATTTCTGCCAGAAGAACAACCATTCTTCGTATTTCGATACAATTTAATATCTTTATATTTTTCTTGCAATATTTCATATGATCCATCTGTACTAAGATTATCAACCACAATAATTTCACACTTATATTTTTTATTATAAAGTTTAATACTATCAATACATCGATCAATGATATCTTTATTGTTATAATTTAAAATAACAATCGAAATATTATCATAAAATTCTTTTTCACATCGCTTTTGATCATCATTTAATTGATTCAAAATTTTTGTACAACGATCATACCAATTGTTTTTACTGATAAATTCATCACAATTTTGCAAAGGTAAACTGTGATGCATATAATCTAACCATTCTTTTGCATCGTTTGATAGAAAAACATTAGGATAAGAACAAACATCTTCTAATGTGGTACATAACACTTTTTTATTCATAGAAATGTATTCAAACACTTTTAACGGTGAAACAAATCTTCCTATTTCATCCGGTTTAAACGGAATAATTGCATAATCGCAATACTTTAAATAATTAGGCAAATCACTTTGTTTTTTGGATCCTAAAAAAACAACATTTTGAGGAGATTTTGCAACAATATCGCGAATTTCTTCGTAATCACCAATTAAATTAATAGTAATATCAGGATCCTCGGCGAGAGAAAACAACAAATCCCAATCGAACCATTCCCCCCATAAACTACCATAATACAGTAATGTTTTTTTATTGAACACCATATCTTTCGGCTTATCAAGTTTTCTCCTATAATCAAATAAATCGCTATCTACAGCATTTGCTAAATATTGAACGTTCTTTTTAATCTTAATTTCCTTTAAATATTGATTCAATTGATCTACCAAAGGGACTGAAGTTCCAACTAGCAAATCTGCTTTTTTTAAAAAACGATTTACGATCTTTCGATCAAAGAACCCGCTTCCCAACGTAGTTTCCCAATTATCAATATTTTCATAAACAACTTTACATTTTTTTCGTTTGGCAAGCTCTAAATAAGGAACAAATTCTTTCGAAGGCGCTTCAAATATAAAAATATCTCTATTGGTAATTTGTTCTTTATATTTGTTAATATCAATCCGATTCAACTTTTGGTGCATGGCCAAAGGTAACTCCACTGAATGCTTTTGCGATTCACTTGAATCATGTAAATATATATAATTGACCTTAAATCCCATTTTATTAAATGTTTTGGCTAATTGTGCACCCCTTTGACCTCCTCCAATATCGTAATAAGGAATATTCATAAAAATGTGTATTGTCTTCGTTTTTCGACATATTATTTGTTCTTCTTTTTTAGACAAACGATAGACACCATTTTTATTATGAGCCAATTTTATTTTGATCCTAAAAGATATATATCTATATATTTTTACCAAAGTTTCCTTAAAACCATTCTCTTTATAATAAGCGAAACTTTTTTTTAACTTTTCTTTCATGATTCCACCTATTTCTATTTATTTTTCATAAATTCCAAATACTCTTTACATATTTCTTTTGGTTTACCTATCTTGACAACTTGTCCATGTTCTAACCATATCACACGATCACATAACTTCTGAATTTGCTCAATGGAGTGGGAAACAAACAACACTGTCGTTCCACCACCAATCATATTTCTCATTTTCTTCTCACTCTTCTGCTGAAAATTAATGTCTCCGACCGACAAAATCTCATCTACAATCAAAATTTCAGGATCGACGACGGTTGCAATCGAAAAAGCAAGCCGAGCCACCATTCCAGATGAAAAATTTCGAACAGGAACATCTAAAAAATCCTGAAGCTCTGAAAACGCTATGATCTCATCAAATTTAGAATCTAAAAATTCCCTAGAATAGCCGAGAACTGAACCGTTCAAATAAACATTTTCTCTTGCCGTAAGATCCATATCAAAACCAGCACCCAGTTCAATCATCGGACAAATATTTCCACCAATTTTTACTTTTCCTTTAGTTGGCTTCATCACACCAGCAACGACCTTTAACAAAGTAGATTTACCTGCCCCATTGCTTCCAACAAAACCAACGACTTCTCCTCGTTTCACGTCAAAATCAACATCTTTTAATGCCCAAAATTCTGAATTTTTCTTCTTTTGTTTTCTCCTTTTTGGACTAAACAAATCAATAAAAAATTGTTTCAAAGAAAAATTTTTCTCAATACCCAAATTAAAACGCATAGACACACGATCTACTTGAATCATAGTATTTTCTTTCATGATGTTCCTCCTTACACATAATAAATAAATTTATCTTGATTTTTTCTAAACACAAATATTCCAAGCAAGAATACGACCAAAGCAGAAACTCCGCAGACAACAAAACTTGCCAATGTAGGACATTGATGAAATAAAATGATTTCTCTTGCAAAATTAATATATTGATATAGCGGATTAAGTTTAAAAAGGAACTGTAAACTAGGACTAATCATAGAAATATCATACATAATTGGGGTTAAATAAGTCCAAATCATCACGATAATTCCATAAATATAAAACATATCGCGCATAAACACCGAAATCGTCGATAAAATAAACCCAATTCCCACCGTAAACAAGAAAAGACAAAGAAAAGCATAAGGCAAGAGCAAATGAAAAACGTTAACCCCTGTTCCAGTCAATAAAATCACAATATACAAAGGAATCAAAGTCAAGAAAAAGTTGATCCCAACAAACAAACATTTAGACAACGGAAAAATGTATTTCGGAATATATACTTTGTTGATTAAAGAAAAATTTCCTACAACAGAACTCATCGCCAAATTACTGGCCTCACTAAAATAGTTAAAAAAAGTAAGCCCTGTCAACAAATAAACCAAATAGTTAACACCAGGAACACTAAACTTAAACACATTAGAAAAAACAATTGCCATTACTGTCATCATTAAAATAGGATAAAGCAAACTCCAAAGAATTCCCAAAACAGATCGTTTATATTTTACTTTGAAGTCACGCGATACCAATTGTTGTAAAAGAAATGAATATTTTTTAATACTCTGATAACTACTTTTAAGCATGAAAAAGTCCTCCTCTTATTTCTTCGTTATACTAAAATTATAATGCATTTTGAACTATTAAGTCAACCAAAAGCCAAATTCTATCGAACAAAAAGAAAAAGTATGATTACATACTTTTGGACTATAATTTAACGTTTTGCTGTTTCACACATACTTTTAAAATAAGATAGGGAATCATTCCGAAAAATACCGATGCGTTTAATTTCAAAATCACTCATATCAGGATGAATGTAAGCCGTACCGCCACCCATCAAAACTCCATATTGATAATATTTTTTAGCAATCTCAATGACCCTTTTATCATAACTTCCTATTGGGTATGCCACAGTATGCACACTTTTTCCCGTCAATTGCTCTAATGTATTTTTGGAATCTCTCAATTGTGCTTCGATTTCACTTTCGCTAAGATTGGCCAGTTTTTCATGACTAACCGTATGAGATTGAATGGAAATCAAACCAGAGTCACTAAGTTCCTTGGCCTGATCATGCGTCATACTGTAAACGCCATCTCCATAACCGCTAATAATAAAAACAGTTGCTTTGATATTATATTTTTTCAAAATAGGATACGCCTCTTTATAAACATCCAAATTACCATCGTCGAACGTAATGACGACTGGTTTCTGTACACTATTATCTAAATGCTCAATTTCATGCATAAAAAGCGGTGTATAGCCATTTTCGCTCAAATACTTCATTTGCTGTTCAAAATCACTAGGAGATACAAACAAACTTGCGTTTCCCCAAACATGATCACTTACTCCATGATACATGAAAATGGGAATATGTGCCGTCGTATAAGAGAGTACTCCATGTTGAATCGGCGTTTGAAAAGATAACTTTGATTGATATTCTTTTAACATGTTACCGACTTCTTCTTTTTCGTAATAAAGGACAGAATCAAAGTACTTCCAATTATTTACTTGATTCAGCAAATATGATGAAAATGCTGTTATATCTTCATCTCTTTGTTTTTCTTTCTTCAATTGTTCCTCAAGATCTTCTATTTTTTGATAAAATTTTGATTCCTCATATTTTTTTCTAATATAAGATATTTGTTGACGATACTTTGGTTCAAATAAAGAGGCAATGGAATCGATCTGAAACAACGCTAACTGTTGTTCCATCTCTTGTAACATTGTTTGATGTGTTGCCACTTGTTGTTGCATCTGTTCGGGATTTTGAAAAATGGTATCGATCTCTATTGTTTGTTTTAATTTACCCATTATTTCCTGATAAGTGGCAACTCTAGTTTCTAGTTGTTTCCCGATTTCATCATCTACCGTTACCTTCTCTTCTGTTAACTGCTTGATATAAGATTGAATCATCTTTTTTTCTTTTTGATCACGGAAAAATAAAATAGAGATAACCAAAACAAT
>CAMMJA010000002.1 GCA_946497145.1 uncultured Mycoplasmatota bacterium | reverse complement strand
AAATGACGACATTAGTTTCAAATAAACAAAAATATTTAATTACGCCAAGTTTATTAAATTCTTGGAAATATGCAATAAGTCAAAAAAATGACTATGGTAATCTAGAGGACTTTAAAAAAGTTCTTTCTAGAGAACCCATGGAAGAAACAGAAGCGATCAAAACTGGTTATCAATATGAAGATTTTATGATTAAAAATTATGATCCAACAAAGAATGGTTGCTACCAAGTTAAACTATCAAAAAATATTACCACAGAAACAGGAGATTATGTCTTGTATGGACGTCTAGATTGCCTTAAAGCGGGAACAATCTATGATTACAAATATACAGGTAGTTACGATGTTGGTAAGTTTTATGGAAGTTATCAAACTGTTGTCTATTTTGAAATATGTCCAGAAGCAAACAAATTTGAATATCTTATTTGCAATAATTATAAAGAGGGCAAAGTTTTAGACGAATTAAATATTTATCATGAAGTATATAAAAGAGATGAAATCAAAACAGACATTAAGCAAGAGATTGATAATTTTATCAATTGGTTAAGAGTAAACAAATTACTTGATCTATATCATGAAAAATGGAAAAGTCAGTATTAAAAAGGAGGAGATTATTATTAACCGAGTAGTTTTAATAGGTCGTCTAACTAAAGATCCGGAATTAAGATATACAACTACTAACATAGCTTGTGCAGAAGTTGATATTGCAATAAACAACGGCAAGAATGATAAAGGCGAAGAAAGGCCAGCAGACTTTATAAGAGTTGTGTTTTGGGAAAAGATGGCCGAAAATTTGGCAAAATATCAGCACAAGGGAAGTTTAATTGCAGTGGAAGGTCAAATTAAGGTTCAAAGTTGGGATGATGATAGTGGTAAAAAAAGATATAAAACCTATGTATTAGTAAGAAATATGGAGTTTTTAGAATCAAAGAAAAGTGAAATTCCTTTACCGGAAGAGCCAGATTATCTAAAAAACTCTCAAGATAACTCCGATCCTTATATCGAAATGGGAAAACAAATAGAGGCAGAATTGCAGTATGAAAGTGATTTGCCGTTTTATTAAGAGGAGGTAAGAAAATGAAAACAAAAAATATTTTAATGATTGTAATAGCAATTTTATTAGCAGAAGTTGTAACAATTCTATTACTTATTCTTGGGAATACATTTGTAGAGTTCAAATTTATATGTGGTCAAATTTCAGGTATTGTGGCATGGCTTATAGGTTCATCGGTGGCAAATAAACTATCGAAAGAGTGTCGAAGACTGTGAGAGAAGAATTAGACATAGAAAATATAAAGGAAACTGATGTACTTTTTCTTAAAGCCATACAAGATGTGGTAAAGAGTCTGAACATTATAGAAGAACTAATCGAAACTAATGGGCCAAGACAAAGCCAAACAGACTCGCTCTTAAGCGATTATGAACACCTTTTGGAAGAAAGCAAAACACGTAATAAGTCATTATCGGACACAGCGTATATCAAAATCGCGAAAGAAATCGAAAAGCAAAGAGACGTAAGAAGACACCAAAAAAATGAATTTGAACTTGAAAGAATTTATATGCAACAGAATGAAAAATTGTTTCATAAAGAATACAGAGCATTTTTTACGAATGAAATATATCAACGCTTTACTGCATTAAATCAGCCATATAAACCTAGAGTTTTAACCGATAAGCAAATAGAAGAGTTGTTAGCGATCACAGTAGAAGAACGTAAAAAAGCAAGAAAAACCAATCGCGAAAAAAACAACGAAATAATAAATCAAAAAATTAAAGCAATGTTAGATCAAGGATATTCTCAGAAAAGAATAGCTGTAGAACTGAAGATGTCGCAACCTGCTGTATCTCTACGTATCAAAAAGATGAAGGAATTACAACATGCTTAATTTCACTGGAACGGTGGACAAAATAAAGCAACAGCTATTCCTGTTAGATAAAGACAAGAAATACGATGTTGAAATAAAACAACATCGTGAAAAAAGAAGCTTAAACGCGAACTCATATTGCTGGAAACTTTGTACTGAAATAGCCGATGTGTTGAATAGCGACAAGGATAGTATCTATTTATTAATGTTAAAACGATATGGCGTAAGTGACTTAGTAGCATTTAGAAATGAAGTTTCTATTCAAGACTATGTTAAGTATTATGAAGTTGATTCTGAGACTGATAAATTTACTTGGTACAAAATTTTTAAAGGGTCATCGCAATACGATACAAAAGAGATGTCAGTCTTACTAAATGGAATAGTTTCTGAATGTAAGGAGATAGGAATACCTACAAAAGAAGATATCGAATTAGAAAGAATGATTAGGGAATGGGAGAAGGTTGAATATGGAAATACCAAAGAAAGTGAGAGAGCGATTAGATAAACTGTATGAGGCAAATGATAGTCAGGAATATATTGTCGATTATAAAGGACAGTACCTATTAAAAAAAGGAAATGCTTTTGTAGCAAGACATTATCATCACATAGATCAGAATCGATCGAATAACGAGATGTGGAACTTAGTGCCACTGAGTTATCAGGATCATATCATAGAAATTCATACAAAAAATAATAAAGAAGTAAAGCAGCAAATATACGATTTCATGGTCAGGAAATTTCCTAATCATGAAGAACATTACAGAAAATACTTATTGAAATAAAATTTTAAAAACTGTCGATCCATTATGTTCAACGAATCTAACCTCTTTTCAGTTGCCGAGTTTTGACAGCTGTTGGGCAATGCAAATAGGAGAGTGACAATGAAAAAGCAAAAGATAGAATTATTTAATGATCATTTTCAAAATTATAAAGTTTATGGAATACCAAAAGCACAATTAGTAATAGCCGATATTCCTTATAATTTGGGCAATAATGCTTATGCAAGTAGCCCGAAATGGTACAAAGACGGAGATAATAAAAATGGCGAAAGCGAACTAGCAGGAAAAAATTTTTTTGACACAGACAATGATTTCCGAATCGCAGAATTTATGCACTTTTGTAATAGAATGTTGATTAAAGAGCCGAAAGAAAAAGGGAAAGCACCTGCAATGATAGTATTCTGTGCTTTTGAACAAATGCCGACTGTAATTGAATACGGAAAAAAATATGGATTTATGAATAGTTATCCATTAGTGTTTATTAAGAATTATTCCGCGCAAGTTTTAAAAGCTAACATGAAAATTGTTGGAGCTACGGAATATGCAGTAGTTTTATATAGAGATAAGCTCCCTAAATTTAGAAATAATGGCAAAATGATATTTAATTGGTTTGAATGGAAAAGGGATAGTTCTAAAATATATCCGAAAATACACCCAACACAGAAGCCCGTTAATTTGTTAAAAAGATTGATTGAGATATTTACTGATGAAGGCGATGTGGTGATTGATCCAGTTGCTGGAAGTGGAACGACATTAAGAGCTTGTGCTGAAATGAATAGAAGCTGTTATGGTTTTGAAATAAAAAAAGATTTCTGTAAAGAAGCAAAAGAAAAAATGCTGTCAAATATTATGATTCAATCAACTATTTTTGATTGTAGCGAGGAGTAGAAAATGAAGGAATATAAAGGAAATATATTATACGTAACAACAGATAAAGAACAATCAGTAGAATTTTTATTAAATAAAATATTAAATTCATTAACTGGCTTTGTAAGAAGCCGTCATGAAATGCCAAAATATGTGAAGATGTCATACGAAAACTACGAGGCAATTTTAAAACACAACAAAACGTTAATTGTAAAAGAAGGCAACAAGTATTTTATTTTAGGAATGGAGGTCATGCTATGAGTAAGAAAGATATTGCGATAATAACTTTGTCAATCTTACTTGTATTCACTACCTCTTTTTTAGTGGCAATGATTGACATAGCAAATGATCAAGCGAAAGTGATAGAAGGATATAGAAAGGATTGTTGATATGAAATTAGAAATAGGAATGTATGTAAGAAACGAAGATGGTTATATATTGAAATTAAACGAAGAAAACATCTATGGTTATAAAAGTCTGATAGGAGGTAGCAATTTAAAAATAAAAAGTTATAACATAATAGATTTAATAGGAGTAGGAGATTATGTTAATGGTAATGAAGTAATGGCTATATCAGAGTTTAAAGATGGTAGTAGATATATAGAATTTGATGAAGAAAATTATTTGTGTAAAAATTATCAAATTAAATCAATATTAACAAAAGAACAATTTGAAAGTATGGAATATAGATTCGGAGATTAGATATGAATAAAGAAGAATTAATTGGAAAATTGAACATGATATATGCTGGTGATAAAAACGCTTTAAATGAGCTGACAGGTTATTACGACGGACTAAAAGAAATTATAGAATTGTTGAAGAAAGAAAATCAAGAATTAAAAGAAGAAATAAAAGAATTAGAGTGCATCGTAGGTTTAAAGCAAAAGAGAAAACTGATCAGTAAATTTGATAAAGAATATAACGAAGAGAATAAAAAGAAACATTCGAACAAAAAACATGCTGAAATAATGCCAGACGCAGAAGAGATTTACAAAAGGTATTACAAGCAAAAAGAAGTAATAGATAAATCATATATAAAAGCAACTCACTTATTAGATTATTACAATCATTATAAAGTACTACCAAAAAATATTATAGATGAGTTGATAGATATAAAAAACGATGTAGATATTTTAAAAGAGGTGGAATAAATGTTAGACGAAAATGAATTGCTATTTGATGAGTTATACGAAAAAACTAAGGATTGCGGCAGAATTCAATTTATTAGACTACTAATAAAAAAAGAAAGAGAAAATCAAGAATTAAAGAAAGAGCTATCAAATAACCGTCAAATAAAATCTCAACAAAAAGAGTTTATAGAGTGGTTAGAAGATATGTTAGTAAGTGAATTAGACATATTTACTGTAGTTAGAGTTTCTGATGTTTTATCAAAATATAAAGAAATAATAGGTACAAAATGAAAAAATGCAAGACATGTGAATTTATTGAATATATGAGAACCTTAAAATCAGAAGTATGTGATACTAAATTGTTTGCAAAAACAAGTGAATAAAGATGGTTTAAAGGTCAAAGAAAAATCAAAGGTAAACAAAAAGGGGAATATACAAGCAAAGCATATGATTTAAATTATTGCCCGACTTGTGGAAGAAAAATAGAATATGAGACGTTTGAAAGGACATAAACGAATGAAAAAAATAGTATTTAAAATTGGTAATTTTTTAGATAAATATTTAAAGTGGCATAGTTGCGATGTTATAGGTAATGACGGGTGCAGTAA
The DNA here is from genome assembly GCA_946497145.1 of uncultured Mycoplasmatota bacterium. Classification (GTDB taxonomy): domain Bacteria; phylum Bacillota_I; class Bacilli_A; order RF39; family UBA660; genus CANPXY01. The sequence continues at coordinate 70,765 of CAMMJA010000002.1, read as the reverse complement.
CTATGGTATATGTAAGCATTGTGGTGCTAGGTGCTTACAAGATAGTCAAGGAAATTGGTTTGAGGTGTAAAGATGAAACAAATAGTAATAACCGAAGAAGAAAACGGTCAAACAAGCTTAAGAGCAGATAAAGGGATTAAGTGGAGCACTTTCATCACGGGAATAGAAATGATGCTTGATTGTATTATAGAAAGTGCCGAAATGCCATACTGCATAGACGATATTTTAGCAGATATAAAGAGGATTTATGAAAGGGATAAGGTGGAAAAATGAAAGTAGATGGAATCACATTATTGGTAATGGCACGAGATGGAGAATTGAAACCAAAAACTATATTAAAAACTGAACATGAAAAACAGTATTTTGATGATAGAGATTACGATTATTATATTTATTTTGGAGAAAATCAGTTTCACAGATGTAACGAGGACGGAATATTAGGTTCAAAATATCAAAACAGATTTCTAAATTATGAAGTATTAAAGAAAAAATTTGAATTGATAGAACCGACAGAAGAGAAAGAAATAGAAGAAATAGATGAAACGTTAGAATATTTAAGTCACAACTTTCAAGAAAGCGTTTTACTTGATATTAGAGTTATTCAAGGAAAAATCAACGAACTAGTAAGAGAAGTAAACAGATTAAAGGACAATAAATAATGATTGAATTATCTGAGATAACGGAGAATTTAAGCAGAATTGTAGATTACATAAATAATTTTGTAGTAGATAGTAAAGAAAAAGAATACGCTATTCAAAAATTAGAAGAAGCAGTGTTTTGGATAACATATTTAGAAGAAATTAAGGGTTAATCGGTTGAATAAAAAGGGAGGTAAGCAGTGACACTAAAAGAAGCAAATAAAAAATTAGAAGAATTGGATAACGAATATAATTATTATTTAAAAGAAAAGGAAAAACTATTATCGCTGATATTGCCAAAATCAACAGATATAAGATTCGAGAGGGTAGATGGTGGAAAAAGAGAGGATAGACTAGCAAAATATGTTGAACTAGAGGATGAAAAAAAATTAAATGCTACACTTGACTATATTCAAAAGAGAAAAGAGAATCTTATCAACTGGATTGATAGGGAATTAGAAATATTAGGAAAATATGGAGAAACAGAACAGGTAATTATTCAATTAAAAGAAAATACTATGATTGAAGATTCTAAGACTAAAAAAATGAGACCGTTAATGTGGGAAGAGATTGCACAAAAATCGGGATATAACAAAGATCACTGCAGAAAAATATATCGTCTTTACAAAAAAAAGAGAGATATTTATTAAAGTTGCCCACCTATGCCCACCCTAAACGTGTTAAAATGATATCGTGGAAAATTAAAAAATCCACTAACCCCTTTATACATGGACGTCAATAGACGTCTTTTTGTGTGTTTAATCATAAGATATAGTGAAAGGGTGATATTATGAAACCCATCTTAAAGAGAATGATTAAAATATACAAGCCAAAGGGAGTAGATTGGTTAGGTTTTCAAACATCGAAGAAGAACCCATATTCATATCATCACATATTAAAGAAAGTTTATGGCGATTATAGTGATACGGATCCAAATTATAAACTAAATAATGGTGCCATATTGAGCGATCAAGGTCAAAGATATATACACTCATTTGAAGAAACAGATTTAAGAAAATACAACGAATTAAATAATTTGTTGCTGGAATTAAATAGAACAAGAAAACCGCCAACAGAAGAGCATTGGCAGAAAGTGAAAAAAATTAAGAATGAAAAAGGGTAAGAGAGAAGAAAAATACGACTTCTCTTTTTGCATGAAGCAAAACTGCAGGGGTTGCAAACACAGAAGGATGTGTGATGAATATGATAGGATTACCAGAGATTGCGTTGATAATGTTAACGGTGGTAGTAATCGTAGTAGCAATAAGAAAAAGGAGGCAATGAAATGAATACCGCGACAGTAATTACATTCATGATTTGTACGGCAATAATTATTTTAGCTTATATAGGTAAAACCAAGAACTAGAAATAATTCTTTTTTATATTGGGGAATAGTTCAAAGGTTAGAGCATTCGGCTTATATCCGAAAAGTTACAGGTTCAAGTCCTGTTTCCCCAACCAATATCGCAGGGTGGAGTAGTGGTAACTTTCCAGTCCCCTAAGCTGGAGATCGACGGTTCGATTCCGTCCCCTGCAACCATTTAAAAGAAAGAAGGAAATAAAATGATTGTATTAAAGGCATATAGTGTTATGTTTTTTGTTTTGCTATTGCTGTCTGGAATATATGAATATGTTCAGAATGGCGAAAGAAAAAATATTTATTCTTTAATATTGATTGTTCCTATTTTTTTATATGTATTGATGAGGTGATTATCAATGGCGAAACGTGGGAGACCTAAAAAATATACTGAGGTTGATATAATGCAACAAAAAATTGATTCCTATTTTAAAGCGTGCGACGAAAAACATATGCCATATACAATGAGTGGTTTAGCGTTGGCTTTGGATATGGACAGAAAATCGTTATTAAATTATTCCAAAGATGATAAATTTTTCCTCACGATAAAAAAAGCCCGCAATAGAGTCGAAAAATTCGCAGAAGAAAGATTATTTTTTCCTAATGCAACAGGTGTTATTTTTAATTTGAAAAATAACTTCGGTTGGGAAGACAAACAAGAATTTAGTCATAGCGGGAACATATCTAATCCATATGCTAATTTGAATGAGGAAGAATTGAGAAGATTGGCTAATGGAAAGTAAAATACCTAAATATATACAGATTGAAGCAAAAAAAGAATTAGCACGAAGAAATTTATATGACTATTGCCGATTAAGATATCCTACTTTTTATAAAGATGACAGGATATATCTAAAAAATATATGTGAAGAAATACAAGATTTTATTGAAAATGATATGAATCATAAATTTTTAATTTTAAATGAGCCACCACGTCACGGGAAGAGTTTTACTAGTAAAAATACTTGTGAATGGTTATTTGGAAAAAATAAAGAATTAAAGATTATGACGGGATCATATAATGAAATCTTGTCTACTATGTTTGCAAGGCAAGTTAGAGATACGATATCCGAAATAAAGATTGATAAAACTAGATTGGTGTATAACGATATATTTCCTGAAACTATGATCAAGTATGGAGAGGCAAGCGCTAACTTATGGGCATTAAGAGGAAGTAAACAAAAAAATTATTTGGCTACATCTCCGGGAGGAACGGCTACTGGATTTGGTGCTAATATATTGATAATTGATGATGTTATTAAAAGTGCTGAAGAAGTATACAACGAGCGAACATTAGAGAAAATTTGGGATTGGTTTAATAACACTATGCTTTCTCGTCTGGAAGGAAATTGGAAAGTTATTGTTTTTATGACTCGATGGGCTACAAACGATTTGGCAGGAAAAATTATAGAAGAATTTGGTGATTTAGTCAGGATAATTAAACATAAAGCGTTACAAGAAGACGGAACTATGTTATGTGAAGAAATTTTATCACGCAAAGATTATGACATCAAAATAAAAAATATGAATAAGGATATTGTTGAAGCCAATTATCAACAAGAGCCAATTGACGTAAAAGGACGTTTGTACAGTAAATTTATGACATATCAGTATGAGAAAGTTCCACCTTTTAAATATATAATGAACTATACAGATACGGCTGATGAAGGAGATGATTATTTATGTTCAATGAATTATGGAGTTTCCTTTAATAATCAAAAATACGTTATAGATATTATTTTTACAAAGGACCCAATGGAAATTACAGAACCAGCGGTTGCTGATATGTTAACTAAAGATCGTGTTGGTTACGCAAAAATTGAATCTAATAACGGCGGTCGTGGATTTGCTAGGAATGTTACCAGAGAGTTGAAAGAAAGGAAGAATCATCATACAAAAATAGATTGGTTTCATCAATCGGAAAATAAACAAGCTAGAATCTTGTCCAACAGTACAGGAGTTATGAACAATGTTTTTTTCCCCATTGATTGGGAAACGAGATGGCCTGAATATGCAAAGTCGATGAAAAAATATCAACGTGAAGGAAAAAATGAACATGATGATGCACCCGATTGTACAACAGGCGTTTACGAAAATAGCAATCCTAATACCATGAGTTTTGGATACACCAAAATAATTTAAGGAGGAGAATAGTAGGTTACAATATACAAAAGAATATATAGAAAAAGAAGAAAATATTTCTCAATTATTGAATGAAGCAGAAAAAGAATGGAATGAGCGAAAAGAATTATATAACAGATATACTAGAAAAAAAGATTTAAGTGACGTTAAAATCGCTCTTGAATATTACATTTCCAATATTGCCTGCGGTTATTTTGCAGGTAAAGATCCTGTTTATAAAGTAAAGAAAGAAGAAAACGAGATAAAAAGAAATATTATACAAAAATTTTTTGATAAAATATTTGGAGAAAATAACGACGCCGATTCATTTCAAGTGATTTTAGATTATATTAAAGACTACAATGATAATTCTAGTTTTTTTTATGATGTAGCCAAGGATTACTTAATAATGCGAGCAGGATATGGTTTGCTTTATGAAAATAGTGACAACGAGATCGTATATGCACATACTAGTGCATTGAACACGATTGGTATTTGGGATTATTCAACTCCAAGACAATTGATTGGAGTATTAAGAAGTTGGGAAGAAACTGATGCAAACGGAAATGCTGTGAATAAAGTTGAATTGATTACTGAAGATTTTAAAAGATACTATGTTAATGAAAAACTACAATCGGAAAATTTTAAGGAATTAGAGGACGAAAGGCAAGATGTTAAATGGTTGCTTATTCCTGCTTTAGTAGTTGAAAACCCTGATAACATAGGAATATTTGAAAATGTTATTACTTTGATAGATAAGTACGAACAAGTTATTCGAAATAACGCTAATACTTTTCAATACAACGACGATGCAAAATTAAAAGTAATCGGTTATAAACCTCAAAATGAAGTGATGATAGAAGAAAGAGACGAAAACGGAAATATTGTTGTTGACGAATTTGGAAATGTAAAAATGATTCAAAATCCCGCTAGAATAGAAGAAGATAATTTAATATTAAATGCAAAGGTGTTTTATACACCTGATAAAAGTGATGGCGATATAGACTGGATAATCAAGAATGTCAATGATACAGCCAGCGAAAATCACAAAAAGACGTGTTTAGATATGGCTCTTATGATTTCTGGGGTACCAAACGTAACAGATCAAGGTTTTACTAATGCCGATAATTCAAGCGCCTTAGAAAAGAAATTTTTCCCTTTAGAGCAAGTATTGATTCAAGCAGATAAATTGTTCAAAAAAGAATTGTTAAGAATGTGGGAAAATATTGTAGATAGAATAAATACTAAAAAGAATACTAAGTATGATTTTAGAGATATTGAAATTATCCTAACTCGTAATTTGCCACAGAATAATCAAGAAATTATTGATGGCTGGTTAAAACTACGTGGCCTATTAAGCGATAAAACAGTGATTGATCATTTGCCGTACGAGCTGGACAGCGAAAGTGAAATAGCGTTAAGAGACGAGGAAACAGACGAGAATTTTAATAAAAACTTGGAAAGAACTCAAAAGTTTGGAGATAATACAAATGCTGAAAAAGAGGAAGAAGTAGATGACGAGAGAGCAGATACTACAAACGAGATGGAATGACACTGACAAGTTACTAAAACAGTTTAAAACGAAATATATAAAACTAAATCAACGGTTAAAAAATGATATTCAAGCAATTTTTGATTCGCTGGATATAAACAAAGATAATATTTTTCAATATGCCGCATCAGAACAAAAGAAAAAAATCGATTTATTGATTGAAGAATGGTCTGATGACGGATTGTTAAGTGGATATTTCAAGTATTTAGCAAATTCTATTCATAATAGGAGTAGAGTAAAAAATTTTGAAATATTACACTTATTGATTTACAAAACCTATGTGAAAAACCATTCTAAACTAGATAAGTACGAAAACAAATTGTTTAATGAGGTAGCAAATACAAAATATGCACAAGGGCAGGAAGAAGTGTATCGAGCAACTAACGACAGATCGAAACCTAGTAGATTACCTAACTATTTGTTGTTATCGTTGCTTGCACTTCCTAATCCTAAGGGATACATTTGGAATGATTATGTTGAAGCTACAATGTTAAGCAATGCTGATCAAATTTATCGCCAAGCAGTTATAGATATTCAACAAGACCGTAAACCGGTTGTCGACAAAACAATATACGACTCAATTTTAAATGCTCAAAGGAAACGTTACTTGAATATTAACGGTGATAAAATTAGTGGGGATTTAGAACTACAAGTAACATCATTAGTAAACAATGCTTTGGTGGAAGGTTATAAAAAAGTTGACAAAAATGCCAAGGTAAGATTTATAGCAGAAATAGATCAGAGAACTACGGAAATGTGCAGATCGCTTGACGAGCAAGTTTTTTCTGTGAACGATTGGAACACTTTTCAACGATATAGTTACGATGATGGACGAATTGTAAATTATAAAATATTTGGTCTTGTTGCAGGCGCGAATTTACCACCAATCAACAATCACTTTCACTGGTGTAGAAGCACAGTAACATATCAATTAGATATGACTAGGGATAAGTTAAATAAAAGTCTTATGAATTGGAATGAAAAAAGCGCTATTAATAAATGGGAGAGTGCCGATTTCTATGATATCAATAGAAAAATGTATAGAGGAGAAAGATTAAATCGAAAAGAAAGAAGATTAGTTAAAAACTTATATACAGCGCTAAATAAGCAACCTTTCTACAATTCCAAAAATGATGAATTTATCACAAGAGTTTTGCAGGTAGATAATCATGCATTACAGACTGTTATTTCACAACATCCAGTCGGAGAAGTATATGAGGCAAAATCTTTTGAAGCGTATTCTTTAAAACCAGGATATAATTCCAAAGCAAATGTTTTCTTTTATGTAAAAGGTAGCAAAAAAGCTAGAAACATGTTAGAATATAATCAAATGTCAAATGAGGCAGAAGTTCTATATCAATATGGTATGAAGTTTATTACAAGAGATTATTATACCAAAGGCGATAAACATTATTTTCTGATAGAGGAGTTAGAATGAAAGAAAAAGAACTATTTCAAGATCCGCGATGGACAGAATATCAGGATGTTAAACCGCTGAAAATTAAAGTTCCTTTCACTGAAAAAGATAAAAAAAATATCGAGGAGTTTAGAAAGTTTATAGATGAAAAAGCAAAGAAAGATACTAAAAATAAGTAGTATCTTTTTGTTTACACTACTTTTATAGGTAGTGTACTGATAGCATATACGCCCGGATAGGTACCTTAAACTGTTCTATGACGATAGAACGCCAAGTGTACATATAAAGGCAAGTTAGGTGGAGCTTTAAGTATAGAATCCTATGGGAATCGAGTGGAACTCCCCATTCGACCAGTCAACGGTATGCTATTGGTACAGTGCTTATAAATAGCACCAGAGCGAGAAATCGTTCTTTTATTTTGGTCTAATCCACCGTAACGGATTGAATGTTTGGTTATAACACCGTAAAAGTTAAGGAGGAAAGTTATGGAAAATAACGAAAGTATGGTAACTGCTACCGCAACAGCAGAAAATGTTCAAACAGAAACGAAGAAAGAAGAAAAAACTTTTACTCGTGACGAATTGAACAAGATAGTGGCTTCTGAAAAGCAAAAGATTCGAGAAGAATTGTTAAAAGAACAAGAAGAGCAAAGAACAGAAGCAGAAAAGATGGCTAATATGAAGGCGGAAGAAAAGCTAAAATATCAAGCCGAAAAAGATCGAAAAGAAAAAGAAGAAGCAATCGCTAAGTTGAATGCTTATGAATTGAAAGAGCAAGCAGTTAAGATTGCACAAGAAACAGAATTGGACGTTTCTTTAGTTGACTTGATTAACTTTAGATCTATTACAGCCGAAGACTTAAATAATTCTTTAAAAACAATTAAAACAAGTTTTGATAAGGCAGTAGAAAAAAGAGTTAACGAGCGATTAAAAGAACCAAGTCCTAAAAATGTAATGAACAATACTCGTGCAAAAAACCGAGTATCAAGAACAAGTATTTAATTGCCAAAAATAAAAGGAGATGATTGATAGGGCAAGACAAAGTTCATTAAACATTGCTGATTATCTAACACCAGATGTTATGGATAATTTAGCAGAAACATTAGACGGAGTGATTGAAAATATTCAATCAGGATGTGTTAGCGAGGCATTGAAAGCGAAGAATGGTAGCGGGGATCCTACTACTGGTAGTGTAGAATATAAAAGATTTGCTAATGCTAAGTTACAAGACAAGGGAACGGCTAGAGCACAAGGCAAAGGAAACCAAGTAAAAGCTAAACCTGTAACTGTAAATATTGATGATGACAAAGAAATCATCGAAGAATTACAAGAAAAGGATCTAAAACTATATGGTATTGATGGTATGGCACAAAAGAGAAGTAAAAACGCCAAAGATGTCATCAAAACTTATTATGATAGAAAATTCTTTCGAATTGCACGTGATGCAGGTATTCAAGTTGCTAGAGGATCTGGAGATACAGTTAAAAAGATTGTTGACAGATTGATCAGTACAGCCAAAGTGACCAATAACGATTTCATTGATGGCGTAGATGAAGATTTGTTAGCATTAGTAGTTAACACTACTTACAAAACTGAATTGAAAGATTATTTAGATAGTCTACCTAACGGAACTGTACCATCAAATGGAGCAATTGGTATGTATCAGTCAGTGATCACATATGAATCAAACCGTATGCCTAGCGATGTACCAGCCATGGTTATGTTAAAAGAAGAAGCAATTGCATTGCCAAATTATTTAAGCGAATATGATGCTGAAAAAATTCCATTTGACGACGCTATTGCACTTGAATTATTTGCATACTCAGGCGGTCAAGCATTAGTTCCAGAAGTTATTTTGTATGACTGTGATTATGTTTACACCAAAGCGGAAATCGAAGAATTTGCTTCAGGAACTACTTATTACACTTATGATTTTGGTGTATATACACAAGTTCCATCTAGCGCGGAGTTTGACAGTACTGAGACATACTATACTAGAGCCGATGCTTAATAAAGACGAAAGGAAGAACAAACTATGAAAAAATTTAAATGTATTGAGACTGGTGCGATCTTATTTGTAACCAATCAATTCACTTTAAAGCAAATGATCAAAAGCAATGCTTATCAAGAAATAGTAGAGAAAGTTGTTTCGACTAAAAAAACTAACAAGAAATAGGGATTACTAATAGTAATCCTTTCTTTTGTTAGTAAGAAAGTAGGTGTTGTATGACAGAAGATGAAATCAAAAGAAAGATTTTAGACAATGTAACTCGTAATTTAGCCGACAATTATCGAGACGATGTTGATACTTTGCGAGAAATTATTGATAACGTATCTAGCGTGGCTTTATCTATTTCTAATAGAAAGAGTTTATCTGCTTTAGAACCAGAGATCAGTCAATGTGTTATTGCTGAGTATTTACGAAGAGGTGCTGAAGGTTCCAGTTCCATTTCTGAAAGTGGTCATAGTATTTCTTTTGAAGATAACATAGAAAAAATGCGAAATAATATTATCAAAAATGGGAAGCGAGTGATCTTTTAGGTTACTTAGATATTTAGAAACCGTAGAATTAAAAAAGGCCAATTATTCCAAAGATCCTAATGGCGCGAGAGTTGTTGCTGAATATACTCTTATTCAAAAATATAAGGTACAGTCGCAATATTTAAACGATGAGGTGTCAGCGAGTATTTATGGATCAAATTTGGTTAATGTAAAACGCATTTCGAGTCCACTAAAAGATTTAGAAAAATTTTTATTAACCAAAGTTAATAACAAAAAAGATAATGTTAGCAAGTATTTTATATTTGTTAATGGAGTGATTTATAAAATCATTTCCGTTACAGATAGCAGAGTGGATATCGAGCGAATATGAAATCATTTGAAAAGATGGTTATAGATGTGTCGAAAATAATTGACACCTTACCAAAGCAACTAGTTGAATCTCAACGAGAGACAGCTAAACAAATATGGGAGGATGTTATACAATATGCACCTGCTAAAAGTGGTGAGTATATCTCTAGTATAAAAATAAGCGACACAGAAGTGAACAGTGATAGCATAAAAACTTCGGTATATACTGATTTGACTAGCGATGGATATGCTGTTGGACGCATGATAGAAAATGGTACAGGTATTTATGCTTTAGAGCCACATATTGGACATACTAAAACGTTTATCGAAAGTGGGTATCAGTATTGGTTTGTGCCTGTTAAATCTGTAAATCGTGCAATAGGGAGAAAAATAGTAATAAACGGTAATGAGTTCTATGTCGCTTACGCTCAACCAGCTAAACCACATTTTCGTCCAGCACTAAATAAAAATATCAACAACTATAAAAAAAATACAGGTAAGGCGTTAAAGGAGGTAATAAAATGAGAGAATTTATTCAAGGAAAATTAGAAGAAATCGAGAATATCGAAGTTACCCCTGAAATGCCAGATGATATCCTTGAGGAAGAAACAACTTACTTTAGTTTTACGACACAAGAAGATTACCAAGACAGTGATCTTGATAAAAATTACACAATGCGAGTTAGCATTATTGGATATGTAAAAAGAAAAGAATTATCAGAGGAGAATACTTTATCTATTATTGATAAAGCAAGATACGATATTCAAAAAAAATTAAAGGAAATAAATTTCAAAACCAGTTATAACGATGTTTCTGTAGATAATGGTGTTAGAAAGATTCGTGTTACAGGTTATGGAATTTACAATCAAATAAATAATACTTTTATTGTTTAAGGAGGAATCAAATAGGGAAGAACAATTAAATTATCATTCATTTTCTGGTACTAAACTAGAATATAGCTCAACGTCAGATGGACAATATACTCAAATAAAGGGAATCACACAGGTTCCGGACATCGGAAGTGAACCAGAGGACATAGAAACCACAACCATGGATAACAAAAAATATAAAACTTCCATTCCAGGTTTACAAGATGTACAAAAATATACTTTTGAATTTAACATGGAAGATCCGACTGCTGAATCTAACATTAAATTAGCCAGTGATTTAGAAGATGACGATACACCAGTATTTTGGAAGTTAACTTACTCAAACGGAATTACAATTTCATTTAAAAGTAAAGTTACTACTATGATCAAAGGTGGAAGTACTGGCGATTTGCTAGGATTTAGCATGACGTTAAATCCAATTGGAGAACCAGAAAAAACAATACCAATAGGGTCATAGGCAACTATGCCCCTTTTTTATTATGAAGGAGAAGAAATATGAAATATTATGAATTAGATATAGCTGAAAAAAGTTATCAATTAAGATTAACGACAAGTAACGCTATTGAATTAGAGGAAAAAAATCATACAAAGTTACTAGATTTTATTGAGGATTATTCTATTAAATCTGTTACTACTTTGTTAATGTATTGTGTTCGCGGAACGAACAAAACATTTTCTAAAGACGAAGCAACTACTTTAATGGATAACTTATTGGAAAAATATTCTCTAGATGAAATCATTAACAACATTATTTATGAGGTGCTTGTAATTTCGGGTTTTTTGAAAAAAGAGCATGTAGAACAGACCAAAGAGATGAAACAACATGCTCAAGAGAAGATATTATCGAAAGTGAACGAGGCGTTAGAAGTTTTATAGAGCAACTATATAAGTTGGGGTTGCAAAGAGGTTTGTTGTATGAAAACATGTATGATATGACACTTTTTGAACTAATCAATACCATAGAAAATTATAACAAAGGATTGGCTTACGAATTGTGGAAGCATGCAGTGTTAATAGGGAGAGTATTTAGTGATAAGTTTCCTAAAACTCCAGAAGAGGCAAGCCCTGAGCTGTATCCGCCTAAAAAAAGATATAAAATGCCTGATTTTTTAATAGAAAAGGCAAAGAAGAGAGGGATAATATAGGAATGAGAAATATGGCATAGAATTAGAATATTTGACCTCCAAATTGAAGAGCTCTGCTAATAAGGTAAAAAATATTGTAAAGGGAGTTAAAGAAGAGGTAGAGGATTCTACAGTCATAAAACCTAAAATAGATACTTCTGGATTTCAAAAAAGCTTTTCTTTTTTAAAGAAAAAAATTGATGAACAGAGAGACGTTTTGTATAAAATGCCGACAGGTGGACAATGGACTACCGATACTGGAGTTAAAATTTACAATAATGCTGGCGCAGATGATACGTATTTAAAAGAAAGTCAGCGTATGGACCAATTATCTACTGCATTACAAAAGGTTCAAGAGGCATATAATAAAATTTATTCTAGTACAGCAAAAACAAAAGAAGAAACTAAAAAAGTGGCAAATGAAACCAAAGAATACATCAATACATGGTCTAGTATAGGAAAAATTCCCGAAGGGAAACCATTCCAAGTAGGAGATAAAACATATATAAAAAAGGCATCGTCTTCTATTAAAGATATTAAAAAGTCTGCCAATGATACAAAAAACGTTTTCCAAAATATGACTGAAGGAATTAGAAATGGTTTTGATAGATCCATAGCGAGTGTAAAAAGGTTTGCACTATCTTTGTTTGGAATACAGTCCATTTGGAGAGTTGTTTCTAGAGCTGCAAGTTCTTATTTAAGTTATGACACAGAGTTAAGTAATAAAATAACGAACAACTGGGTAAGCTTCGGTGCTATGTTAGAGCCAGTATTGACATTTATTACTAACCTAATTTCGAAGTTGATCGGTTATGTAAATGTTTTTGTCAAAGCATTTACTGGTATTGACTATATTGCTAGAGCTAGTAATAAGGCAACTAAAAGTATTAAAGGAACGACTCAAGCGACAAAAGAATTAAATAAACAACTTACGTCATTAGATGAAATCACTAACTTATCAATGGACAATTTAGGAGGTTTCGCTGATGAAAAAGTAGATAATCCGTTTTCTGATCTTGCAAACATTGAATTAGATCCAAATGTGAAACAATGGATAGAAGATGTAGCCCTTAAATTGAAAGATTTATGGAATTGGTGTGTAGAAAATAAAGAGGTATTATTAACTATTGCTGGTTTAGGAGCTACCGTGTTTGTTGGTTGGAAAGTAGGAAGTGCAATAGGATCAATTGCAAGTCTTTTAGGTGTATCAGGCGGAAGTTATGGATTGTATGGAATAGTAACTGCTTTGTTACTTATTGAGGCACTCGGCATTGCCAAATTAGTATCACAAATAAAAGAATATAAGGAATTATTGGATCAAATTAACAAACAGGATGAGGAAAGAATGTCGATAAGAGAAAAAACATTTGATAGTATATTATCGCAAATGGAAGAAGCCGGTGATAATCAAGAAAGAATAAATTGGCTTTCTGATAGAGCTGCAGAAGAATACAATCACTATTTAGATGACTTGAAAGATGGAACTCGTTATACTCAGGAACAAAAGGATAAAATTGATGATATGGTAAGCAGAATTGAAAGTGTAAGCGGGAAAAAATTTAGAACACAGATCGAAGCTGAGATGGATATAACTCCATCAGAAATAAGCACAAAAAGGATTGATAATTGGCTTGGACTTTTTACGAGAAAATTACAAACATTTGTTGGTGGCTCATTTGGTGGCGGTGGTGGTGGAGCACGTTTTGCTTCGGGAACGGTTGCTTATAAACCTACATTCGGACAATTTGGAGAGTACCCGGGTGCCTCTAGTAACCCTGAAATTGTTTCTCCTCAAAATATTATGCGTCAAACTTTTACTGACGCTATGATGGATATTTTGCCATATATTCAAACGGAAAGTCGTGATACTGGTGATATTATTTTAGAAATAAATGGTCGTGAATTTGCTAGAGCAACGTATCCAGATTTTGAAGAAGAAGGTCATCGACTTGGAAAATCAACAGTTATAAGGAGGGTATAATAGGGCATTATTAGAAGCAAATATTGGAGGAGGATGGTTTAATTTACCAACTCCTTCTCCTGAAAATTATTCTCCAACTTACACGCATTTAGAGAATAGTTTTATTGATTCATTAGGATACCTACACCGAGACATAGTAAGAAGAAACCGTGCAAAGGTTGTATGCGGTTGGAATGCGCTAAACGATGAAGAAATGGCATTGTTACAAATGTTGTATGATCAAAATTCGTTTCAATTAAAGTTTACAGACAATTATGGTAATCGAGTAATAAAAGAAGTTTATGGTGGTCCTTTAGATGGTAAATCTAAGAAGATGGATCCTGTTACTTATAAGATTGTGTTAAGAACAGATGTTACCATGAATTTTATTGAGGTGTAATATGATCGATATAAGCAAAGAGTTTAAAGAGTCAATAAAAGCAAGAAATCGTGAAATCAAAGGTTGCGTAAAAGCATTATATAGAGGTAGTGAAATCAATGTCAGAAATAACTTGGTCGGTATTACTGGAGAAAAGGAAACAAGTATCACTAATTCTGATAGTGTGTTTTCTTCTGATCCGTGTTTTATAAATTATGCCACTTTGGAACCGCAACGTTTTTTATTAGATGGTTCTTTTATTTTGCCAAACGATCCAACAAGAAATAACAATTATGCTCTTGTTTTTGGAAATAATCATTTGGAAATTTCATATAGTCTTGATATAAAAGATGGGTTGATCTTACTTTTTGATATCGAGTTTACAGATTACAAGCAGTCCGTTCTTTTTACGGCTAGTGGAGATAATTATTCATTTGAAGTAGGAATGAATACGGATGGATCTTTATATAGCAAATCAACTGTTAATGGCGAAGATGAAATGCAAAACGGCGAACCTCAAATTTTAAAATTAAATACTAGATATAGAGCGTATGCTAGTGTCTATCCTACAACAGAAAACAGTATTTTTACTGTTAATGTTGGAGGAGTCAATCAACCAGTTTGTGTTAACGGTAATTATACAGGGAATATCAATAATATCACTTTTGGTAATGATGTATCAAACAATTTCAATATAAGTGAGTTGGCAGTATATGATGTTGTCGATTCTCGATATTATGGAGTTGCAAATATGATATATCAAGAATATCTACGTGCGGGTATTGTTATGACAGAAAACTTGGTTTCACATTATTTGTTCCAAACCGAAAGCAACGAAATAGAAGATATTGTTAATGGAAGAAACGCAACAGTCGTTGGGAATTTGAATTATAAATTCGTTCCGTTCGTCAATCCAAACGCAGGATACATAGGAGCATTTGATACGGATAGTGTTGTTATAAAACAAAAATTAACAGCAAGTGACGATATTGGTATTTTTAGTAATAATGGTGTTTTTGGGTGTACTATTTATTTTCAAGATGGATATGCCCAAAATTTTGACGTAGTAATAAAACATGTAAAATATGGTTTGGAAGATTATTACGATGAAACTATCAAAGTAAGAAACAATACGGAAACTATCTGTAATATTCAATTTGAAGATATTCGTGACGGCTATGATTACATTGCAGAAATGACAATCGATGTATTGTCATGGAGTAACGACCACAGAATAAAAATATATAAAATAGATAATGGTTTTACCTACTTGTACGAAGGACGAAGACTTATAGATTTTTCTGTAACAGAACAAGTTGATAACATTTCTTTAGAAATGCCAAACAACACATTTTCAATGAATCTTAACAACTACGATGGTATGTTTGATGAAATAAATCCAAATTCATTGTTGAAATTGTTAGATAAAAATACAAAATTTTTACCTTATATTTCGCTCAAAAACTGTGCCGATGAATTTGTTCCGCTTGGAGTTTTTAATTACTCGAGTTATACCAGCAACGATTCTACTGTTGGATTAAAAGCCGATGGCCCATTAAATAGTAGCCAATATACAGTAGTTAACAACGGAAACTATGACGCTAAAGATTTGTTGCAAGATTTGACTAGAATGTCATTGTCTTTTGCACAATCAAAATGTAATTTATTATACGATGGAACGGTTAATAATAGTTATTCTAATTTTAAAAACAATACAGAGCAAATTCAGTCATTGGCAATTTTTTGTAATTCTATGGTTTATCCAGAAAGAAAGTATACTCCTAATTTGGTTCAAGGGCCAGTTTCTGTAAATTATATTGTAACCGAAGTATATGATACACTATATTTAAACTGTCAAAAGAATTATCCTAAGATGACAAATAGAAATCTAGTTAAGGAAGTAGTCTTTGAAAATACAACAATGTCTAACAAAAAAACAGAACAAGAAGAAGTTTTTAAAGATACTATATCAGGGAAAAAAGTAACTGTATATACTTCTAGTGGAGAAGAATACAGATATGAATATAATGTTGATATCTCGTATTCTAGACCTACCGATTTTAATAGCTTACAAATTTCTATTGATGGAGCAGTTATATCAGAAAGTAATTTGTCGTTGATTGAAAAAAATTACTATAGATTGAAATTTACATACTTTTCTTCAACGAAAGATAGTATAGAATTGGTTGTAAAAGGTTATACATATGAAGAAACGACTACAAAAACGGTTATAAGTAATCCTTTAGTCGCTGAAGGTGATAGTATCTCTATTAGCAATCCGTATATTAGAACTTTAACAGATATGAATAGAGTTGCAAAATTTATTTTTGATTACTATGGTCTTTATGTGGCCGACATTGAGTATAACGGAGATCCTTCGCTACAAATTACAGATATAATACAATTAGAGACCAGATATGGTTTTAGTAATATTATAATTACTGAACAAACGTTGAAGTTCGATGGAGGATTATCTGGAAGTTTGAAAGGAGTAACTCTGAATGATTAGAGAGTATAACGAAACAAATTATTTGAGCTATCAAGATTTGAATACTATCGAAAACAAGATAGATACTTTAAACCAACAAATTAGAGATATTACTGCTGAATTACCAGTGTATGAAAAACATACATGGTCATTAAATGATTTCGTCTATATCCAGTTGGTTGATCATATTGAAAAAGCTATTTCCGCGATGAGCTTTTATTTTTTTCGACCAAATGGATATATTCCTGATAAAATTTGGTTGAAAAACGAATTTGATCACCCGTTAAAATCATTTGATTATTCAGATATAAACCGATGGATTAACAATTTAACCTTATTAGAAAATAATTTGAATTATGAAGGCGACTTGTGGAATATTCAAAGTAATATCAATTGGAATGAAACAAGTGACGAAGAATGGGAGGAATTTATTTAGGGCAAAAGTTTTTTTTAAAAGAGTAGCAACAGAAGAAGAAGCACAAAATGTTCAAATTCAAGATGGCCAACTTTTATATGTAAAAGAAACGGGCAATACATATATGGACTATGGAGCAGAACGTATTTCTACAGGTGGTGGAAGTAGTAAAGGATCTGGCATACCCATCGGAACCGTGATCGAGTGGCATAGTGATACTTTGCCAACGGATGGTACTTGGCTATGGACTGATCATGAATACTTAAAAGCGGATTATCCTGATTTATATACATTTTGTGGTGATAGATTCAATAAAGAAGATACACCATCAAATAGTTTCAGAACACCAAATAGAGCTGGCTTGGTTGCCATCGGTGTAGGCACTTATACTGATAAAAATGAAAAAGAGGTTACGATAACATTAGGCGATGTTGTCGGGGAGTTTGAACATGAGCAAACAGTTGAAGAGGTGGCAAACCATAGTCATAAAGTAAGATATACTGGCGAAGGTGCAAACGGTAGATATGGAGGTATGGCAGGAACGAGTGTTGACGCATCTCCTGAGTATAACGATTTATTAGTTGCTTATGAAGGAGGAAGCCAACCGTTTAATGTAACTCAACCATCAATAGGAGTTAATTATATTATCAAGGCCGTTAAATCAACAGAGTTAGAAACCGGGGAAGTTGTAAATAGTTTAGCGACTTCATCAACAACAAACGCCCCAAGTGTAGACGCTGTTAATTCTGCAATTGAATTGATTGGCAATTATAAATTCACAAAAAACATTTTTACTAAAGGATCAAATCAAACTTGTAACGCAAACGCAACTAGCGCAATTACTTTTGATAGCCAAAGCGATGAAGAAAACGAATTGGTGTTTCTAGAAAGTGGTAAAATTAAAATTTCTTCAAGAGTGAAATTTTTTATCATAAATATTGGCATGCAAATTGATAATGCCGAATTTAGTTCTTATTTGGCTTACAATCAAGAAAACCATAACATCAACGCGACGGCAAGGCAAACGCGTTGGGATCAATCTGTTTCATTTTTGGGTTCTGGAGTGGACGAATTGGTTAATCTATCAATATACGCGATCACAAACGCAGCAACAATCGTTCATGACACTTATTGGACAAATGTCAGTGTGACAGCGATATATGAATAGGAGTCGAAATATGGAAAAATGTGAGGTAAATTCAAATGAAATAAAGCGTTTAGAAAAAAGAGTTGCGTTGTTAGAGGAATACAGGGAAAAAGATAAGAATCAAGTTTATGAGTTGGATAAATCTTTAAGTGTTTTCATTAACGAAATGAAAAACATCTCAGAAGAATTAAAAACAGTCGTTTCTAATTTCAAAGAAGCCATTATAAGAAGCACCAACGCTCAAGAAAAAGAGATCTTAGCACTAAAAGAAAAAGTGGTCGAAAACGAGAAAAAGTTAGAAAAATTAGACGCGAAAGTCGAACAAGAAACGATTGTCGCAAATTCAGAAAAGTGGAAAAAAGTTACGAGTTATGTTTTAACAGCCATTGTGGGAGCAATTATTGCTTTTGTTTTAGCTAAAATTGGTTTAAATTAAGGAGGAATAAATATGTTAAATATAGAATTGTTGCAACAACTTTTGATTGTCGCAGTAGCACTAGGGGTAGTTACTTGTGCATTTGTCCAAAAAACAAAAGGGATGTTCAAGTCAAGCAAGTGGATTGGGTTATACAGTTTTATTGTAAATATGGGACTAGGAGTCCTTTTTTGTTTGGCTTTTACAGACGTGAATTTGTTTAATTCGTTATGGGTAGGAGTGTTTTCTTTTATTGGAGCAGATACTCTTTATAAATCATTAGAGGGTAAACTAAAACCATACTCTGAAATGATCACTAAGCAAGAAGAATTGGAAGAAATCGTGGTGAAAAGATAATGCAAAGAGCGATGTACCCAATGCCTTACATGAAGATTACTCAAGGTTATGGTTCAGGTAGTCATGCTGGCACGTATGCCATTGATGACGGAGGAAGCGATACAGGTATTGATTATCTTATCGCTCCGTTCGATTGTGTTGTCAAAAGAATATATACTTTAGACGCAAACGAGGTGTGGATTGAGTCTTTGAACCCAGTGTTATATTCTGATGGAACGC
Organism: uncultured Mycoplasmatota bacterium; assembly: GCA_946497145.1. GTDB lineage: Bacteria > Bacillota_I > Bacilli_A > RF39 > UBA660 > CANPXY01. The sequence continues at coordinate 51,437 of CAMMJA010000002.1, read as the reverse complement.
AAGACTATATGTGTATGATGTTGCTTCATGACAATGACGTCTCTGACTTATGGGTAGGTAAAGAAATAAAGCAGGGAGAACGGTTTTATGAAGAAGGCAGTAAAGGTCTTGGAAAAATAGGAACATATGCTACACATGTTCATATTGAATGTGGACAAGGTAAATTTACTGGTAATGGGTGGTATCAAAATTCAAATCAGATTTGGACAATCAATAATGGAAAAAAACCAGAAGATTGTCTTTGGCTAGATGAAACGTATCACGTAATCAATAACGGTGGTTTGAACTGGAAATATGTTCCGAAAACGGTAGGAACTCCTGTTTCTAGAGACGAAAACGTAAATCAAGTAGAAGTTATAGCCGATGAATTGAGATGTCGTAAGACACCAAATGGAGAAATTTTAGGGTATATAAAAAAGGGAATCTATAATTATACAAACACTGCTGAGCAGGATGGATATTTATGGTTGCAAATAGGCCAAAAAATGTGGATAGCCACAGCAGAAAATTGGACAATCAATTATCCGAAAAAGGAGGAGGAAGATCCGGTAATGATAGCAGAACTGCAAAAACAATTAGAGGAAAAAGAAAAAGAAATTCAAGAGCAAAATGCTCAAATCGAACAGTTTAAGGCGAATGAGGCAACATTACAAGGTCAAATTACGAATCTAGAAGAACAGTTGAAAGATCAACCGAAATTGATCTTTGAATGCAAAGAGGCCAAAGATTATAAAATTGTTGGTTTAATTGAAAATGATAAATTATATTGGAAGAGAGGTAATTAAAAATGGATGGTTTTAATTATTTTAGAGGAGATACAATCTTATTAAATATTGATGCGGGCGAGTATTCGTTTCAAAAAGATGATGTGTTAAAAGTGGCACTAATGAAAACAGTATATGATCGAGAATATATATATGAAAATATCATTACTATTCCACAGGAACAAACGACAGTTCAAGTTGAGATTCCACCAGAAAAAACAGGGAAATTATCTAGTGGCGACTATATTTTAGAGTTTGAGTTAACTACAAATCTAGGTGTAGTTAGTACCACTCAACTTGACGTTTCGATTAAGGAGGATGGAATATATGAGCGAAATTAAATTAAATGTTTCTGTTCCAAAAAAGTTAGGCATTAACGCAGGGCCAACTCAATTATTGAGTGGTGCAACGTTTATTCCAAATGTCGATTTGGAAGGAAACATTTCGTGGACTAACGATAAAGGGCTAGAAAACCCAGAAACAAGAAACATTATGGGGCCACAAGGCAAAGACGGTCCTCCAGGTCCACAAGGTGAACCAGGCGCTTCGTATGAATTACCAATTGCTAGTTCTGAGGTGTTAGGTGGAATTAAAGTTGGCGAAGGATTAGAAATTGATCCTCTAACTGGTATTCTACAAGCAACTGGAGGAAGTGGTATTACAGTAATAAACGCAACTCCTGAAACCCCTGTTGATTTGGACGATTTGAAAGAGCCAGGCATTTATTTTATTCAAGCAACAAAAATATCAGATTTGAAAAATTACCCAACTAACTTAGCATATTTAAAATTTTTATTATTTATTTATGATGGTGCTAGAAGTTATCCAAGTAATATTATGCCTGCACAAATCATATTTATGCCGAGCGGTTCGCAGATTAACGGGCAGTACCAAGAAATGTCTATAATTCACAGAGAAACTGCCTTTAATGCCACACGATATAGCAGTTGGAAAATTAACACTATCGGTGACGGTACAGATGTATATACCATTGCCTCAAATAATTTATTCAATGGTAAAGGCGCTAATAATATGTACAAGGAACTTACTGGATATACAGGGAAAACCGCATTAAGTTCTTTGCAAACAACCGACAAGACGTCATTGGTAAACGCCATCAATGAATTAAAATCTCGAATTGACAATTTAGAAAGCAATTAAAAAGCGTTCCCAAAAAGGAACGCCTTTTTTTATTTAATTAAATCCAACAATTTGCATAACGTGTTATAAGTAAAATAACCATCAAAAAACGAGTCATCTATAAATTTATCGTCTACGTCGTTTGGGTCGGTTCTTTTGTCTATGTCGATATGGCATTTAGTTACATCCGCATTTACGATGTAAAACAAATATCCGTCTTCTAATTCGATCGTATCCTCTTCGGATTGAGCAGAATAATTGCCCAATTCGAAATCTTCGCGCTCATCGTATTCAATTTCTATTTCTTTTCCTTTTAGGTAGTCTCTAATTTCATCACATTTTCTCATTTTAATCAATCCTTTCTTTAAATTGTTTGTTGAAATTCTAATAAATAACGCTTTACTTAATTCGAAATTATTCAATAAATTATTTAATTCCTCATAATCTGTTTTGCTTAAATCTGTGTTAAATTGTTTTTTTTCTAGCTTCTTTCTTAAATTCATATCGTATTTCGACTTCTCAGACAATTTTTTCTTTTTCTCCATTTATTGCCTCCTTCCTTAATTACACATTCATTATACTATACTACCTAGGTAGTTGTCAATACTTTTTTGAAAAAATAAAAAAATTTTTTATTGACATTTTATTAATTTTTGATACAATAGTGTTGAAAACGTTAAAAGATTTTTAGATTCGTTTTCGGGCACGGTACCTCATTACTGAGTTGCCGTGTTAAGGCACTAATGCCTGAGGGACTTTAAGTCCCGTTTTTTTATTCAAAAAAACAATTACCTTCGGGTAGCATTTTTTGTTTTTAAGTAATTTTAGTTATGAATTTTTTAAAATTGTTTCGAACAAATCATAAAAACTAAATACATATATATCTACAATTGAAAAAAATGCCTATTTGCATGCATTCTTTCTTTGTGCTATTTTTTAGGTGAAAGGAGGAAACAATGAAAGGATATATTTTGTATGGTAAAAAATTGGATCAGTTTAAAAGAGATTTTGATTTAGAGTGTAGTTCTATTATAATAAGGATAGGGGATGGTCGATATTCTTATTCAATAGATGGTAGTAATTTTATTTTGAGCAAAGATTTATTATTTTTTTACGACAATAATTACTAGTGATTTTTTTAAAAACATATAATTATGAGCGATAATAAAAAACGATAAATTCTTATATTACAAGTGTTTTAATAACAATAGAAATTGTTCTTTTGTTTCTCCTCAGCTCCACCAATTTGATTGTTATTTTCACTTTTTGGTAAAAATATAAAATAGGCGAACTTTGTTTTCATCTATCAAGATTTAAAAATGAAAGTATCTAAATTTATAATTTTATTATCTTATATACGAAATGATTATAATACTATATACATAATTCACAAATTAATATTTCTTTTGATTATTTAACTAGTAAATGCATTGGATAATGTATTTATTTTTTTATATAAAAAAGATCAACCAATTAAAGTTGATTTCTTCTATAAATTGTAATTTACTTTTCTAATTTCATATATAAAACTGGATAAGGTTTTCCTTGATCATCCAATTCATTTCTTCCGTAAACCTTAAATCCCATGTATTCATAAAAGCCCTTTGCTTGAGGATTATCTTCGTTCACGGAAAGATTATTTATACCATAGATTTCTATTCCGTGTAAAAGCATGTTTTTACCAATACCTTTCCCTCTGCATTCAGAAGTCACAAATAACATTTCAAGTTTATTATCTTCAATCCCCATAAATGCAATAGGATTTCTATTTTCATCAGTTTCGATAATTAAATGAGATATACTGTTTAATGCTTCAGGTACATATTTTTTAATTTCTAAAATTTCTTCATTTGATAGAAATTGATGTGTTGCTCTTACAGAACTTTCCCATACAATTAATAGTTTTTGAATTAACTTTTCATTTCTCTTTTCCTTTTTGATTTCTTGCATACTCTCTTCACCTCATATCACATAATCTTTTTCCAAATTCAAAGAGTGAATGTTCTTTTTCTTTGACACTTCAATTATAAATTTATTATTTCAAAATTGGAAGAATGTACTTTTTGGTTTATGGTAAATAAAAAGACAAAACTTCAAAAAAATACTAATATTAGTTTTTTAATTACGAGTTTTCGTTCAGATCATTATATTATTTTATAAAATCTGTTCACAAATAGCAACAAAAGTTTTATAATGTGAGCAGTGATAGATTATAATCTTTGGTAAAAGTTATAGATAACTTTTTTAGTGGTATCAATTGTTTGATACTTTGAGTTTTCATATAATAAATATAAAATCATGAATTAACTTTTTAAAAGTTATTAAAAAAATATGGAATAACTTTATATGACAGGATATAATATGATTAAATTTAGATAAACAAAATATCATATTATTTAAGTATTTATTAAAAAGTACAATAAGGATGTGTTTTTATGCGTAATCTTAAAAAAGTGTTTGAAAACAGAAAAATAGAGTATGATAAGTTGTTAAAATATGGTTTTGTATCCAAAAAGAATGTCTATGTTTTTGAAAAAGATATTGTTGAGAATAATTTTAGAGTTATAATAGAAATATCAAAAATAAAACAGATATCTAAAGTGTTGGATCTAGCAACGAAAGATGAGTATATACTTGCCGATATTGAAGATGCAAAAGGAGATTTTGTTAGTAAAATAAAAGAAGAATACGAAACTATTTTGCATGATATTATTGAAACATGTACGATAATTGATGTATTTAGAAGTAATCAGGCGAAAAAAGTCATTCAATATGTGAAAGAAAAGTACAATGATGATTTAGAATATTTGTGGAAGAAATTTCCGAATAATGCAATTTGGAGAAATAAGAGTAATAATAAGTGGTATGGTGTGTTGCTTGTAATACCCAAAAGTAAATTAGGAATAGAATCTGATGACACTGTTGAAATCATTGATTTGAGATATCCAAAAGAGCATATAACGGAAATAGTAGATCATGAACAAATCTTTACAGGATACCATATGAACAAACATAGTTGGATTACCATAAAACTAGATGATACAGTGAAGATAGAGAAAATTTATCAATTGATAGATCGTAGTTATGAATTATCTTTAGAGAAATAAATTTAAAAACTATGTAAAGTATTGATAAGAAAATCCTAATTGTTTATATATTTCGGATGCTCTAGGTAAAGATAAAATACGTGCAAGTATTAGATTATAAAATTCATCGAGTAAGAAGATTGCACAAATCGTATAACTTAATATTAAAAAGTGTTTCTTTTTCATCTTTTTCGCAAGTTTAAAACACAATGGAACAATGACATACATAAGCAACAAACTAGATAGTCCAAATATTAAGACGCTTCTTAAACAAACGTATCCATCAATATTACCAAAACTTAAGATCTCTTTCGAATAGTCCCAACATTTTATATGCATGATGTGTTCCATGAACCATCCCCCTATGTATTCTAATATCCCACTTGCAATGACGCTAATAGAGAATACAAAGAGAGGATTTTTTCTTTTTTTGTAAGTGAAAAGATAAATGATTACTGCGCCTATGGCGTAGATATTGATCCAAGGTAGAAAGTTTCCACCACGCCAATAAAATTCTTTCATTCCACTATTAAAATAGTAAAATATAAATTCATACAGCCAGCCGAACATTCCTGCTATTACTACAATTAAGCAACATATACCTAACATCGTGCTTTTATCAAAATTATGATCCTTGTTTAAATAATCTTTGTACTTCATACTACTACCTACCTTCTATTTTATTTTAACAAATATTCTATTTTTTGCACATGCCAATTTGTCATTACAAGAATTGTGGCAACTGTTTCCCATTTATTTAACTAGTCATAATGACGATTGGAATATTTGGTATTTGGAGGAAAAGGAGAGGACTTTTTCATTTTTAAAACCAATAAAATATAACATGATCGAGATGCTTATACACAAGCCAAAGGTGATTTTATAAATCGATATACACTTATTGCCAAACAGAAATATAAAAACAGATATTAGTTTTTTTGTCTAAAAAAGTATGTTTCTGTGAACATATCTCAAGAAACATACTTTTTAATAATCTTTTTTCGAAAAAATTTTATATGAAATATGATAAGAGATCAGATACATTAGAAGCATTAAAATACTTATGATCCAAACTCCAAATTGATTTAGAAAAGATTCAATTTGTTGTTCTTCTATTTGAAAACCAAATTTGGTAAAGAAAAAAGAAATTCCTAAAATAGCAAGAATAATGATAAACAGTAAGATAAACATCTGAATTCTTCCTTTTTCAGCACCCCACTTATAAATGCTTGGTATTTGGATTGATTGAATGAGCGCAATGCCAAACATGCCACATAATGTTGTAATGCATAAACTTTTATAATCGATAGTTATCAAGTCATTTGGTCTTATGATGTTTATAAAATTTGTTAGAATTATCGTAAGAATAATTCCAAATAGGCCTCCTATAATGATAGATCCAATTGCTAAAACGTATTTAGATGTGACAATTTCTTTTCTGGTCAAAGGAAGAGTTAGAATGAATTTATCGGCTTTTGATGATTCGTCGTAATTAAAGGTAGAAAGTGCAATCATACCTATGATAGTTGCAATTACGATGGGAGCAATGGTAACCGATTCTGTTCCGATAATGCCGATGGAACAGAAGATAATAAGGATCAACAGGGTGGTTTTATAACTTGCTAGATTGAGTAAATCTTTTTTAATTAGACCTTTCATTCTTTTTCTCCTTTCACATAAAACAACATGATTTCTTCAATGGTTGGTTTATCGATTGTTTTGAGTTTATACTTTTTTTGTATTTCATATTTATTGTCTACTAACACTTCATATTGATACTTTTCTTTTTTGTAATGAAGGTAATCGTTTTTTTCTATCATATGAAAATCTTGTTCTTTACATTTTATGATTCCGTAATTTTCGAGTAATTGTGAGGTTGGAAGATCAAATAAAATTTTTCCTTCATGAATAAAAACAATATAATCAGCAATTTGTTCTAAATCGGTTGTAATGTGAGAAGAGATCAAAATAGAACGGGTTTCATCTTCTAAAATATACGTTCTAAACATTTCTAAGATTTCATTTCGGACAATCGGGTCTAGGCCACTGGTTGGTTCGTCGAGTATTAAAATTTGGGGTTGATGTGAGATGGCAGTTATAATTTTTAATTTCATCTTCATACCACTAGAGAAATCTTTGATCAACTTATGTAGTGGGATTTTAAATTTTTTCAAGTAAGAATAGTATTGATCTTCCTTCCAATTATGATAAAATTTTTTCATAATAGAATTGATTGCTTTGGCCGTCAAATATTCGGATAAGAAACTATCATCTAGAACAACGCCTAATTCTTGTTTGATTTCCTTTTCTTTGTCTTTGTGATCTTTCCCTAAAACAGTAATGTTACCTTCTATTTTGATTATATTTAAAATGGATTTGATGGTGGTTGTTTTTCCAGCGCCGTTTTCGCCAATTAAACCGACGATCGCACCTTTTGGAACCGAAAAGTTAATATTTTGTAACTTGAAATCCGGATAATATTTTGATACTTTTTTTAAATCAATCGCATTTGTCATTTGTTTTCCTCCTCAAAGATAATTTCAAACAATTCCTTTATTTCTTGATTAGAAATGTTGGATATTTTGGAAATGTCGTAAATGGTTTCTATCAATTGTTGAATTTCTTTTAATTTTTCTTCTTTGATTAAATTTAAGTTTTTGGGAGCAACAAAACTACCTTTCCCAGGAATGGTTCGAATGAAGCCCTCTTCTTCTAGTTCGTCGTAAGCCCTTTTGACAGTTAAGAAACTGATTTTTAAATCGTTGGCTAGGACTCTAACAGAGGGAAGAGGATCTTGTTCTTGCAATTCATTATGGAAGATAATCTCTTTTATTTCGTTTTTTAATTGCTTAAAAATAGGAATATCACTGTTGTTACTAATAATGATGTTCATAAAATCGCCTCTCTTGTTATAATTATATTATAACAGTTATAACAGAATGTCAAGTATAAAAAAAGATTATCCATTTGATAATCTTGATTTATTTTAGTAATACATATTGCATGAACCAATCTTCGAAGTCCTCGACGTTTTGATAATACTTGGTATCCTCTTCTTTATCGGCTTCTAGAAAATCAACTGATTTTCCTTCTTTATAAATAATAAAGGATGGATAGTATTTGATTGGATCAGCCATATTGGCTTTGGTTAGAGCAGAAAAGGATATCTTATAAAAGGTTATTTGGTGTTTTTGTTGAAATTCATTTAGTACATCGTTAAATTCTTGTGACGTGACACACATAGGTTGGTAAACAAACACAGCAAAATTTTTTTTCTCATCGAGCATGGTTTTTAACGAATCGATGTCAATTTCCTCTAAAGAACTTGAGTTATAATATTCTTCCTCTAAATAAAAGGGATCGATTTGTTTGTTGATAAATTTTGGAACAATAAAGAAGAAAGATACAATAATAATGATTAGTAAAATGAATAGAAAAAGGAATGGCTTATGTTTCATGCGTTCACCTTGTGTAAAATAGTAAAGTCAATGTTATGATATGGTACTTTCCAAAAATCGTAGGATACTTCTTCTCTTGAAGTGTTTTTAACGATTATTTGGTTTGTTCCTTCATAGTACCAATAGCCACCAACATTGTAAATTTTATTTTCATCCCAGCCCAAAGATACAAGCATGTCTTTGGTCATACCGGCATAACCACCGCCGCCACACATTAAAAAGATGTTTTTGTCTTTCGGAAAATAGTATTCTAAAATTTCTAAAGATTCCTCGTAATTTGCTTGATAAGATCCGTCTTCTGTCTGTGTAAATAGTGTTTCTCCTGTATAGGTCTGTCCCACTTCTTCAGGAAGACCTGTAACATTGACTAATAAAGGGTATGGAATTACTTCAAAGCCCTTGATAAAGCCAGAAAGGTAAGAATCTCCTCCAATGGCTTCGTAATTGCCCGGATCTTTCAACATACGCATGTCGCGATAAACGGAATCTTCACGGTTAAGATAATCATCAATGGTTGCTTCGTTGATATTTTTATCGATTCCAAAGGTTCCTCTGAGTCCTTCTGATACTTCTGGTGTAGGTAGTTTCTTTTCTTTACTTTGCAACGTTGTAATATTCCATATTATACTTCCTGTTAGTGCAATTGCTAGTATCACAATTGTTATTTTATAAATAGTATTTGCTTTGTTTTTTTTCATATACTTCCTTCTTTCTAATATTATTTTAGCGTGGATCATTTGAAAAAACAAGAGAGAAGCAGTTGAATGCAACTCAACGATAAGTTGAGTATACTAATTAGTAAAATTTTGCTTCATCTGTTATAAAAGTGTCAATATTATTTTTTACCAAACTAGCGTATGTTATAATAATAAATATGGGGGTGTTAAAATGTTTCAAGGGAGAATGCCTGTTGAAAAGAGAAACTTGATTTTAGAATATGAAAATTGTCATCCTACAGTTTTGGCTACTATTGCTTACGGCTCTGGTGCCATTCCTCAACAGAACAGTAGTTGTAAAGATAAAAAACAAATTGATTTGATTGAAGTAGTAGACGATTTGGAAGAAACGATTGTGGAACATATGATTCAACACCCTGAAAATTTTACTCCATCTACGTTGCGCTTTTTTCGAAATGCTTCCTTAAAACAGTTAGAAAGAGGTGCTCCGATCGTCTATTTTACGAACGATTCTTTTCAAGGAGAGACGATCAAACGGGGCTTTATTTCTAAGCAACAATTTTTAAAATCTATTTATGAAAACAAGTCTCTTTTTGTACCTTTTCGTCTTCAAAAAGTGGTGGAACTTGTACAATGTAGGGACGATGAAATTTACCGGGCTTTGGTCTATGAACACCAAAAAACATTGATGGAGGCATTATTGATGTTACCCAAAGAGAAACATAATTTATACGATTTGATGATGCGTATTTGTTCCTTTTCTTATTTGGGGGATTTGCGTATGAAATTGCATTGTGAAGATCCTAATAAAATTAAAAATATTGTCGATGGACAATTGGAATATTTCTATCAAGATTATGAAGAAGTGAATTACAACTATTATCAACGTGGGATGTCTTCTTCGTTTGGGGTAAATTATGAACAGATTCAAAAAGATTTTTCTATTTTGCCTTTGGACATACAAAAGTTGTTAGAAAGTTATACGTTAGATGAGAATAGTTCTTTAGAAGTTACGGAAGCGCTTGAACAATATTTTATTGCTGCTAGCAAGAAAGAAAATTTAAAACAAATATGGAAAGGGATTCAAACGGTTGGGGTTCAGAAGGCCCTTGTCTATGGTCTTCGTAAAGCCAAGAAGGGAATGACTAAGAAATCATAATCTTTTCTCTTTGTCATAACATGATAAGGGAGGAATATTATGTATCAATTACCAACATTACCTTATTTATTTCAAGATTTAGAGCCCTATATTGATACACATACTATGGGGTTACACTATCATAAGCATGAGCAAAATTATTTGAATCAATTAAATGCATTGCTTCAAAAAAATCATTATGACTATCGTTATAGTTTGGGGGAATTGCTTTATCATATTAACGAATTTCCGATCGAAGATCAAGAAGATATTCGATATAATTTAGGTGGGGTTTTAAATCACAATTTGTATTGGAAGAGTATGAATCCTAAACAAGGGCAGAAACCTATGGGTGCTTTAAAAAATCATTTGGAAGCAACATTTGGTAGTTATGATCAGTTTTGGAATGTATTGAAAGAGCACGCTATGAAATTGAAGGGATCTGGTTATACTTTCTTGGTATTGAAAAACAATGGTGTGTTAGATGTTATCAATGTAGCAAATCAAGATACACCACTATCTTTGGGATATGTTCCACTTTTTAATATTGATATGTGGGAGCATGCTTATTATTTGAACTATAAAAATGAAAAGGGATTGTATCTTGATAATTTTAAGATGATCGCAGATTTTACAAATGCAAGTCAAATTTTTAATAATGTAATAAAATAATTGCGAAAATAAAAAAATATGGTATAATAATTTTACATTGGTGAAATTATTATTGCTGGAATAGCTCAGTCGGTAGAGCAATCGTCTCGTAAGCGATAGGTCGCAAGTTCAAGTCTTGTTTCCAGCACCAGTTTGATTATTACTCGAAATTTATTTTCGTGAAATGATAACACTAACAGAAATGTTGGTGTTTTATTGTGTTATAATAATCGATAGAAGTAATGATTGTATGAAAGGAAGAAAAAGATGAATTTTTATTTTTTGTGCTTAGGAGTTTTGCTACTATTTGTTTATTGTGTTTTTCAACTAATCAAGAAGCAGCATAATAAACTTAAAATTTACACTGAATTTTTAGTTGGTTTGACCGTATTGCTGTTCCTTTTTGTTTTATCGATTGCCAATCCTCTTTTTCGATATAGTATGAGTTCGATGAAAGCCGTTATATTAATACTTTCTTTGTCTTTTTTATGCTTTAGTTTTGGTTTGATTGACGATCATGAAAAAACTTATAGACGCAATATCGATATTTATATAGGTTTATATATACTTTTATTGATTAGTATTACTTTTTTCATTGGCAGACCAAGTTTATCTTTTGATTTTAAGAGAATTTTTAGTATTTATCGTGATTCTTTTATTCCCTTTCATACCATATCGTTATATTTTACCAATCATGCTTCCCTAAGAAGTATTATATATAATATTTTTGGAAATATTGTTATGTTAGTTCCATTGTCTTTTTTGTTAATGCTTAAAAACAAAAAATATGATCATATTGGAAAACAATTATTGGCTATTGCTCCTATGGTTTTGATCATTGAATTGTTGCAAGAAATTACTTGGGTTGGCTCATTTGATATAGATGATATTCTATTGAATTTATTGGGTGTAATATTATTTACTATTTTTATTACACGCTTTGATATGATAAGTAAAATTAGAAAGTTGTTTTTTACCACTTTTAAGAATAAAAAGATGGTGAAATATTTCTGCTATGGCGTTTTCCAAATTTTGCCGATTATGTTTATCGTAGAAACGGTATTGAAAATAATCAAGTATTGTCTTTTATAAATGATGTAAGAAAGTGTGTGAGATATATTTACATAAAATTTTATTGAAATCTAGTGGTGAAAATGTTATGATAGTAGCATAGAATAGAAGGTGTTGTGATGGAAAAAGTACTAACGTTTTTTACAGAGACATTGAGTGGAACTACTTATATTATCGTTGTGATAATAGCGGTGATCCTATTTTTTGCGTGTATTGGTTTTTTGGCTGAAAGATCAATTATACGCAAGAAAAAAATGGAACAATATGCGAAGGCAAACACTAATATGGAAACATCACCTGTAAAAGAGCCGGTAACACCACAGGTGCAGGCACAGGTACAGCCAAGTGTAGCGCAACCGCAGAATGTAACCGCATCACCTAGTTCGGCTCCACAAATGAGGGTAGGGGTATCTAGTCCTAATGTATCTGCTACTGTTATGCAACCGTCAACTGTGGCTCCACCACCAGTTAGTCAAGTAAGGCCTGTGGTAAATCAAGCACCACCTGTGCAAAATACTCCTGTAACACCAACTACAAGTAGTCCAGTTATTCCGGAAATTACACCAGCAAGTCCAAGTGTTGATCAGTCAGATGTTTTATAAAGTAATTTGCCATGATGTTATTTTTTTGATATACTAATAAGTATGCAAGTTTAAATTTGAAGGAGATATGATATGACCATAACTTTAAGTTCTGTAATTTCGATTATTCAAAAATTGATCGACGTATCGCTCGTTTGGTTAATTTTCTACTATATTTTAAAAAATATTCGTAATAATGTAAAACTGACTCTTTTGTTTAAGGGAGTTGCAATTGTTATATTGTTAAAATTGGTAAGTGACTGGTTTGGGTTTGTGACAATTGGTTTGCTGTTAGAATATGTCATCATGTGGGGACCACTTGCTTTGATTATTATTTTTCAACCCGAAATTCGTTCGATTTTGGAGCAACTGGGACGTAGTCAGTTGCTTGGTCGTCACAAAGTGTTGACTGTTGATGAACGTGAGCGATTGGTATATGAAATCGTACAAGCCATGGATTATTTACGCAAAACGAGAATTGGTGCGTTGATTGTCATTGAACGTGATGTAAGTTTAAACAATTATATTGAAAAAGCCAAGAAGTTATATGCTGATTTATCTAGTGAATTGTTAATTTCTATCTTCTTTCCTAAAAATCCTCTTCACGATGGAGGTGTGATCATTCAAGGCGATCGAATTACTTGTGCTGGGGCTGTATTTCCAACTAGCAACAATGCAAAAGCCAATCGACGTTTGGGAACACGTCATCGTGCTGCCCTTGGTATTGCGGAAGAATCGGATGCGATTGCTTTGGTGGTATCAGAAGAAACTGGACGCATTTCCATTGCTGTTAAGGGAGAATTGTTCTACAACTTGTCATTAGATGACGTTAGAATGATGTTAATTGATGAATTACGACCAAAACAAGATAGCGATTTTGAAGATGAAATAGATGAGGAAGAGATATATGAAGAAAATAATTAAGATATTTCAAAGTATACTTTCGTTCTTTGACAAGTGGTTGATTACACCAATTACCAAAGGTATTTTAAAGATAACGGATTTCTTCCATAACAACGGAAGAGGAATTGAAAAGTTTATCAGTAAAAAACAAAGTTTGATTGTATTGTCGTTAATTTTTGCTTTTGCAGTGTTTTTTATCATCGATAATGAGTCGAACATGTTGGTGGATCAATATGCAGAAGTGTTGTACAATCAGAAAGTAACAGCGATTTACAACGAAGAAGCGTACGTAGTAGAAGGACTTCCAGAAACGGTGGATATTACGCTGATTGGTAAGAAAAGACATATTTTCTTAGCCAAACAAGCACCGGATAAATCAGTTTCTGTCGATCTTACGGGATTGAAACCAGGTCATCATCAAGTTGATTTAAAGTATTCGCAACAAATTACGTCTTTAGATTATAAGTTGGATCCATCTACGGCGTCCATTACGATTTATGAGAAAGTTTCAGAGACGAGAACGTTGGATGTTGATGTTTTACATCGAGATAGTTTGGATTCTAAACTTTATATTAAGAGTGTTGAACTAGATCGTACAGATGCGATTATTAAAGGTGCTGATTATAAGTTAAAACAGGTAGCAACCGTCAAAGCATTGGTTGATGTTAATAATATCAGCAATCCAAAAGCCGGGGAATTAACATTAAAAGATGTGCCACTTGTAGCATATGATACAGAAGGAAAAGTAGTCGATGTAGAAATTGTACCAGGTACGGTTGAAGCGAAGATTGTGATTACATCACCAAACAAAGAAGTTCCAATCAAAGTAGTTCCGCAAGGAGAACTTGCCTTTGGTAAGTCCATTAAATCATTGACAACCAATGTTTCAAGTGTCGTTGTTTATGGTGATGAGGAAACGGTTAATGCACTAGAATACATTCCAGTAGAAATTGATGTCCAAGGTTTAGAGGAAGACAAAGAATTCCATATCAATATTGACAAGCCAAAAGGTATTCGCGATATTAGTACAAAGACGATCGTCGTAAAACTTACTGTTGATACATTATCTACTAAAGAATTTACAGATATCAACATTAGTACAGAAAACTTAGATAGCAATTTGAAAGTACAGGCCTTGACAGAAAACGATAGTATGATCGATGTCATCGTAAATGGAAGTCAAAGTGTTATTGATGCTTTAGATGTTTCGACGATTAAAGCGTTTATTGACTTGAAAGATTATGGTGTTGGTGAATACGAAGTGGAAGTTCAAGTAGAAGGAAATGATCTTCGCCTGACTTACACACCAAAGACCAAAAAAGTTAAAATTCGTATTGTTGAAAAATAAACAAAAAACCAATTGAATGTTTATCAATTGGTTTTTCTTTGGCAAAACAAAAGCTCCTAGGAGGAGCTAAGTGCATGTTTTTATTTGCCATCTAAATCATCAAATAGTAAGCCAACGTTGATGATACCGCAAATACCAATTAAGACATAGATTACTCTAGCAACAATGTTTTCTGCATCACCAAATAGGGCTGCGACTAAGTCAAATTTAAATAGACCAACAAGTCCCCAGTTGATTGCTCCAATGATTACTAAAATCAATGCGATCTTTTGTAAAGTTTGCATTCTTATTCCTCCTTTTTTTCTACTCACTAATAGGATAAACAAATTTATGTAAATTATTCATGAATATTCAATTATTGTAACCATATAATTAAATGAAAATAAATTTATGGGGTGAAAGAATGAAAAAATATCTAATTTTGGGTATACTATTATTGGTCTGTTGCTTTACAGGATGTGGCAAGTATTCAGAAAGTGATATTGTCAAAGATTTGACGAAAAATATCGAAAATGCGAAAGCATATCAGTTAGAAGGCGAACTAGAAATCATCAATAACGATGATAGTTATCATTATGATGTGACAGTTGCCTATAAACAAAAAGATATGTATAAAGTAAGTTTAAAAAATAAAGCCAATAACCATGAACAAATTATTTTGAAAAATAGTGACGGAGTTTATGTTTTGACACCATCATTAAACAAAAGTTTTAAATTTCAAAGTGATTGGCCATACAATAATTCACAAATTTATTTGTTACAATCAATATTAAATGATATTAAAAACGACGATAGTAGAACATTTAAAGAAGAAGGCAAAACGTATACCTTTGTTACCAGCGTCAATTACCCAAATAATCGTAAGTTAGTAAAACAAAAAATTACGATGGATAAAGATTTGAAGTTTCAAACGATTGAAGTGTTAGATGATACGGATGTTCCACAAATGAAGATGACCTTTCATAGTATTGACATGAATCCAAGTTTTGATGATAACTATTTTATATTAGATGAAATTATGAAGTCGGCTTCCATTGAAGAAGAAGTGAAAGAAACGAGCAGTATTGAAGATGTAATTTATCCATTATATATTCCTAGTGGAACCAAATTAGCAGATCAAGATGTGGTAGAAAAAACAGATGGAGAAAGAGTGATTATGTCATTTGACGGAGAAAAACCATTTTTATTGGTGGAAGAGACAGTAAGCAAAGAAGATGAATTTACGATTATCCCAACTTATGGTGAACCATACATGTTAGTAGATACAGTCGGTGCGTTGACAGATAATTCTCTTACTTGGACTTCCAATGGAATTGAATATTATTTGGTGAGTGATGTGATGAATCAACTAGAGTTAATCGAAATCGCACAATCTATCAACGTAATACCGACGATGAAATAAACACGGTTGTGTTTATTTTTTTTGTATGCTATAATTTTAATTAGGCGGTGAATGTAATGGCAAAAAAACAGATACAAAAGAAAAAAGTAAACAAAAAGAAACAACCAAAAATTACAACAGCGTACTCACCTGAATTGAAAAATGTGATTTTGATTACGGTAATTGTCTTGTTTGTTTTAGCAGCCGTTTATTTCTTTACAGCACTTGCAACAGGCAAGATTCAATTTGGAAAAGACGATCAAGATGAAACAGAAACGACGATTCAGTATGAAGAAATTTTGGCAGGAGAGAGTTTTGATCAAGCAGAAGAATCTTATTTGGTGTTGTTTTATTATACAGATGGAGTAGATGCAGGACTTTACGATACGTTACTTAGCGTTTATCAAAGTAAAGAAAATGCACTACCATACTATCGTGTTGATATGACAAATGCACTTAATCAAATGTATCGTGCAACAGAAGGAAGCAATTTATACGTATCTCGTGCACTTGATTTAAAAATTAGTGAACCGGCTTTGATTCACTTTGTTAATCATCAAGTTTCTGTTGTTTATGAAGGAAAAGAGGCAATCACAGAATATTTTAATCAATTTGGGCAATAATAAAAATATCTCATTTGAGATTTGCCTTAATAGCTCAGTTGGTTAGAGCACTTGACTGTTAATCAAGGGGTCCTAGGTTCAAGTCCTAGTTGAGGCGCCATGTTGAATTAACAGCAAAGTTCTTGATTGATAAGGAATGCTTGTTGAGAAAAGAGTACTTGAAAAGCAAGTGCTTTTTTAGTGACAATTTTGTGATAAAATGTCCTGGTTTTGTTATTTTGCATTCTATTTTTAGTCGAATTATGATATGATTATAATGATATCATAATCGAGGTGTAATATGAAAGAGATCGATGAAGAAAAAAAAACAAAAAGAAAACGAGTAAATTCTTCTAATCAAGAGAAACAAGAAGAGAAAAAACAAGATGAGGAAACGATTCGTGAAGTAATTGTCGAAAAACGTGCTGGCTTCAACGTTTTAGAAGTTATTATCATCATGGTGATTGCCATCTTGTTTGGTGCATTGATTGGAAGTGCAGTTACTTATACAAAAGAAGCACGAAATGATGACTCGATAAGCGATGCTGTTCCGGAAGATTTACAAGAATTTGTGCAGACATACTACGATATTTCAGAAAATTATTATCAAGATCTTGACAAAGAAGAGTTATTGGATGCTGGTATTAAAGGTATGATCGAATATTTAAACGATAGTCATTCTGTCTATATGGATGAAGTAGAAAGTGAAGCATTCAACGAAAAAGTAGAAGGTAGTTATGTTGGTATTGGTGCTGAAATTACTTTAAAAGATAATCAGGCAAGTGTATCGTATTTGTTTGAAGATTCTCCAGCGATGAAGGCAGGACTTGTGGTAGGAGATGTTATCCAACAAGTGGATGGAAAATCTGTATCTGGTTTATCACTTTCTGATATTTCTGGTTTGATTAAGGGAAAGGCCAATACGAATGTTACGATTCAAGTAAAACGAAATGAGGAAATTAAAGATGTTGTTGTCGTTCGAGAAAAAGTAGAACTCACTTCGGTTAATTCACATGTTTATGAGCGTAATAACAAAAAAATTGGTTATTTGGATATTGACATTTTTGCGGCCAATACATCGAAACAATTTAAAACGGCTTTGGAAAATCTAGAAAAAGAGAAGATCGATTCGTTGATTATTGATGTGAGGGACAATCCAGGGGGGCATTTGACACAAGTATCAGAAATGCTTTCGCTCATGATTGAGAAGGGAAAGGTTTTGTATCAGATTGAAACCAAAGGAATCAAAGAACCGACTTATGATTGGACGAAAGAAAAAAGAACTTATCCGGTTGTTGTTCTCATGAATCATACTAGCGCTTCTGCTTCTGAGATCTTGGCTGCTGCTATGAAAGAGGTCTATGGGGCTACTTTAGTAGGAGAAACAACATATGGAAAAGGAACTGTTCAGCAAGCATTTGAATTAAAAAGTGGAGCAACGATTAAATATACGACGCAAAGATGGTTGACACCAAATGGAACTTGTATTGACGAAGTGGGTGTCGAGCCAGATGCAGAAGTAGAAATGGCTGATGCTTATTATGATAATCCGATGGATGATACTGATAATCAATTGCAGCAAGCATTAGAATTGTTACAAGAAAAATAGGCAGTATGGTAGAATACTGTTTTTTCTAGCAAATTTTAGCACTCCTTATTGACAAGTGCTAAAAAAGGAGTATAATAAGAAATGATTTAGAGAAAGAGGTGATAGTATGTATCAAAATAATCAAGAAGAAGAAAATGTGTTAGAAAAATATGGTCGCAACATCAACGAGGCCGTAAAAAATGGAAAAATTGATCCGGTCATTGGGCGCGATGAAGAAATTCGTAGTATTACCAGAATTTTATCGCGTAAAACGAAGAATAATCCGGTGTTAATCGGAGAACCAGGTGTTGGTAAAACAGCCATTGTCGAGGGCTTGGCGCAGCGTATTGTGAAAGGTGATGTTCCTAACAGTTTAAAAAATAAAGAGATATGGGAACTTGATATGGCTAGTTTGATTGCTGGTGCTAAGTATCGTGGTGAATTCGAGGAACGGTTGAAGAACGTATTGAACGAAATTAAGAAAAGTGAAGGCGAAATCATCATGTTTATTGATGAAATTCATACCATTGTTGGATCAGGAAATATGGAAGGAGCAATGGATACATCCAATATTTTGAAACCGATGTTAGCGCGTGGTGAGATCCATGTGATCGGTGCGACGACACTGAATGAATATCGTAAGTATATCGAAAAAGATGGTGCACTGGAGCGAAGATTTCAAAAGATTAAAGTTAGCGAACCAACAGTTATGGATACGGTGACCATTTTACGTGGCTTGAAAGAGCGTTTTGAAATTCATCATGGAGTATCAATTCAAGATAAAGCGTTAATTGCAGCTGCAACATTATCAAATCGTTATATTACAGATCGTTATTTGCCAGATAAGGCCATCGACTTGGTCGATGAGGCCTGCGCTACGATTCGAGTACAAATGGACTCCGTTCCAATTGAACTTGATACGTTGACTCGCGAGATTATGCAACTAGAAATCGAAAGACAAGCAATCAAGAAAGAAACCGATCAATTATCGAAGAAACGTAAAGAAGAAATCGATGAATCGCTACAAAAGTTAAAAGAACAAGAAAAGATCTTAAAAGATGCTTGGGAAAAAGAAAAACAAGTGAACGATCAAATTAAATCGAAAAAGCAAGACATTGAAAAGGCCAGATTTCAATTGGAACAAGCCGAAAATGTCTATGATTTAGAGAGAGCTGCAAAACTTCGTCACGGTGATATTCCAAAGTTAGAAAAGGAATTGCAAGAATTACAAGCCATTGAGAAGAACAAAATCTTGAGTGATACGGTTACGGAAGAATCAATTGCCAATATCATTTCGAAATGGACCAATATTCCACTTAGTAAGTTGATGAGTGGAGAGCGGGAAAAGCTGTTACATCTCGAAGAAAATTTGGGAAAACGTGTCATTGGACAAGAAGAGGCACTTCATTTAGTAAGCGATGCTATTATGAAAGCACGTAGTGGTATCAAAGATCCAAATAGACCAATCGGCTCTTTCATTTTCTTAGGACCAACCGGTGTTGGAAAAACGGAAGTAGCCCGCAGTTTGGCTTATGAATTGTTCGACGATGAAAAACATATGGTACGTATTGATATGAGCGAATACATGGAAAAATTCAGTGTTTCTCGTTTGATTGGATCTCCTCCTGGATATGTAGGATATGAAGAAGGTGGACAATTAACGGAGGCGGTTCGTCGAAATCCTTATAGTATCGTTTTGTTTGATGAAATTGAAAAAGCCCATCCTGAAGTTTTGAATTTGTTGTTACAGATTTTGGACGATGGACGTGTAACGGATTCCAATGGTCGTACGGTTGACTTTAAAAATACCATTATCATCATGACTTCTAATTTAGGAAGCGATCATATCTTAGAGGGAAATAAGGATTTGGTTATGAAGGAATTACAACAAACATTCCGGCCGGAATTTATTAACCGAATCGATGAAATTATCGTGTTTAAACCATTGACCAAAGATGTTGTACGTAAAATTTTGGATAAGATTATTCGCGATATTGAACACCGTTTGGAAGATCGTGATCTTCATATTATCTTAACTGATAAAGCCAAAGATTATATTTTGAATCGCGGTTACGATCCAAATTATGGGGCAAGACCATTAAAGCGTTTTGTAAGTAGAAGTTTAGAAAGTATGCTTGCAAAAGAAATATTGATGGACCATATTTCCTATGGAAAAGATATTGTTGTCGATGTAAAAGACGATCAATTATTTCTTACACAAAAAGAGAGACGTTAAGTTTCTCTTTCTTTTTTTGTTAAAACGCCAATTATGACGAGTTGTTTTTGATTGTTTTGACTACAAGTGGTAAGGACAATACGACTTTGATTGGTAGTTTGTGGCAAGTGAATGTATCCAGTTTTATCTTCGTCATATTTTGTTTGTATTTGATAGGTATATTTCATTGCTTGATAATGAACAATGATATCGTCTTTTATTTGTAATTTATGAATGTCGTTGAAATAGGCATGAGGTCCTGTTCCCGAATGAGCAGCTAGAATGAAAGTAGAATTTTTTTGATTGGGTAACTGAGATTCTTTTAATATGGTCACGCTTCGATCGACATGATTACGTGGATCATCTTGAGAAAACAAAGTTTGTTTAAGTCCTAGTTTTGGAATTTCTAATATGGCATAAGAAGTTTTCACATTTTCTGGGGAAATGATCGCTGTTTGTTTTGCGATGCTTTCTTGTTTGGCGGGATAAAATTGATTTACAATGTTGCAGATAATAAGATAACTACCGAGTAATAAAGTGTATCCGATTTTGCTTTTTCTTTTTCGCATAAATAAGTCCTGTCATTGCTATACTTATGATTACAACTGATTGTAAATTATTTTGGTTTTCTTTGGTATTGGGCACTGGTATTTTGATATCATCCAACGTGTAGGTTAAAATATCCTCACTCTTTTCATCGACGATAATTTCAAAGTCGTCGACTTTTTGATAGCCGTTGGTGCTGTTTAATTGTTTTATTGTATATTTCCCATAAGGTAATATGGTAGTTGCATAGCCGTTCTGATCGGTAGTAAGAGTAGTAATTAAATTTCCCTGTTTATCGTAAATAGCAAATGGAATGTTTGCTTCCGGTTGCATTTCATTTTGAGAAAGATCACCAAATTTTTTATATAGTTCTATTTTTTTCTTGATTACTGCGTTTTCCATGTTTAAAGTTATATGGTGTGTATTTTCATTTATGGTAAAGTAATATTGTTTTGAATCTAATTGGTAACCAATTCCTGCTTGTTTTTCTTTGATATAATAGGTTCCAAAATCTAAGTTGGGAATGGTTATGGTTTTAGTTTTTGGTATGGTTATAGTTTGGATGAGATTGTGATTGTGATCATATAATTCATAAATCGCTCCTTCTAATTGGGCCTCACCTTGGCTTTCTTGTGTTTTGGTGTCTTTGTCTATTTTATTGATGATAAGATTGGTTTCGATAACTTTTACTTTGAGATTGGTTTGATTGGTAGGAGCCATTCCTACGGTCATTAAGTTTTGACTAGTTGGGTGGTAGTAAAGTAGGGGAGGAACCGTGTATTGCGTTTCTTTTTTTCTCCAATGGATTTCTTTTTCACCTACTTTGTTTGCATAGATAGTCAATGTGTTATCGTTTTGTGTAATAGATGGATCTAAATTGTCGCTGTGATAAGAAGATAATACGTAATTTTGATCTGTTATGGTCTTTTTGGTACCTAGTACCATGGTAATGGTTTGATTATGGAAACTTGGCTTTTGTTGATGCTTTTGAATGAGTGATTCAATTTCCTTCATTTCTTCTTGGAAAATATCGATTTTGTTGCCGTCTAAGGAATCTGTAAAGTAAAAGTCGCTTTCGGGATCGATTGCTTTCCATATCATAATTTGTGTAATAGGATACCATTTATTAGAACTATGATTGGGATATCCATAGCCGTAGTAAGCAATTAAGGATATTCTTTCCCAAGTTTCTAGGGGGATCGTATCGGGATTTACCATGCTTTCGTATGCTTGTGTAGTGTCTACAAAAGAAAAGGGTTCGATGCAGTAGGCAAATTGATGGTCGCTGTTTCTTCTGATAAATCGTGCTGCTTGATAGATATGTCTACGATTATTTTCCCTTACCATAAAAATATCGTGGATGTACTCTCCTTCGTAAAATTTTTCTAGTGCATGTGCTCGTGGAATAAAACATAACATACCACCAATGAACAACAATAAAACGCAAAATATTTTTTTCATTTTCTTCCTTCTTTCTTTTTTTCATCACTTTATCATAACTGCGAAAAAGAACCAAATGATCATTTTGTCAAATTACCGTCTCTTTCGTTCACGAAAATGTGTTTTTACAGCATAAATTTTATGATATTTGTATTTATTTAATCTTTTGTTTGTTTTTTATTGCAAATTTCTATTAAAATATCATATAATAAATATGAACATATGAATAAATGTTCATATAAAGGAGGGATAAGATGATAAAAGAAGATATTTTATTTGATTTGGCTACGTTTTATAAAGTGTTTTCTGATGAAACACGTTTGAAAATATTATTTGTATTGTTAGATCATGCTTATTGCGTAGGAGAAATTGTCGAAAAGACGCAAGTTTCTCAGTCGGCAGTTTCTCATCAATTACGGACACTGCGACAACTTAATTTGGTAAAGGTGAAAAAAGAGGGGAAAGAGGTGTACTACCAATTATCGGATCACCATATCGCTATTATTTTAGAGTATGGCTTAAATCATATTAACGAAAGGGGAAAAGAAAATGAAAAAGAAGATTGATTTTTCTCTTTGGCAAATTGTCATTGGAGGGTTGATTTTTGTTTTAGGGCTCGTTTTACATTCTTATGAAAAGATTTCTTTTGGGTGCTATATTTTGGCTTATGTTATTGTGGCAACTGAAGTTTATTTGAGTTTTTTTAAGCATTTGTCGTGGAGGCATCTTTTTGATGAAAAGTTTTTGATGATTGTAGCAACAGTAGGTGCTTTTGTGATCGGGGAATATCCGGAAGCGGTAGCGGTCATGTTGTTCTATCAAATTGGAGAATACATTGGTGATCGTGCGGTGGATCGCTCGAAAGAAAAGATTGTGGAACTTATGGACTTAAGGGCCGACTATGCCAACTTGTTAACTGATAGCCAATTGAAGAAAGTAGATCCACTTGATGTAAAAGTTGGCGATATCATCGTCGTTAAGCCGGGGGAAAAAGTACCTCTGGATGGTGTTGTTATCGATGGCAATGGTTATGTGGATCGAGTGATGTTGACGGGAGAATCGGTTCCTGTTGCTGTAGAAAAAAACGAAGAAATATTAAGTGGAAGTATTGTATTAAATAGTGTACTTACGATTAAAGTATTAAAAGAAGCACAAGAGTCTACAGTAGCCAAACTATTGGATTTAATTCAAAATGCGGCAGCAAAAAAGGCACATACGGAAGCATTTATTACAAAGTTTGCTAAAGTATATACGCCAGTTGTTGTGATTCTTGCTATTTTGATTTGTATTGTTCCTGTTTTATTTTTGCATGGTGAATTTTACGATTGGTTCTATCGGTCTTTAGTATTTTTGGTTGTCTCTTGTCCTTGTGCTTTAGTAGTTTCGGTTCCGCTTGGTTTCTTCTGTGGCATTGGAAGTGCATCACATAGAGGTATTTTGTTAAAAGGAAGTGAGAGTTTAGAAAGGTTGATCAACGTCGATACGTTTGTCTTCGATAAAACTGGGACTCTTACCAAAGGTACTTTTGAAGTAATAAAAGTAGTTGCTGTTAATGAATTTACGAAGCATAAAGTGCTGAAGTATGCCGCCCATGCAGAATTTTATTCGACACATCCAATCGCGGTATCGATACGAAATGCATATGGAAAATCATTAAAAAGAGAAGACATTAGCAATTTAGAAGAGTTTGCAGGTAACGGTGTTTCAATTGCGTATCAAGGGCAAGACGTTTTAGTGGGAAATGAACGTTTAATGAAACAACATGATATCGTGTATGATCGACCAAAAGAAGTAGGTACGATTATCTATCTTGCTGTAGATGGAAAATACAAAGGGTATTTGGTGATTGCTGATCAATTGAAAAGCGATGCTCAAAAGACGGTTTCTTCTTTGAAAAAGATAGGTATTTCTAATATTTATTTGTTGTCTGGTGACCGTGAAGAAGAAGTACGCAAAGTAAGTAGTGAATTGGGGATTCAGCATTATTCTGCCTCTTTATTACCACAAGATAAAGTAAAAAAGGTAGAAGAATTGATCAATAGACGTGATGAAAAACACTTGGTTGCTTTTGTTGGTGATGGTATCAACGATGCTCCGGTATTGATGCTTTCGGATCTTGGAATATCAATGGGAGGTATTGGTAGTGATGCTGCCATCGAAGCAAGTGATATGGTTATTATGAACGATCAACCATCGAAGATTTTAGAGGCCATTAGTATTGCAAAACGTACTCGCAAGATAGTATGGCAAAATATCATTTTAGCCATCGGAGTCAAAATGTTGGTCTTAATACTAGGAGCACTTGGTATTACTGGTATTTGGTTAGCAGTTTTTGCGGATGTCGGCGTTACTGTGTTGGCTGTCGTTAATGCTTTGCGTATTTGGTACTACAAAAAATAAGGGGGACGTTTTCTATTTTCCTCTTTTTTGTAGTATAATGAAAGCGAGGTGAGAATATGACCGATTTAGAAATTGCAAATCAAAATGTAAAACAAAAAATTCAAACAGTGGCTTCTTCTTTAAATTTATCAGATGATGAACTAGAATGTTATGGATCTTATAAAGCAAAAATAAAAAAAGAAATTGCTCCAAATAAAATGAGCAAACTAATTTTAGTAACCGCGATGAATCCTACTCCTTATGGGGAAGGGAAAACGACAGTTAGTATTGGACTTGCTGATGCTTTGCAACAATTGCAAAAGAAAGTAGCGTTGGTTTTGCGTCAACCATCCATGGGACC
The DNA here is from genome assembly GCA_946497145.1 of uncultured Mycoplasmatota bacterium. GTDB lineage: Bacteria > Bacillota_I > Bacilli_A > RF39 > UBA660 > CANPXY01. The sequence goes on along the minus strand of CAMMJA010000002.1, from coordinate 26,108 downwards.
TGTTTTTGGAATGAAAGGTGGTGCAACGGGTGGTGGCTATTCACAAGTAGTTCCAATGGAAGATATTAACTTACACTTTACAGGTGACTTTCATGCTATTACTTCTTGTAACAATTTATTATGTGCCGCAATTGACAATCATATCAAACAAGGAAATGAGTTGAACATTGATCCAGATCGCATTTTATTTCATCGTTGTCTTGATGTAAATGATCGTGCTTTGCGTGAAGTGGAAATTGGTTTAGGAGGAAGTATCAATGGTACGGCTCGTAAAGAACGTTTTACAATCACTGCTGCAAGTGAAATCATGGCATTGTTTTGTCTAGCTCACTCTTTAGAAGATTTAAAGAAACGTTTGGGGAATATTATTGTTGCCTATCGTAAAGATGGAACATTTGTCTTTGCTCGAGATTTAAAAATAGAAGGGGCAATGACAGTTTTGTTAAAAGATGCATTTTTACCCAATTTAGTTCAAACTTTGGAACATACGCCGACGTTGATTCACGGAGGCCCTTTTGCCAACATCGCACATGGTTGTAACAGTATTGTAGCGACAAAATTGGGACTGACGCTTGCTGACTATGTGGTTACCGAAACCGGTTTTGGTGCCGATTTAGGTGCTGAAAAATTTTTTGATATTAAATGTCGAGAAGGAAATTTAACTCCCAATTGTGTCGTGTTAGTTGCGACCCTTAAGGCATTAAAGTATAATGCTGGAGTTTCTAAAGAAACAATATTGGAAGAAAATGTGGAAGCAGTAACCAAAGGACTTGCTAATTTGGAAGTTCATATGAAAAATTTAAAAAAATTTGGTGTTCCACTGGTGGTATGTTTGAATGCATACGATACTGATTGTAAAAAAGAACAACAACTCGTATTGGATTATTGTGCGAAAAAAGAAATCTCTTGTTGCATTAGTCGGGCTTATAAAGAAGGTGGAAAAGGAGCTCTTGATCTTGCTGAAGAAGTGCTTCGTTTGGTAGAAATGCCATCTTACTTTAAACCACTTTATCCGATTCAAGAAACGATCATGCATAAAATTGAGACCATAGCAAAAGAAATTTATCATGCCCAAGAGGTTTGTTATTCTGATTTAGCGAAACAAAAAATAAAAGAGTTAGAACAGAAACAGTTGAGCAACTTTCCTATTTGCATGGCTAAAACACAATATTCCATTTCGGATGATCCGAAAAAATTAGGTGCACCATCTAATTTTGCTGTTACCGTTAAAGATGTCTATCTTTATCGTGGCGCTGGATTTATTACGGTATTGTTAGGTGATATCATGACGATGCCTGGTTTACCAAAACATGCCAATTTTGAAGCGATTGATTTGACGGAAGAAGGATCTATCGTCGGAATATTTTAAAGTATAAAGTTAGAAAATATTACCATACTATGATTGGTGAAGCGTATGAAAAGTGACCTTTGGGTTTTGATTTTAGAAACGATTCTTTCGGTTGTTTTATTATTCGGAGTTACGAAATTAACGGGGAGAAAGCAAATTAGTCAATTGAATATTTTTGATTTTATTATTGGGATTACGATTGGAAATATCTCTGCTGAGATGGCAGTCAATAAAGAGGTTAGTTTGTTAAGTGGTGTTGTAGCAATTGTTATTTATGCAATGTTTTCTATCTTGGTATCTTATTTGACTAGTAAAAGTATTAAGGCAAGACGCTTTTTTACTGGCGCTCCTATTGTGGTGATCCAAGATGGTAAGCTATTAAGAGATGGTTTGGACAAGATACGCTTTGATGTAAATGATTTACTGGAAGAGTGTAGAGTAAACGGTTACTTTGATTTAAGTGAAATCGAATATGCTATTATGGAATCGAACGGACAAATTAGTTTTCTACCGAAAAGTAAATTTAAACCATTGACACCAAACGATATGAAGATGAAAGTCCCTTATCAAGGATTGACAGCAAATTTGGTGATTGATGGTAATATCATGTATCAAAATTTGAAAGAAATTGGAAAAGATGAAAAATGGTTAAGAAAACGTTTGGAAAATATGGGATATCAACATTTGGAAGAATTATTGTTGGTAATTTGTAGTAGCGACGAGAAACTTACCATTTATGAACAGAATAAAGAAGTAGAAGCAAAACATGTTTTAGAATAAAAATAAATAGATCATAAGATCTATTTATTTTATGTATTCTTCTAATGGTTTTACCCGATATTTGGCTTCGTCCATTTCCGCTGTTGGAACAAATCCTGGCTTACTGTTAATGACATCCGGTATTCGGTTTACAACACTTGCACAAGTTAGTTCGACTGTAGATGGACGATTGATGATCATGGTTGTATTTGGTTCCCCTAAAATGCTCCACTCATTTTTATCGAAGTCATCTTTGGAATATACTTTACCAATACATTCTGTTTCGATGATGATTCCTTCTTTGGTTTCACTGGTGACAACGGCGCTCATTCCTGTGGCCATTCCTTTTTTGATTGTCATACCAAGGGTAGAAGAAACGATGTCTTCATGATGTGTTTTGGGAATACAAGTTTGTTTTTGATGAGTGATGGTAAGACCTAATTTGTCAGCCAACCAACCATTGACGTTCCACATGTAAGATGGTAGAAACGTTCCTTTTTGAATCAATTCTTCCCGTGCTTCCTCACTGATGTTATCGCTTGCTGCAACTTCTTTTTCAAACGTTTCAAGATCAAGTCCTGCACCGTGTGCTTTGGCAAGGGCAATACCATAATCTTCGACGTTGTAACTAGAACTACCTTTAATTTTGGTAATGTTATGTGTAGAAGCCGCAAGATTAGAAATTAAATTTCCCCAGTACATGTCTTGGTAACCACTTCCTGTAATGGTACAATTGTTTTCTTTCGCAAGGGTATCAATTTCTTTCGTCAAATTAGGATTAGAATTCCAAGAGAAGAATGCTTCTTCGCATGTTGTAATGGCATTGATTCCTAATTGTGCACATAAAAGCAAACTATCTTTGACATCGTTCAATAAACTCATCGTTGTTACGATACAAATATCTGGTTTTAAATTACTTAATAAATCTTTTGCTTTTTCGACTGGATTTACGATGATTCCTTTGTCTTCACAGCCGATGATCGTACCGATGTCTTTACCGATCACGTTCGGATCAATATCGACAGCGCCGACGATCTCCCCACCTTTTTCGTAAACATATCGCATGGTGTACACGGACATTTTTCCACATCCATATTGAAATACTCTAATTTTTTTCTTCATATTTTCCTCCTATTTTAAGAATACTACAAAGTGTTTTTCGTTACAATACTTTTGAAACAACTTGACATTTTCTAAAAAAATCATTACTATAATTAAAATGATGAGGTGTAGCATGGAAAAAGAAGAGAGGAAAGATCAAAATAAATATTGGCATCGGTTTTGGACCGTTCCCAATGGCATTACGCTTTTGCGAATTGCTAGTGCTTGTGGTTTGGTAACTTACTTGAGTGTTGGTGGTTTTGCTGCTGCTTCTTCTGTTCCATGGCTTTTGCCAGCGTGGGCGATTGGAACTGCTGTAACGGACTTTGTGGATGGTACTTTGGCTAGAAAACTCCATCAACAATCTAAATGGGGACAGGCCTTGGATCCGATTGCTGATAAGATATTGAATTGGGGAATTGGTTTGTCTTTGATCGTGCAAGGAATTATGCCGGCGTGGGTTCTTGCAATCGGAGCACGCGATCTATCTGTTGGTATTTTTACGGCTAAGAAAAAATACCAAGATGGAAAAAAACAGCTTCAATTAGAGCAAGAAAAGAAGCAAGAAGAAAATAAAGATAAAAAGAAAAATTCGTTAGAAAAAGCAAAAGAAATGTATCATAATTTTAAACGTGGAGAAGCACCTAATCCTACGTATCCTGCTAAAATGAAGATGGCGTTGCAATCGGTAGGTGGCATTGCGACGTTGGCTTTTGGTTTTGGCAGTATGAGTATTCCTTTTCTTGCCGGAATTATGGCTGCATCGACGGCGACAATGTTGATTCCTGAAAAGATTCCAGTTTCGTCTAAGGTAAAAAAGGCGATTCAATTAGTGGGAACGGCTTTAGTAGCGACGCTTGGAGTTGCTGTCGGCGGCATTTCACTTTTGGCACCATCGATGATGAGTGCTGCTATTGCTATGGTGGTTCCAGAAGTACTAGCGATCAGAAAAGAAGAAAGCAAAGAAAAACAAGTTTTGACAACAAAGATACCTGCGCAAGAAAGAAACCGATCAGAAGATCAACTAGAAGAAAAAAAACAAACAAGTGATGAAAAGGAAAAACAATTAAAGAACGTTAAGACCGTTGCTTCTTTACCTTTATACGACTATACAGAGATTGATCGATTCATCGAAGAACAAATGCAAAAAGAAAATCCTTCTAGTAAAGAAGAGAGTTATCAAAAAAAATTAAAAAGATATTGAGAAATAGAGCAATTTTTGTTCTGTTTTTTTACTTTATGATCTTGAAACTTTGTTCTTTGTATACTATACTGTAAAAAAGGTGATGTAGATGGTAAAAATATACAAAACAGATCTTGAAGGGAAACTTTCGGTTATTTCGAATATCGAGCCAGGTTGTTGGATCGATATGGTTATGCCAACAGATGAAGAACTTACTAAGCTATCAGAGCAATTACAAGTTTCGAAAGAATTTTTACAACGTGGATTAGATAAAGAAGAGCAACCAAGAGTAGATGTAGAAAGCGACAGTAAAATGTTTGTTGTCGATGTTCCATATGTTCATACTAGAAAACAATATGCATCGGTCAAAACGATTCCTCTTTGTATTATTTTGGTTAGAGATGAATATTTTGTAACGCTTTCTTTAAAGGAAAACGAAGTGTTGGATGAGTTTAAAGAGGGAAAAGTAAAAGATTTTTATACGTATAAAAAAAGTCGTTTTATGATTCAGTTGTTGTATAAAATTGCGACTTCTTATTTAAAATATTTGAATGTGATCAATCAAAATATGGAACTTGCGGAAGATGCAATGGTAAAGGCGACCAAAAATAAAGAGTTGGTTAAGTTGATGGGATTAGAAAAAAGTTTGGTTTACATTACGACTTCTTTAAAATCAAATGGAATTGTATTAGAAAAAATTTTAAAAGGAAATACCATTGATTTGTATGTGGATGATCAGGAGTTGTTAGAAGACGCGATCATCGAGAACAATCAAGGAATTGAAACATCTAATTTATATAGCGAGATTTTAAGTAGTATGACGGATACGTTTGCGACAATTATTTCGAATAATTTGAACGTTGTCATGAAGTTTTTAGCGGGAATTACGATTGTATTATCTATTCCTACGATGGTGGCATCTTTCATGGGAATGAACGTCCCACTAGGACCATTTACTGATAATCCGATGTCGTTTGTTTTACTTGTACTAATTGCATTCATGCTATCTTTGGTTGTGGCATACATTCTAAAAAAGAAAGATATGCTTTAAAAAACAAGGATGATTATCCTTGTTTTTGTGTGTTGGAATCGTCTGTTTGATTTGCTTGTTCGTTATCGTCTGTTTCTTCTTTTGCTTGTTCTTCTTCTGTTTCTTCTTGCTTATTGTTTCTGATCGGCTGATCTTCTGTAATCGTAATAGTTCCAGTATAGTACATGCCATTATAAGTGATGGTGTACTGATAAGAACCGGCTTTGTTGACTATGACATCTGAGGTATCTAGTTTCATTTGCTGTTTGATGTCATCGCTTAATGTTTCACTGACGTAATAACTAAGATCGGTTGGAAGTGATTCTCCTAATTTTAAAGAAATTGTGTTCAATGTCAATTTGATGTCGCTTTGTGTGACTGGTTCTGTGGGTGTTTCCTCTACGATTTCTTCTTGAATGGTAATGTTTCCTGTAAACGTTTGGTCTTTATATGTAATCGTATATTCATAAGTGCCAACTGTACTGACATCTACTTTAGTCGTATCTAAGATAAGATTTTGTAAGATATTGGCGGCGACTGGTTCTTCTATATAGTTTTGAACATCTAGGTTTAGTGCGCTGTTGACTGGCAATGTAATATCTTTTAGCGTAAGTGTCAATTCTTGTTCAAGAGGAATGTCTGGATTGACATTTTCGATGTTGGTGTTTTCTTGTTTCGTTGTTAGTTCTAAGTATGCACCACTACCTATCATGCCAAGTCCTAAAACGGTTAAACTTGAAACTAAAATGATTCGTGACTTAGGTTTCAAACTATCACCACTTTCTATTCTTACTTTCATTATAATATGTTTTTAAATTTGTGGCAACACGATTTGTCTAGATTGACAGATATTTGTTGAATTTTATCATTTTTTGACATATAATAATAATAGGGAAGGTGACAGTATGTTTACAGTATGGATTTGCTTATTTGTTTTATTGCTTGGTTTAGAAATTGCCACAATCAATTTGGTTTCTATTTGGTTTGCGCTTGGATCTTTAACGGCGGCATTCGTCAGTTTATTGACAGAAAATATTTTCATTCAAATTGCTAGTTTTGCTTTGATGAGCATTTTGGTTTTGCTCATCATGCGTCCACTTGTAAAAAGATTTACTAAAGCCGTTTTTATTCCAGTTGATTTAGATGAAGTAGTAGGAAAGATTGGATTGATAACACAAGATGTATCTTCTCGTAAAGTAGGAGAAGTTTTTGTCGATGGAAAAAGATGGCCGGCGACGAGCAAAAAGAAGATCGTAAAAGACAAAGAAGTTAAAGTGTTGGAAATTTTGGATGACAAATTGTTAGTAGAAGAAAAAGAAAGTGAATAAAAATTTAAAAAAATAGTATAAAGAATTTTCTTTTGGACAATATAATAATGTCACAAGGAAATTACCATTGTGACACATAGAAAACTAGGACTTGTTCCTAGTTTTTTGTTTTACAAAATAAAATACTGATGATACAATGAAGAGGAAAGTAGCGTGGCAATATGAAAGTAGTTCGAAAGCGAAAATTGAAAAAATCGGTTTGGCTGTTTACTATTCTTTTTTTGTTGACGGTAGGATGTTTGCTTTTTGGTTTTTCTCGTACTTTACTTAATTCGAAAAAAGAGAATTTGATTGAGACAATTTTAACGTATGATCAAGCAAACTTAGATGTTTCTTTTTTGCAGTGGGTGCAAGATAGTTATGGAGTGGATGCATTAAAAGAAATTTCTAATGCATTGAAAAATGATACATATGATGTTGATCTTTGGCATGATGTAACAGGGAACTCTTATATCGTTTTACAAGATTTATATCAGGATGAGTATGATAATCGTGACGATGTTACGATGGTGAAAGGAAATGAAGAATTTGTGACCATTGGTTACATTGGTGATGTTTCTTTGGCGGACAACTGGGATATTATGCCATATTATGAAAGTAGAAACCAGGGAATTTATGGTATTTTAGATGAAAATATGGTTTCTTATATGAAAGATTTAAATTGGTTAATTGCCAATAGTGAATTTGCTTTTGGAACAAATGGAACGCCTATGGCGAATAAACTTTATACGTTTTTGGCAGATCCCGATCATGTTTCGATATATCAAGAAATGGGTGTTGACATGGTGACACTTGCCAACAATCATGTTTACGATTATGGTCATGATGCCTTTGTTAGTACTTTGAAAACTTTAAAAGAAAATTCTCTTCCTTACATTGGGGCAGGAAATAACATAGAAGAAGCGGCCAGTGCACACTATTTGATTATCAATGGATATAAAATTTCTTTTTTGAATGCAACGAGGGCGGAAAAATATATCATGACGCCTGGTGCGACTGAAACGACGGAAGGCGTATTTCGTGCCTATGATCCATCACTTTTGGTTCAAAGAATCAAAGAAGAAAAACAACGCAGTGACTATGTTGTCGTATTGATTCACTGGGGGACGGAAAATTCGCACGAATTAGAAGATGTACAGATGGAAACTGGAAGATTATATATCGATAGTGGTGCTGACATGGTAGTTGGAACGCATGCTCATGTTTTACAGGGAATGGAATTTTATAAAGGTAAGTTGATCGCCTATAATTTAGGAAACTTTATTTTCAATGATCAGACGGTTGACACTGGAATTTTAAGTTTTCAACTTTATGATGATGGCTCAAGTGAATTTTATTTTTATCCGGCATTACAAAAAAACTGTTATACTTCATCTTTAGAGAAAGATGATCAGTTAAATCTTTATCAAAAAATGACTGATTGGTCGATCAATGTATCCTTTTTAGAAGATGGTAAAATTGTTGAAAAAGAAAACTCTAAATGAAATTTTATTTTAGAGTTTTTTATATTGCTTAATATTTTCTACATCTATATAATCTTCAATCGAATATTGATAATTATCGTTGTAGAACATGAGATCTTGATAAAAATTAGTAAATAAAGCAGTCAATGGTTTATAAATACTACGATTTGTGTTGACCCTGATAGAACAACTTTTTGTTTTTTTTGGTTTGTGGAAAACCATTTCATATGATTTTTGATGCTCTATGATTGAAAGAGAACAGTATTCTTGTGTTTCTGTGTCTATTGGTTCACATGAGATGAGAGTGACCGTCTTTTTTTCTTTGTTATATAGTGTTGATTTTATTCTATTGATTTCAGTAAGATACTCCCTTTGAAATTCATCATTTGTTTCTTGCATTCTTTTAATAAATAAATCATTCGTTTGTAAATGATAGAATAAGTTTTGGCAGGTTCGATAAAGTTCAAAATCAGTTCTTTCGATTTGGAAAGAGGTCTTTTCTAAATTGGTATAAGTTGTAAAATATAAATCTTGATTGTCTAAGTAATAAATTTCAAATTTTTGATGTTTGTTTTGAATTGTGAATTTTATATCTGGCATTGAGGTGTTTCCCATGGATGATGTTATTATTTTATTCATAATTTATCTTCTTTCCTTGAAATGTATTTCGTTTTACTAATTCTTTATCTATTTCGTTTAAAACACCAAATTTTTTGATTAGCCAAGTTGGTTCAATTAAATCATCGATTTTAGGATCACCGGTAATTCGATGAATCACAATTTCGGGTCTTAGTAGTTCTAGTTGATCGCAGACGATATCAACGTATTCTTCTTTGGTTAAAACATGAAATTTTTCTTTTTGATACCATTGGGCAAGGGCTGTATTTTTTATGATGTGTAACATGTGTATTTTAATTCCTTGAATGTCTAAACGATTGAGAAAAGAGACGGTTTCTAGCATATCTTGTTTGGTTTCATAAGGAAGTCCGTTGATGATGTGAACGACGACGTTGATCTTTTTTTCGCGTAGTTTTTTTACCATATCAACAAAGCATTCTAGGGTGTGACAACGGTTGATTCGTTGAGAAGTTTTTTCGTGAATGGTCTGAAGGCCAAGTTCAATCGTAAGATATGTTTTTTGCGATAATTCTTCTAGATAGTTTAAACATTCTTCACTGATCGCATCTGGTCTGGTGGCAATATTTAAACCGACCACGTCTTCTAACTTTAAGATGGTTTCGTATTTCTCTTTTAAAACGGGAACGGGTGCATACGTATTGGTATTGGATTGAAAGTAACCGATGTACTTGCTATGTGGCCATTTTTTAAGAAGCATTTGTTTGATTTCTTCAAATTGGGTTACAAGATCTTTTTCTTTATTTCCGGCATAGTCTCCGCTTCCTAATTTGGAACAATAAATGCAGCCACCTTTCCCTACTGTTCCATCGATGTTAGGACAAGTAAAACCAGCATTTAAACTTACTTTGAAGACTTTCGAAGCAAATTTATGTTTATAAAAATAATCTAGTGTGTGATAACGTTTGTTACTATCACTATAGGGAAAAGAATGATTCATAATATCACTTTCTTTCTTATTTTTCTTTCTGAAAATTAGTATATCATAAAACAAAAAATATGTTATACTATTCATATAAAGTAGGAGGAAATATGAAGACTGTAAAAAAGCATAAGTTAAAAAGGCCTGCTAAGATTTTGATTGGTGTGATTATAGTTTTGGTCATTGCCATTTCGATTCCCGTAGGATATCGTATTTATCATGGCAATCGTTTGGGGAAATTGCACTATGATAAAGCGGCCATCAGTAGTATTTTAAGTAAGGGGAAACAATCTTATATCTATGAAGTAGGAGAAAATAAAACGTTAAATGCTGCATTTCAAAGTAAAGATTATCAAGAAAAATACTTGAAAGATTATGAAGAAATTCCTTATCAAGATCAAAAAAATTTGATCAAAAATATCAATAAGTTGTTAGACAAAGAATATAGTGTAAAAGAAGTGGCAGCCATCGTTTCTCATGGAAACAACGAAGAGGTAAGTGCTTTTGCTGAGCGTGAGAAGGTAGATGACGTATTAGATTACATGCAGTTTGATTATGCAAAGTTAGAAAACTATGATCGTTATGTAGCGTATCAGTTGGAAGAGCGCGATGATGAGGAAGATACGGTAACGTATGTCAATTTAAATTTGGATAAAGAGTTTTATACTGATTCTATTTTAATTGAAGAATACAGTGAGACAGTTCTTGCCAATAAGTATCGACAATTGGGAGAAAAATATGTACCTGATGATTTGATGAAAATACAAGAAAAGTATTCTGTGGACGATGAACAGTATCTTACAAAGGTAGCGGCCGAAGCGTTTGAAGAGATGGCACAAGCAGCCGAAGAGGAAGGGTATTATATTTTGGCTAATTCTGCTTATCGTAGTTATCAAGATCAACAAGAAACATATGATACTTACAAAGAGGCATATGGTCAAAATTATGTAGATAATTACGTTGCTCTACCAGGATATTCAGAACATCAAACAGGACTCGCCTTGGATGTGGCTTCCAAAAACAGCAATATTTTTGCTGAATCTGAAGAATACACTTGGATGCTTGAAAACAGTTATAAGTATGGATTTATCATGCGTTATCCAAAAGATAAAGAACGGATTACCGGATATAAATACGAATCATGGCATTATCGTTATGTAGGAAAAGAGATCGCAGAGTATATTTTTGAAAACGATTTAACGTATGATGAATACTATGCAAGATTTTTAGATAAATAAGGAGTAAGAATATGAAAAAGAAAAAAATTATCTTGCTTTTGTTACTTGGGGTGGCACTTGTCTGTGTTGTAGTTGGCGCAGTATTGTTGTTTTTTAAACAACCAAAGAGAATTTTTATCGATCATTTGCAAAAAATGTCGAATGTGGTATTTGATACTTTAGAAAATAGAGAAAATGAACTAACTACTTTCTTAGATCAACAAGATAAATGGAAAATGACTAGCAAAACGGTTTTAACCTTTGATGAAAGTTTGCAACTAGAACCGTTGACTATTGATTCTGCTTATCAAACAGATAAAACGGAAAATAAACAACAATTGAATTTTGATTTGGCCGGTGCCACAGAACGTTTATTAGGGCTCGATTTTTATGTAGAGGATGATCAATTTTATTACCGTATTCAAGACGCGATGGAACAATTTTATTTTACAACGCTCGATTTATCATCATTAGAAAACCAATCTTTGATAGATGATTATCACTATTTATTTGATCTTTTACTACCTTGTTTAAAGAAAAATATTTCGAATGATTCTTTTGAGGAAATAAAAGGAACGTTAGAGATAAATGACGAAGAACTACAGGTAAAGAAGATTCGTTTAAAAGTAGATCAAGAGTTGTTAAATCAGATCATGATAGATTATCTTGACGTTATAATCAATGACGAGAAAGCATTGCAAATTGTTAGCGATTTGTCACAACAAGAAGCACAAGAAATGAAAGATGAATTATCTTCCTATCTAGAACAAATTAAGCAAGATACGAGTGATACTTCAGAAGTTTTGCTTACTTATGAGTTTGCTCTTAAAAACAATCAAGTGATTTCGCAAGTATTTGAGCAAGACGATGCTAAAATTACGTATCAATACTATGAAGAAATTGCTACTTTGATCTATACGATGCAAGATAATGATATGATGCGTCTTACTATAGAAAAAGATCAGGATACCTATCGATTGAGTGGATCGATCATGGGAGTTTATACTATATCTGGAACGTATCAAAATGCTTCTGATAGTAAAGTATTAGATATTTCTGTATCTTCTAGTGTCGGTCAAGATGTCTTTGCACTTTATTTAAAAGATAGTAATGTAGAAAAGACAGAAGAACGTTATCGACAAGAAATGGAGGGGACTGTTACGATTACTGGAATGCAGTTTGCCATCAACGTACAAAACGAATATCAAAAAGTGGATACTTTAGATTGGGTAGATACTTCTAATAGTATTGACCAGGAATCTTTATCTGAAGAAGAGAAAGATGCTCTGTTAGAAAGTTTTTTAAATATTCCACTTGTTCAGCTTCTTCCTTTGTTCACGACGCAACCTTATGGGGTGGGAATGTAACCACTCTTTTTTTGTCGAAAAGAAGGAAAAAACTTTCAAAAAAAATGCTTTTGTGATATTCTATTACTAGAATAAGAGGGTGATAAGATGTATCCTTTGGGAAAACAATTTCAATTTGATTACGCCAATGCCAAACCGAATCCTCAAGTAGTTTTGCGTGGAAAAAGATATCGTATTTCTATTTTGACAGAGCGTTTGGTGCGACTTGAATATCATCCATCTGGAACGTTTTTTAACGCACCGACACAGTTGGTTGTCTTTCGTAACTTTCCTCTTCCGCAGTTTACAGTAAAAGAAGACGATCGTTTTTTGGAAGTGAATACCAAGTACTTTAAGTTGGAGTATGAAAAAGAGCAACCTTTTAAGGGACCTTCTTTAGATCCTAAGAAGTATTTTAAGATTACGTTAAACGATACCAATAAAGATGTGGAAAAAGTTTGGTACTATGGTCATCCAGAAGTTCGAAACTTTGGTGGAGCAGGGAGTGCGTTTGATCTTTCTAAGGGAAAAAAAAGTGACGTGTCACGCGGACTTTATTCGATTGATGGTTTTGTTAGTTTTGATGATAGTCCTCAAAAGATTATTTTAGAAGATGGAACACTACAAGATCGAGAGCCGGGTTCTTTTGATGTTTATGTTTTTTGTTATAAAAATGATTTCTTGCAGGCACTAGAAGATTATTATAAATTGACAGGTTATCCTCCTTTAATTCCAAGATACGCACTTGGTAATTGGTGGAGTCGTAATACAAAATATGATCAAAATACCTTGTTGGATACCGTGAATCATTTTCAAAAACACAATATTCCTCTTTCAGTCATCTTATTAGATAAAGATTGGCACATTCGAGAAGGAAGTAATCAGAAAGAATTGAAGACCGGTTTTACGTTTCAACCGACTTTGTTTCCCAATCCACAAGATACCATTCAAAAGTTGCACGATAAAAACATTCGTGTGGGCTTGCAAGTAAACCCGAAACAGGGATTGTTTCCTCATGAACAGTTTTATAGTATGGCTTGTCAATACTTAGGAATTACAGATAATAAAATCATCATGTTCGATCCACTAAACCCTAAATTTTTAGATGTTTATATGAAATTGTTTTTACATCCTTTGGAATCTCTCGGCGTCGATTTCTTTTGGAACGATTATGATGAATCAGATGGTATGCCATTATGGCTTTTAAATCATTATCAATTTTTAGATTCGGGTAGAAACAGAAGCAAACGAAGCATGTTATTATCGCGCAACGCGCATTTGGCAGCACACCGTTATCCTGTTTTGTATTCAGGGAAAACAGAAATTGGTTGGCAGACACTTCGAAAGCTTCCTGCTTACAATATTATGGCTGCCAATAGTGGGGTTTCCTGGGTAAGCCATGACATTGGTGGAAACCATGGTGGAATTGAGGAAAGTGAACTTTATATTCGTTATATTCAATTAGGCGTATTTAGTCCTATTTTAAGATTTCATGCTGCAAGAGGAAACTATTATAAAAAAGAGCCGTGGTTATGGGATATTAAAACACAGTATGTCGTCGAAGATTATTTGCGTTTGCGTCATCGCTTGATTCCATATCTCTACACAGAAAGTTATTTGTATCATAAAAATGGAACACCGATCATTCGCCCATTTTATTACGACAATCCTTGGGTGTATGATGACAATCAATATCGCAATCAATATTACTTTGGTAGTAAAATGTTAGTCGCCCCTATTTTGTCTAAAAAGGATCCGATCATGAATCGAACGGTACATTCCTTTTATATTCCAAAGGGAATTTGGTACGATCTTAAAACAGGAAAAAAATTTCCGGGTCCTAATAAATATATTTCCTTTTTTAAAGAAGAGGATTATCCAGTTTTCGTTCAAGGTGGAGCGATTATTCCTCTTGTGAATGATCCAACGTGGAATTTAAAGGGAAATCCGAAGCAGTTAGAAATCATGTTTTTTCCGGGGAAAAATGATCAGTATATCTTGTACGAAGACGATGGAGAAAGCTCTCTTTACCAAGATGGTTTTTACTTAAAAACGGTGTTAAATTCTCAATATACCAAAAATAGTTATAAAGTGATTATTCAATCAATCGAAGGGAAAAGAGGTATTGTTCCAGATACGCGTGATTATAAAATACGTTTTCGTAACACGAAAATGTTTGAAGAAGTTACCGTTTCATTTAACGATCAATTGATAGAAGATGTGAACTTTTATATAGAAGATAACGATTCTATTGTAGAAGTGAAAAATATTCCTACGATTGGTAAGTTGATGATGGAGTGTCGTGGAAAAAATGTAGAAATCGATGCTGTTCGTTTGATCAACGAAGATATTAACAGCATTCTTATGGACTTGCAGATTGAAACGTATTTAAAAGAAAAGATTGCAGCAATTATTTTTGGTGATTTACCGATCAAAAAGAAAAGAATTCAAATTCGCAAGTTACGTAGACAGGGATTAAGTAGACAACATATGAAATTGTTCTTAAAATTACTTGAATATATTGAACAAATTTAATATACTAGTGTTATATTTGTGAAATGTTGACAATAGTAGTAGTAATTTTCTCATTTAGAAGAGAGTTTGTGGTTGGTGAAAACAAACAATGAGAATTTATGAACTTGATTGTTAGAAAGACATTGTGGTCGTACCGTTATCACGAAAAGCTGCATAATTGATTATGAAGTAAGGTGGTACCGCGATGATTCGTCCTTATATTTTGATATAAGGGCTTTTTTATAGGAGGATTTATGAAAGAACTGATGGTCTTTGTTTTTACGTTTATTTTGATTTATATGCTTTATTACCTCTTTACAATTCGTAAAGAGTTGAATAAAATAGAAAGAAAACGCAAAGGAAAAGTTAAAAAACGCAAGAAAAAAGTGGATGAAGCCAAACTTCCTGTGGAAATTCAATATTTGGTTTTACGGTACAAACTAGATTTGGGGAAGATTACTTATTGGAAGTTGTTACAATTAATGGGGGTGGTTACGTCATTTGATTTGGCTTTGGTCGTAACTGTCGTTAGTTTTGTGACAGGAACTGGTCTTCAACTGTTGGTGGGCTTTGTGTTGTTGATACCTGTTTTGTTGTTGTCGTATCATTTTATAGGATTACATTATAAAAAGAAGGGAATGGTTATCGATGTATGATTTTAAAAAAATAGAAGAAAAGTGGCAAAACTATTGGGAAGAAAACAAGACGTTTGAGACAGATGTTTGGGATTTTTCGAAACCGAAGTATTATGTTCTAGATATGTTTCCTTATCCATCTGGCAATGGACTTCACGTAGGGCATGTTGAAGGATATACAGCAACCGATGTGATTGCGAGAATGAAGAGAATGCAAGGGTACAATGTACTTCATCCGATGGGATGGGATGCGTTTGGTCTTCCTGCGGAACAATATGCGATTAAGACTGGAAATCATCCGGATGGTTTTACAGAACAAAACATTAAGACGTTTAAACGTCAATTGAAGATGCTTGGATTGACATTCGATTGGACGAAAGAAATTTCTACTGCTGATCCTAAATACTATAAATGGACCCAATGGATCTTCAAACGACTTTATCAAGATGGTTATGCAAAATTAATTGACATGCCGGTAAACTGGTGTGAAGAATTGGGAACGGTTCTTGCCAACGATGAAATTATCGATGGAAAAAGTGAACGTGGTGGATATCCGGTTGTTCGTAAAAACCTGAAACAATGGGTTATGGATATTCCATCTTATGCCGAAAAATTAATCGATGGACTTGTAGATTTGGATTGGCCAGAATCGACTAAGGAGATGCAGAAAAATTGGATCGGAAAATCTGTTGGAGCGCAAGTAAAATTTCAAGTTGCTGATTCACCAGAAACGTTTACAGTATTTACCACGCGATGTGACACTTTGTTTGGGGCAACGTATTGTGTGTTGTCACCAGAACATGAATTAGTTCGTAAAATCACAACGGAGGAACAAAAAGAAGAAGTAGAGGAATACATTCGATTTTGTGCGACAAAATCTGATTTGGAGCGAACAGAACTTAACAAAGATAAAACAGGTGTCTTTACAGGTGCCTATGTCATCAATCCTGTCAACCAGAAAAAAATTCCGATTTGGATTTCGGATTATGTTTTGGTTACGTATGGAACGGGTGCTATTATGGCTGTCCCTGCTCATGATGAACGAGATTATGCGTTTGCGAAAAAGTTCAACTTGGAAATTATTCCGGTTTTAGAAGGTGGCGACATTAGTCAAGAAGCATATGTTGGTGATGGTGTTCATATCAATTCTTCGTTCTTAGATGGCCTTAATAAGCAAGATGCCATCGATAAGATGCTTGCTTGGTTGGAAGAAAACCATTGTGGAGAAAAAAGAATCAACTATCGATTGCGCGAGTGGATCTTTGCAAGACAAAGATATTGGGGAGAACCAATTCCGATCATCCACTACGAAGATGGCATGGAGGTGCTAGATGATTCTGAACTTCCTTTGGTGCTACCAAAATTAAAAGATTATAGCCCAAGTAAAAATGGCGATGCTCCATTAGAGAAGGCAGTTGATTGGGTAAACGTGGTAAGAAACGGGAAGAAGGGAAAAAGAGAAACTTCGACAATGCCAGGGTCTGCTGGATCTAGTTGGTACTTCTTACGCTATATTGATCCTCATAACGATGATGTTCTTGCCAACTATGAACTGTTGAAACATTGGTTGCCAGTCGATTTGTATATGGGTGGACCAGAACATACGGTAGGGCATTTGCTTTATTCTAGATTTTGGAACAATTATTTATATGATAAGGGTATTGTTCCAGTCAAAGAACCATTTTACAAATTGCGTCATCCTGGTATGATATTGGGCTCTAACGGGGAAAAGATGAGCAAATCTCGTGGCAACGTGGTAAATCCAGATGATATGATTAAAAAGTATGGTGCAGATTCCCTTCGTGTATACGAGATGTTTATGGGACCAATCGAAGCAGCAAAGCCATGGGACCCGAATGGAATAGAAGGATCAAAACGGTTTGTAGATCGTGTCGTTCGTTTGTTTGAAGAAAAAGAAATTACGGATCAAGAAAATAAAAATTTGGAAAAAATCTATCATGCGACAGTTAAGAAAGTAACTGATGATTATGAAAGTATGAACTTTAATACGGCTATTAGTCAAATGATGATTTTGGTAAATGCGATGTATAAAGAAACCAAAATACCACGTCTTTATTTAGAGGGATTTTTAAAATTATTTTATCCACTTGCACCTCATATTAGTGAAGAACTTTGGAATACAGTGTTAGAGCATGATGGTACGATGGCATATGCGCCATGGCCAAGTTATGATGAAAGTAAATTGGTGGAAACGGAAAAAGAGATTGCGGTTCAAGTGAATGGAAAAGTACGTGCGACGATTCTTGTACATTTAGGTGATAATGAAGAAGCAATTAAGGAAGTGGCCTTGAAAGCTGATAATGTTGTAAGACATATCGAAGGAAAACAAATTGTCAAAGTTATTGTTATCAAAGGAAAAATTGTTAATATAGTAGTAAAATAAGGAAGCGTGCTTCCTTTTTTCGTCATTGTTTTTATGGATGGCTGGTTATAGTGTAGTGGGTGATAGAATGAAAGTAAAAGTATTTGATGAAAATCATGAAAAAGATTTAGAAAAAAGTGTGAACGATTTTCTAGAAGAATTAGAAGGGGACGTGATTGATATTAAATTTCAAGTGAGTACAGCAGTATTTTCGGAAGAGCAAATCTATTGCTTTTCTGCTATGATCATTTATCATCAATAAAGTTTATCCCGTCTTTTGGTCTATGCATATAGTATAGAGAAAAGGAGGACAACTATGAAATATGATTATTGCTTTGGTTCTGATTGCTATACGTACTGTTTTTCGGATGGGGTAAAACATTCTAAGTATCGTATTATGGCACCAGAACAATCACAGTCCAATCAACCGGGTTTGGAATATTTGATGACGCCAAGACCGGTTTTTGATAATCCGAATTATATCGGAAGTGGTAAGCTAAAAAATAAAGTGGCTATCATTACAGGAGGAGATAGTGGTTTGGGTAGAGCAGCAGCCATCTGTTTTGCCAAAGAAGGTGCAACCTTAGTCATTCCTTATTTAAATGAACATCGCGATGCACTGGAAACAAAAAAGTATATTGAACAATTGGGTGGAACTTGTTTGCTTTTATCTGGGGATATTACAGATCCTGCTTTTTGTTCTTACATCGTGCAAGAAACGATTCGAAACTTTGGAAAAATTGATGTTTTGGTGAATAATGCTGGTGTTCAATATCAACAAGATACATTGACTGATATTAGCAATGAGCAGTTTGATCGTACGATGAAAGTTAATGTTTATGGAATGTTCTATTTGACAAAAGCAGCGTTGCCTTTTATGAGTGAGAATAGTTCTATTATTAATATGACGTCGGTCACAACTTTTTTTGGAGATCCGCAATTAATTGATTATGTTGCTACCAAAGGAGCAATCGTAGGGTTTACGCGTGCTTTGGCACGAAATTTAGCTGAGAAAAAAATTAGAGTCAATGCCATTGCTCCGGGCTTTTTTTGGACTCCGTTACAACCTGCTTGTTGGCAAAAAGAAAAAATTCCATCTCTTGGGGCTGATGCCGCAATGCGACGTGGAGCCATGCCATACGAGTTGGCGCCTACTTTTGTTTTTTTGGCATCAGATGATTCTAGTTATGTAACAGGACAAGTAATCCACAACAACGGCGGACAAATTATGGGTTAAAAAACAAAGTTTTCAAATCAGAAAATCTATGATATGATTAGTTTACGGAATTATGGATATGGAAGTGAATGTGGTGAAGAAAAAAAGAGCGATGAAAAAGAATAATTTTATGCAAGGAGCGTTTATTGCTACGCTTGGAATTGTTTTAACCAAAGTAATTGGAATTCTTTACGTAATCCCTTTTTATCAAATCATAGGTGAACAAGGTGGGGCCTTGTATGGGTACGCCTACAACATTTATGCAATATTTTTGAGTATTAGTTCAGCAGGTATTCCTATGGCCATCAGTAAACTGATTAGTGAATATCATACTTTAGGATACGAAAATGCTAAGAAGAGGGCTTTTCAGTTGGGTAAACGAATTTCGCTTATTTTAGGGGTTTTGTGTTTTATCATCTTATTGATTTTTGCCCCTAATATTGCTGAGTTGATCATTGGTGATATTCAAGGGGGAAATTCACTAGAGCAAATTACTTTCGTCATTCGGGTTATTGCTTCTGCCATTTTGATCGTACCTATTTTAAGTATTTATCGTGGTTATTTTGAAGGTCATAAATTTATTGCACCCACTTCATTTAGTCAAGTGTTAGAGCAATTGGTTCGAGTGGCAATCATCATTTGTGGTAGTTTTCTAGCACTAGAAGTATTTCATTTGTCGTTGACGACGGCGGTCGGTGTTGCGGTATTTGGCGCTACCATCGGTGCGTTGGTTTCGTATTTTTATTTAGTAGAGAAAAGAATGCATAACAAAAAGCAATTTGAACAATCCAATACGGATATTAAGGAACCAAAAATTTCTAACAAAGCCATTTTACATAAATTATTTTGGTATGCACTTCCTTTGATTATGATCGATATTTTTAAAACACTTTATAATTCTGTCGATATGGTGACTCTTGTGAAAACTTTGGTGAATGGAATTGGATATGATGTAAAAGATGCTGAAAGTATCATGAGTGTGATTTCAACTTGGGGACTGAAATTAAATATGATCATCGCATCCATTGGAACTGGTGTCATTGTTAGTTTGGTTCCTAATTTGACTGCAAGTTTTGTATCCAAAGATAAAAAAGATGTGGATCATAAGATCAATCAGACGTTTCAAGTATTGTTATATTTGACGACTCCTATGACAGTAGGACTTAGTTTACTTTCGAAACCAGTTTGGATGATTTTCTATGGCGCTAGTGAATATGGTGCATCGACCTTTTGTTATTTTGTATTTGTTGCTTTAGTACTTTGCTTGTTTACTGCAGCCATTACGATCATTCAAGTTTTAAAATATTATAAGGAAGTATTTATTAGTTTGTTTTCTGGTTTTGTGTTAAAGATTGTTTTGAATGTGCCACTTATTTATGGATTCCACAAGATGGGTTTACCTGCTTACTATGGTGCTATTACGGCTTCCATTTTGGGTTATTTGTTATCTTTGGTAATCTGTTTAATCTGTTTAAAGAGCAAGTATGGGGTACATTATGAAAATACTATTAAACAACTTGTGAATATTGTGGGGGCAACGATTGTTATGGCCATTGTCATTTTATTGTTGCAATATGTGTTGCCAACAGTATCATCTAGTCGACTTATGAATATTCCAATCGTAATCATGTATACAGCAATTGGCGCTATTGTCTATCTGTTGTTGACGATGAAATCGAAAACGTTACAATCTGTTTTTGGAGCCGAGATGATCAACAAAGTATTGGCTCGTTTTAAAAAGAAAAAGAAATAGAATCTCTATTTCTTTTTTATGTGATGAAGAAAATTTTTAGTGGTATGGTAAAGGGAAAACAGAACTTTATAAAGACAATAATATGGTTTAGAAACAATAAGATCGAATTCTCCAATCAATTCTACGACGTTGCCACCGAACCCTTTTTTTGCAAAATAGATGCCATACATTGGATTGCTTTCATCAAATATTCCGGTAATACCATAAAAGTTGTAGATGTCGTAATGATTTTCGATTGCATAGTCGATCATGGCTTCATGAATGCTGTAAGAGGATTGGAAGTGTAGGAACTGTTCAAACGATCCACCCATCAAGAAAACAATTTCCTTTCCGTACAGTAAGAAAAGCATACCGCCTAAGATGATCGTTTGGCCATATTCTTTTTCTAATTCTTGCATTTCTTCTAATTGCTTTTCAATTTTCTGACATTTTTCCGTTGCTTCTTTTTGTTTCAATTCATACTTGGCCTCGTTGACTGATTCGTGTTCTTTACGCTCTTTTCTTTCTTCTATTTCCTGTTTGATTTGCTTTTTTTCTTGTTTCAATGTTTTGATATATTTGGTAACGGGAAGTTGCGCTACCATAATTTTTAAATATCCTTGATCATGAAATGTGTTCCACATATTTTCATAGTAAGATAAAGGTCGATCGATGAACTCTCTACGATTACTTGTCGATTGCATAATTTCTTTGAAAATAGGTAGTTCTTCTTTGGTTAGTTCTCTTACTTCGATCAACATTTTTGCATTCTTTTTTAAAATGCGTTTGGTTTTGCTGTCAAAATTTTTTTGAATCTCATTTTTGTCTTTATTTTTGAGGTCTAGAACAAACATCCATCTTGGCTGTAGGGTTTCGTTCATTTTAGTAAAGCCAAAGTGTTTGTACCCCAACTTTTTTAGTTGGTCTACTACTACTTGATTATTTTTTCCATCTTTTATTATTTCTCCTTTATTATTTCTTTCTTGATAAAGGATATAAGGATCTATTTTTAAAAAGAATCCATCGTGGTTTTTTACGTAGTTTTTTACCTGCTCTGTGAAAAAAGATAAAAGTTTTTGGTCTTCATAATCGATGAGAAACCCACGAGGAGCGTAGAAGATGCTCTTGTGAAGAGGGGTGGCTTTTTCTAGTAGTAAAGAAGCAGCAATCACTTGTTTGCCACTTTTGATTCCGACAAAATGAGTTGTCCAGTGATTTTGTTCTTTTAGTTTTCCCCATTCTATCGTTTGATGAAAGGTAAGTTGCGGATGAGTGCTTGCAAATTTAGTGAATTCTTTTGGCGTTAGAGTGGTAAATTTCATTTCAATTCCTTCTTTCTTTGATGATGGTATCGTATTTTTTGAATTTTGTGGCGAATTGGAATTAGTGTTTTAAAAACAAGGTAAAGAAATTTGTGAACGACAAGATCCATTTCTCCTATAAATTCTAAATATTCTCCACCTAAGCGTTTTTTGAATAGATGAATACCATAGACGGGGTTGTCTTCTGTTGGATTTCCTGTCGTTCCAAAAAAGTCGATTAACTGATATCCTTCTTGTTTGGCGTCTTTAATGATTTCGTAATAGATAAAATAATTGGCATTCAGTTCTCTAAGTAATGTATGGTTTCCACCGTGTAGTGTCCAAACTTTATTTCCATACTTAGCAGTTAAAATAGCAGATAGCGTTAATTCTTGTTCTTTTATTTGAGAGATATTTTGCCAATCTTTTTCTGCTTTTGTCAATTGATTTATAAATTCTTGTTTTTTATTTTTGTTTTTTTCAGTACTTTTGTATTTTGGATCTTCGAGTTGTTTTATTCTTGATTTTATTTGATCTATTTTGTCTTGATAAATATCTTTTAATTCTTTGATATTTACTTTTACGACATATAAATCACACATGTTGTTTTTGTGTAGTTCGCGATAGAAATTTTTATAATAAGAGTAGGTGTGATTGACGATGTTTTCTCGTTCGGCGGTCTTTTTCATTACTTCAAAAAAATCATCGATGGTATTAGGGTCATTTTTGATTAGATGTAAATGATACGGATTGCCTTTGTTGATAATCTTTCGAGTGGTGGGATGAAAATGTTGGGTAATTTCTTCAAGAGATGGACTAAGATCTAATCGAAAGGTAAAACGGGGTTGGCTATGTTCAAAGTTTTGGTTAAATCCTAGATGACGATATCCTAAAGATGTGAATACTTCTACCATTTTTTCTTGGTTTTTGCTTGCTTCTATTACGTTTCCATCAGAATCTAGATCGTGTAGTTTTAAATCGGGATCAATTTTGATAAATATGGCTTTTTGTCTTTTGGCAAACAATTTTAAATCATTTGTAAAACTTTTTAGTAATTTTTTATTTTGATAGTCGATGACAACCCCCCTTGGTGCATAGAAGTAACTATATCCAAGAGGCAATTTCTTTTGCAAAAGTAAAGCGACAGCGACCAATTGATCATTTTCGTCTTTATAGCCAATATAATAAGGAATAAGATGGTTTTGTTTTTTAGAAAATTGTCCCCAAACGTACGAATGAAGAAAATGAGAATGGATGATGTTTTTTTGACAAAAGGATTCGTATTCTTTTTTTGCTAAATTTTCGATTAATTTCATGGTATACCTCCATTTTATGGTAATTTTAGTATATCTTTTTTCATAGGAAAAGTCAATGAAGGAGGGAATGTTATTAGTATGATCATTCTAGTAAATTTTTATAAATTAGTTGTATTTTTGCTCAAAATAATATAAGATAAAAGCGTGTTATCAAGGGGGATGATAGCAATGGAAGAATGGGAAGATTTAGAACAAGAAGTTTCTATTGACCAAAGGTTAGATAATCAAGAGTTGAAACAGTATTTAGAAGAAATAGGGAAATATCCACTTCTTAGTAAAGAGGAGGAATTAGAGTGCGCCAAGCTTGTACGTGCAGGTGATTTAAGGGCAAGAGAGAAGTTGATCAATTCTAATTATCGTTTGGTAGTGAACTTTGTGCTTCATCATACTGTGGTTGCCAAAGATAAAGTTATGGATGCGATTCAATCAGGAAATTTGGGTTTGATTGAAGCAGTAGATCGTTATAATCCGGATTTGGGAAGTCGTTTCTCAACGTATGCTTTTTGGGTTATTAAAAAAAGTGTCTACGATGATGTTTATTGGAAAGACCAATCATTTGGTGTGGGACATAATCAGATATTTACGTTTTATCGTTTGAAGCAATTGCGGGATCGATACTATGAAGAAACAAGAAATCATTTAACAGTAGATGATATGTTGAAAATAGTAGGAGGTCGGCAGGATACGATTAAAAATTATTTGTTTTAGATTCCATGATGGTTTCATTGAATGACACGGTAGGAAAAGATCAAAATGTTCCAATGGATGAGGTGATTGCAGATGTGAATAGTAAATCTGTAGAAGAGCGTCTTATGAGACAAACCATTCGAGAGTGTCTTAACGAGATGTTAACTGACAAAGAGCGGGATATATTGAAAAGGAGATTTGGTTTTGCGCCATATGAAAAAAATAGTCAGACGCTCGAAGAGATTGGAAAAATTTATCATATTAGTCGTGAAGGCGTACGGCAGATTGAACAAAAGGCAAAGGTAAAGTTATATCATGCGCGTTCGTTACAAGGTATGGAATAACTATCATCATGTTAGTAATAAGATAATCAAAAATAGAAATTCATGACTTTAGTGTGGTTTTGGTATAGTTTAATAGGAGTGTGGTACTTTTGATTTTAGATTTGATAGATACGATAAATAGAATGGGGCAAAAGTTGAATCAGTGGTTTTTAAGTCAGTATGATAATCCTTTGTTTTGGCTATTATTATTTTTGGGCTTAACCTTTATTGTCATGCTTGCTTATGGCTATTTACATAAGCGATAAAAAAAAGTAGTTTGAAAAAGTGTATAAAAGTATTATAATAGTCGTAGAGACGGGGTATAAGCATGGATGAATTAAAAATAGGGAAACGATATTTTATACACAGTTATAAACACAACGGGAAAATTCATCGTGAATGGGATGAAGCAGTTTTATTGGAAATTCATGATGATTATTTGATTTTTGGAAATGAACGAACAAGAGTAGTAGAATCAGACGGAAGAGTATGGAAGACCAAGGAACCGGCTATTATGTATTTTTATACCAAACAATGGTATAACGTGATCGGGCAGTACAAACCAGATGGCATTTATTATTATTGTAATATGGCTTCACCATTTGTAATTGCCGAAGATACCATTAAATATATCGATTATGATTTGGATTTACGTGTCTTTCCTGACGGCTCATTCAAAGTATTGGATCGTGGTGAATATAATTATCATAAAAATATTATGCGCTATTCAAAGGAGATCGATGTGATTTTGAAAAATGAATTGAGTGATTTGATTGAGCATGTTCGAAAAAAAGAGGGACCATTTCGCCCCGGAACAGTGGAAAAGTATTATCCGCTATATCAAAAATGTACAGGAAAGGTTACAAATTGACGACGAAAAGTCGTTTTAATTTTATAGGAAAGTTTTTTAACGTTGAGCATATAATAGAGATGTAGCAACGAAAAATGCATATTTTAAGAGCAATAAAAAAACAATAGAGAAAAAACGACAAAATTGCTTGACAAATGATTGGCGTGTTTGGTATAGTAATTGCACATCGACGAATTGATGTGAAAAAGATGTCAAGTAAGAGTCAAACTTCGAAAGAAAAATTATAAAAAACGCTTGACAATCACTAATATTATTGGTATATTAGAAACACATCGAGCAAGAAAGCCGATGTTAAATTATGTCCAAAAGAATGTCAAAAAAACTTTTTAAAAAAAACGAAAAAAGTGGTTGACAAAAGAAAAGTTGTTTGGTATATTATTTAAGCAACTTGTGATTGGACAAAAATGATCTTTGAAAACTGAGCAAAACGTCAATTTTGAGTAGCTAGGAAATTTAAATTAGTCAAACTTAAATAAAATATTTTTTTTTGAGAGTTTGATCCTGGCTCAGGATGAACGCTGGCGGCATGCCTAAGACATGCAAGTCGAACGAAGCGGCCCATTGAAGATGGAGTGCTTGCACAAAGTTGGATTTGGATTCCCGCTTAGTGGCGCAAGGGTGAGTAACACGTAGGTTACCTACCTTCGAGTCTGGAATAACAGTTAGAAATGATTGCTAATGCCGGATGATATATAAGATGATACGTTATCTTATATTAAAAGGAGCTTTCAAGCTTCGCTTGAAGATGGGCCTGCGGCGTATTAGCTAGTTGGTGGGGTAATGGCCTACCAAGGCGA
>CAMMJA010000001.1 GCA_946497145.1 uncultured Mycoplasmatota bacterium | reverse complement strand
CTTTACGCCGAACATGTTCGTCTTTATAACGAATTCCTTTACCTTTATATGGTTCTGGTTTTCTCTCTTTCCGAATATTAGCAGCAAATTCTCCTACTAATATTTTATCGATTCCCTTTACAGTAATTTCGGTATTGCCGTTGGCAACTACTTCGATTCCTGTTGGAATATCGATTTCTACTGGATGAGAATATCCAGCATTGATTACTAATTGGTTTCCTTTTACGTTAAAACGATAACCGACACCAATGATTTCCAAACCCTTTTCAAATCCTTTGGTTACTCCAAGAATCATGTTTTGCACGTTAGCATTAACTGTTCCATGCATTGATCTTGTCTTAATGGAATCATTCGCTCTTTCAATCGTAATAACATTATCTTGTTGTGTAAGCGTAATATCTTTTGCTGAATGTGTAGTTAATGTACCCTTTGGTCCTGTTACCGTAATGGTATTATCTGATACACTAACCGTAACACCTTCTGGTACAATAATTTTTCTATTTCCGATACGGCTCATATTGACACCTCCTTATATTCTATTTTTTACCAAATATAAGCTAAAACTTCTCCACCTACATTAAGTTTTCTTGCTTCCTTATCTGTCATAATACCTTTTGATGTAGAAATAATGGCAATTCCTAATCCATTTAACACTTTTGGTATTTCATCATTTTTCGCATAAACTCTAAGTCCTGGTTTTGAAATTCTCTTTAATCCAGTGATTACTCTTTCTTTGTTCTGTCCATACTTTAATGTTAAGACTATCGTACCTTGTACATCGTCTTTTAACACTTTATAATCTTTGATAAATCCTTCTTCTTTTAAAATTCTTGCAAGTTCAAGTTTTAAATTAGAAGCAGGTACACTTACTTCGTTATAGCGCATTTGATTGGCATTACGAATTCGTGTTAACATATCTGCTATTGTATCAGTTACTACAGCCATATTAAATTCCTCCTTTCCAAATTACCAGCTTGATTTTTTAACACCTGGTATTTGTCCTTTGTATGCTAATTCACGAAAGCAAATACGGCAGATTCCAAACTTACTCATTACTGCATGAGGACGTCCGCAACGCTGACAACGTGTATATTCACGTACTTTGAATTTTGGCTTTCTATTAGCTTTTACTATCATACTTTTTTTTGCCATGTTTACCCTCCAATTACTTTCTAAAAGGAATTCCAAGTCCACTTAATAAATCGTATGCTTCTTCGTTAGATTTGGCAGTGGTTACAAAAACAATGTCCATACCACGTACTTTTAATACATTATCGTATTCAATTTCAGAGAAAATCAATTGTTCTTTGATTCCTAACGTATAGTTTCCACGTCCATCGAACGCTTTTGGACTTACCCCATGGAAATCACGTACACGTGGAAGTCCAATCGATACTAACTTATCCATAAAGTTATACATATTTTCTCCACGTAGGGTTACTTTACAACCAATAGATTGTCCTTCTCTTACTTTAAAGCCAGCAATGGATTTCTTTGCTTTGGTAACAACTGGTTTTTGACCAGTGATCACGGTTAGATCATTGATCGCAGCATCTAATAATTTAGAGTTAGTGGTAGCATCTCCTACCCCCATATTCACTACGATTTTTTCTAATTTTGGCACTTCCATAATCGTCTTATAATTATGTTTTTCTTTTAAACTTGGAACAACTTCATTTAAGTATTTTTCTTTTAGGCGGTTCATATATACCCTCCTTCCAATTAATCAAGCTTCTCGTTTGATTTTTTTGTAACTCTTATTTTTTTATTTGTCTTTTCGTCGATTGCATGTCCAATTCTAGTTCTCTTTTTTGTCTTTGGATCTACGATCATTACATTAGAAGCATGAATAGGTGCTTCAATTTCTAGAATTCCACCCGTCTCGTTTCCGTTTCCTTTCTTGTGTTTTTTCACAAGATTTACTCCTTCGACGATTACTTTATTTTCATCTTTCAATGTTTTGATGATTTTTCCTTCTTTTCCTCTACTAGAACCAGAGATCACTACGACTTTATCTCCTACTTTAAAGTTCATAATATCCTCCTTTATAGCACTTCTTTCGCTAATGACACGATTTTCATATAACCTGCATCACGAATTTCACGAGCTACTGGTCCAAAGATACGAGTTCCAACTGGACTCTTATCATCTTTAATGATTACACAAGCATTGTCATCAAATTTGATGTAACTTCCATCGTCGCGGCGAACACCAAATTTACTTCTGACGATAACTGCCTTTACAACTTTTCCTTTTTTTACAGTTCCATTAGGTGTGGCATTTTTCACTGTACCAACAACTATGTCACCAATATTACCTGTTTTTACTTTGCTTCCACCTAATACACGAATCACCAATAATTCACGTGCACCAGAATTGTCTGCAACTTTTAACCGGCTTTCCTGTTGTAACATAAACTAATTCCTCCTTCACCTAAGCTCTATAAAATAACTGCTTCTTTTACTATTTCTTTTAAATAGAAACGTTTGGTTTTAGATATCGGCTTTGTTTCTACAATACGAACAGTATCGCCAACTTTGGCCTTGTTTGTTTCATCGTGAGCAGTATATTTTTTAGAATATTTTACTCTTTTTCTATATTTTGGATGCTCTTTGTAAGTTTCTACCAAAACCGTAATGGTCTTATTATTGGCACTGCTTACTACACGTCCAACAAATTCACGTTTTTTTGTTTCGTTCATACTAACCCTCCTACTCGCCTAATTCGCGTTCTTTTAAAACGGTCTTCATTCTTGCAACGGTGTGTCTTAATTCTCTGATTCTTGAAGGTTTTTCTAAATTACCAGTTGCTTGTTGGAAACGCAAATTGAATAGTTCTTCTTTGGTTTCTTTGATCTTAGCGTTAATTTCTTCTGTGGTTAGCTTTCTAATTTCATTAACCTTCATTCTTGTCACCACCATTTTCTTTCATTACAAATTTTGTGGTAATTGGTAATTTGTGGCTAGCAAGACGTAATGCTTCACGTGCCACTTCTTCGCTGACACCAGCAATTTCGAACATGATTTTGCCTTCTTTTACGACTGCTACCCAGCCCTCTACGTTACCTTTACCTTTTCCTTGACGAGTACCAATTGGTTTCTTTGTCAAAGGCATATGTGGGAAAATATTGATCCATACTTTTCCACCACGTTTCATATAACGAGTCATGGCAATACGTGCTGCTTCGATTTGATTGGCTGTAATCCATGCTCCTTCTTTGGCCATAAGACCATATTCTCCGAAATGTAATTCACGGTTTCCACGTGACTTTCCTTCATAAGGTAATCTATGAACACGACGATATTTTGTTCTTGATGGTATTAACATATTAATTACCTCCTTTTACCTTTTTCTCTGGAAGAATTTCACCTTTGTAGATCCATACTTTCACACCAATTTTTCCAAATGTAGTGTCTGCTTCTGCGGTTGCATAATCCACATCTGCTCTTAACGTATGTAGTGGAATCGTTCCTTCTGTATAGCCCTCACTACGAGCCATGTCTGCGCCACCTAAGCGACCTGATACCAATGTTTTAATTCCTTTTGCTCCAGCACGTCTTGCATTTCTAATCGCACGTTTTTGTGCCATTCTAAATGATGCACGGTTCGTGATTTGATTTGCAATAGAATTTGCCACAAGTTGTGCATTCATATCAGGATTTTTGATATCGACGATAGAAATTTGGATTTCTTCGTTGACTAACTTCGATAAATTCTTCTTCAATTTCTCGATTTCTTCTCCGCCTTTACCGATCATTACACCTGGCTTTGAAGTATGTACGATAATTTCACATCTTTTGCTATTTCGATCAATTTCTACTTTGGCAATGCCGGCATCTTTTAAATTCTTATCTAAGTATTCACGAATCTTGATATCGTTGTTCAATACTTTTGAGAAATCTTTTTTGTTGGCATACCATTTGGCTTCCCAAGTTTTATTGATCCCAATCCTTAGTCCATTAGGACTTACTTTTTGTCCCATGTCATAACCTCCTTACGATTATTTTGTAGCCACAACAATTACAATGTGACTAGTTCTTCTATCTTTGTGCCCGATATGACTGCGTGAATCGAACATGATACGCTTCATAACAGGACCAGCATCTACTCTTGCTTCTTTGATGTATAGTTCATTTGCATCAGCACCGTTGTTGTTTACGGCATTGGCAATAGCAGAATCTAATACTTTTTTGGTAAGACGTGCTGGTTTTTGGTTGATATTATTTAATATGGTCAATGCTTCACTTACCTTTTTTCCACGAATCAAATCAACGACTAATCTTGTTTTGATTGGAGATACACGTAAGGTCTTCGCAATTGCTCTTGCTTCCATATTTTTCCCTCCTAGTCCTTAATTTTACTTTTTCTTATCAGAACCATGTCCGCCGAATTTGCGCGTTAAGGCGAATTCACCTAATTTATGTCCAACCATATCTTCGGTAACATAAACTGGTATGAATTCTTTCCCGTTGTGAACCGCAAATGTATGTCCAATAAAATCAGGATAAATTGTTGAACGGCGTGACCATGTTTTAATTACTTCTTTTTTTCCAGAATTGTTTAATTCTCTTACTTTATTCAACAAACGATCAAATACGTAAGGTCCTTTTTTTAAACTTCTAGCCATTTAAAATCATCCTTTCCTTATTTACTATTGCGACGACGTACGATAAATTTGTCACTTGACTTTTTACCACGTGTCTTATATCCAAGTGCAGGTTTACCCCAAGGTGTAACGGGACCTTTACGGCCAATTGGTGCACGTCCTTCTCCACCACCATGTGGGTGATCATTTGGATTCATAACAGATCCACGTACTGTTGGACGAATTCCCATATGACGACTTCTTCCTGCTTTTCCTAATTTTACTAATTCAGAATCTTCGTTTCCTACCTCACCAACGGTAGCCATACAAGTTCCTAATATTTTTCTTTGTTCACCACTTGACAAACGAATCATAACATAATTGTTTTCACGTCCTAAGATTTGAGCAGAAGCGCCAGCACTTCTTGCTAGTTCTCCACCTTTTCCTGGGCGAAGTTCGATGTTATGAATCATAGTACCAACTGGAATATTCATGATTGGTAGAGCGTTTCCTACTTTGATATCAGCATTTTCACTTGCCATGATTTCCATACCAACTTTTAATCCCTTTGGAGCAATGATATAACGTTTTTCTCCATCACGATAATTGATAAGTGCAATGTTTGCTGTTCTATTTGGATCGTATTCAATGCTTGCAACAGTTCCTGGAATATCGAATTTATTTCTTTTAAAATCAATGATACGATATTTTCTTTTAGCGCCACCACCTTGATGTCTTACTGTCGTCTTTCCTTGATTGTTACGTCCACCGTTTTTCTTTAAACGAACTACAAGTTTCTTTTCAGGAGTAGTCTTGGTAATCTCTTCGTTTACTAACGTACTCATCTTTCTACGTCCTGGTGTAGTAGGTTTATAATTTCTAATTGCCATCTTTAACCCTCCTTCTAACCAAGATCAATGGTTTGGCCTTCTTTTAGTGTAACAATCGCTTTTTTCGTGCGGTTTGTTAAACCAGTATAACGACCAACTCTTCTTTTTTTTGGTTTTACATTAATTGTACGAACTTCTTCTACTTTTACATTGAAGATTTTTTCGATTGCTAGTTTAATTTCTGTTTTGTTGGCTCTAGCATCTACTTTAAAAACATATTTCCCTTCATTTTGGGTAATGTTTCCAGATTTTTCAGTAATCACTGGTGCTTTGATGATTTCTAAATATTTGGTATCCATTAACTAAGCACCTCCTCTAATTTTTCTAATGCATCCGTGGTCATTACTACATAATCAGCAGTAACCAAATCTAATACGTTTACTTCGCTTGTTTCCATAATGGCAACATTTCCTAAATTGCGAGATGATAAAACAACGTTTTCGTCAAATTCTTTTACCACGATCAACACTTTTTTATCGGCAATTTTTAATGTAGTTAATAATTTTACCATTTCTTTTGTTTTTGGTGTTGCAAAAGTCAATTCATCTAAAACGATGATGGCATTTTCTTCTTGTTTGTGAGTCAAAGCAGATTTTAGTGCCAAACGACGTTCCTTACGATTCATTTTTTTGCTATAGTCACGAGGTACTGGAGTTCCATAATTTCCTCCACCTACCCATTGAACGGCACGGATAGATCCTTGACGTGCGTGTCCTGTTCCTTTTTGTCTCCATGGCTTACGGCCACCACCTGATACTTCTGCACGATTTTTTGTTTTATGTGTTCCTTGTCTTAGCGATGCTCTGGTCAAGATGATCGCATTGTATAACACTTTATCATTTGGTGTAATACCAAATATTGATTCATTTAGTTTGATGTCTTTTATTTTTTCCCCATTAAGGTTCAAAACATTTACTTTTCCCATTCTCGATTCCTCCTTTCATCACATTCATTTTCATTTATCTTTTCTTATTCTGATTCCGTTTGTGATGATGTTTCTTCGGTTTCTGTTGTTTCTTCTGCTGCTTCAGTTGTCTGTTCTTCTTCTAATAATGGAACTTCTTCTTCCACTACATAAGTAATCAATTCTTCTGGTTGATTTTTTTGATCTTTCTTTTTTACTGAAGTACGAATCATAACTAATGAATTTTTTGGACCCGGAACATTTCCTTTAATTAAAATGCAGTTGTTTTCTAAATCGACAGCAATTACTTCAAGATTTTGCACTGTCGTTGCTACATTTCCCATGTGTCCAGGTAATTTTTTACCTTTTAATACGTGCATTGGTAACATAGTACCTAAAGATCCAACACCTCTATGATATTGTGATCCGTGTCCCATTGGACCGCGAGATTGATTGTGACGTTTGATCACACCTTGGAAACCCTTTCCTTTGCTGATACCGCTAACGTCAACGATTTCTCCTTCGCTAAAAATATCGATGTTGATTACTTGTCCTAATGTATAGTCATCAACATTTACTCCCCTAATTTCTCTTAAGAAGCGCTTAGGTTCTGTACCCGCTTTTTTGGTATGACCCATCTTTGGTTTGTTGCTTACTTTTTCTCTTACAGTTTGGTATCCTAATTGAATGGCATTGTATCCATCTTTTTCAACCGTCTTAATTTGTGTTACAACGTTTGGTTCAACAGATACTACCGTAACAGGAATTAACTTTCCGTTTTTAGTAAACACTTGAGTCATTCCAACTTTTGTACCTAAGATTCCTTTCATTTTTGTTTCCTCCTAATTATAATTTAATTTCGATGTCAACACCACTTGGCAAATCTAAGTGTGCCAATGCTTCAATGGTTTCCTTACTTGGATTTTTGATATCGATCAATCTTTTGTGTGTACGCATTTCAAATTGTTCACGTGAATCTTTATCCTTGTGTACCGCTCTTAAAATTGTGAACTTTTCAATTTCAGTTGGTAGTGGAACTGGTCCAGAAATTTCTCCTCCTGATCTTTTGATTGTTTCAACAATTTTCGTGGCAGCATTGTCAAGTATTCTATGATCATATGCTTTTAATCTGATACGAACTTTTTCCTTTGACATGTTTATATCCTCCCTTCGCCTATATCTAGTATAGACATGCTCCGCGCAAATAACCCGATACAATTTGGCAACTCAACCCGGTGTATCGACAACCTTGCACATCTAAGCAGCCACACAGATAAAATTATATCATAAGTATTATATGCTTTGCAAGCATTTTTTAGATTTTTCTTTCAAGTATTTTGTCAATAAAAAAGAGACAGGATTACTTCTCTTTGTCCAACAAACTAGCCGATATAATACTATTGTTTCCATATTTATCTTTGATTTGATCGAGCACCTCTTGAATCTTATCACTCTTTTCATCTTTTTCCGTTTCGAACAACGATATCTGCTTTTCCTTTCCTGACACCAAATCACTTAAGCGAATGCCAATGTTTCGAATGTCATCTTGTCGCCAAGCACGATCAAATAATGTCACTGCCGTCTTGTATATTTCATCGGTGACATTCGTTTGATTGTATAGTTTCATTTGATGTGAATACGATTCAAATTGACTGTTTTTGAAAGTTACTGCAATTGTTTTGGTATATTGTTTTTGCTTACGTAATTGTCTTCCCACTTCTTCTGCTTGCGTAAACAATATTTTTTTCAGTTTGACTGGATCCGAATGATCGTAAGGAAGGGTTCTACTCACACTAATGCATTTATGTTTTCCACGCTCCGATTCCACTTCGCTATCATCTATTCCGTTGGCCGAACGTCTCATAAATTCCCCTTGCGATTTAAAATAACGTTTCAATAACTTTAAATCCGCTCTTGCCAAATCTCCAATCGTATGAATATTTAATTGCTTTAATACTTTCGCCGACTGCTTTCCAACCATCAACAAATCCGATACAGGTAAAGGCCATAGTTTACTTTCAATTTCGGATTGAAACAACGTATGCACGCGATCGGGCTTTTCAAAGTCAGATGCCATCTTGGCACATAGTTTATTGTTGCCAATCCCAATATTTACCGTAAATCCAAATTTCTTTTTGATTTCCTTTTTCATCTGATAAGCAAGTTTGATCGGATCTGGATACAACAAAGAAGTTCCTGTCATATCTAAAAAGCATTCATCGATAGAATAACGTTCTATTTTGTTGGTATATTGGGATAAGTATTGGTGAAGTAGATTCGATTGCGCCTTATATAATTGATATTTGGGAGGAAACACTTGCAAAGAACGACACTTTTTACGAGCCGAATAGATGGTTTCGGCTGTTACCACACCCATTTTTTTCGCAACAGGTGATTTGGCCAAAACGATTCCTTTTCGCAACTTCTCATCGCCACCAATGATCGACGGAATCTTACGAATATCTTGTTTGTAACCATTCTTTAATAAATCAACCGCTGTCCAAGATAAAAAAGCATTGTTGACATCCACATGAAAAATCAATCGTTCTTTTCCCAAAATACCACCTTCTGTTTCTATTATAGAACATATGTCTTATAAATGAAATAGCAATTTTTGTATGAAAATATTTTTTATTTCATATATATAACTAGATTAGGAGGAAAATATGAATGATCAACAGATGAAACCAACTATTTTAGTAAATGGATACGCTTATCCAACCATTGATTCAAACATACTACAACAGACGTTACCTTATCT
Source organism: uncultured Mycoplasmatota bacterium (assembly GCA_946497145.1). GTDB lineage: Bacteria > Bacillota_I > Bacilli_A > RF39 > UBA660 > CANPXY01. The sequence continues at coordinate 130,986 of CAMMJA010000001.1, read as the reverse complement.
TACTTATCTTAGTATTTTTAGTTATCATGTGACTGCACTTGGAGACCTTATTACTATTTCCGATGATACTCTCATTCAAACCGCAAGAAACAATTCAGTAGCGCCCATGATGGTAATTACCAATATCGATGAAAGTGGTAGTTTTAGTAGTGAACTAGCACATTCCATATTAAACAACGAGAGCATTCAAGATCGCTTATTAAATACTTGCTTGAATATCATGCAGCAGAAACAATACTACGGAATTGACATTGACTTTGAATATATTTTCCCAAGCGATAAAGAAGCATACAACAACTTTTTAAGTAAAGCCGTGACTTTGTTCCATCCATATAATTTTATCGTCACAACCGCTCTTGCTCCTAAAGTTAGTGCTGAGCAAAAAGGGACCTTGTACGAAGCACACGACTACGCCTTTCATGGTAAAACAGTAGATCACGTAATATTAATGACCTATGAATGGGGATATACGTATGGTCCACCACAAGCCGTTGCCCCGATCAATCAAGTACAAAAAGTATTAGATTATGCTGTTTCTGTCATCCCTAGTGAAAAAATTTTAATGGGAATTCCCAATTATGGGTATGATTGGACTCTTCCTTATGAACCAGGAAGTGCCGCTAGAAGTTTGAGCCATACACAAGCAGCAACTCTAGCACAAGAAAAAGGAGCAACCATTCAATTTGACGAGGTTGCCCAATCACCCTATTTTTATTATACATCCGAAGATGGAAAAGAACACGTGGTATGGTTTGAAGATGCAAGGAGCATCGAAGCCAAACTGAACTTAGTAACAAAGTACCAATTAGGAGGAGTTAGTTATTGGACGATCAATTCTTTTTTCCCTGATAATCGGAACATATTAGCGAGTAAATTTCGTGTTCAAAAAATATGATAGAAAAAAACCACATACGTGGTTTTTATTGTACTTGATTCTTTCTTCTTGCTTCTACGATAAGATAAACACCAAATGCCATGAATACAGCGCCAGCAACATAATACCATACTGGAATACTTGAAGCAGTATCTGGTACATCTACTACTTCTTCTGCTGGTGTTACTTCAAATTCAATCGTACTAGTCGATCCATCTCTATTTTGATCAATAGTAAAGCACACATACTCTCTACCAGACATATTTCCTTGTGCTTCACGTGCCGCTTCTCTATCAATTTCATTGACATCTTCAATCGTAATAGCACCATCACCGGTCATATCGCCAAGCAAAAGTTCTTCTTCAGTTGGCTCGCTTCCACCTGCTGCTTCCCCTATAATTTTAGACGCTGCCGCAGAATCTCCGCCATTGACAACTCCGTCTTTGGTTAAATCACCTTTGATCCAATCGGTGCATTCTAGTGTTGCTTTTATTTGCACATTTGCTTTTTCTACTTTTGTATCTTGTCTAGCAGTAATCTTTACTTCCATTAATTCCTGATTGACAACAGTAATTGGATCATTTGCTTTTAAAACAAATTTACTTCCATCACTTGTAAGTGTATAATTATTATCGGCTGAAGCAATAGTTTCTATTTCGAGCCCATCGCTTGCAATAATTTCACCATGAATGGCTGAAAAATTGCTACTTGAAGATGATACCGACTCTGAAGATATCGATACTCCACAAGTTGCTGTTTCTCCTGCTTGTAACTTTAATTTATCACAAGTCATCGTTACAGATACTCGAACATGTCCAAGAGCAGCAAATACATGCAACGGAGATAAACCGATTATCATTAAAGTAAGAAGTCCGCATTTTACCCATTTTTTCCGTTTCATATCTTTCTTTTCCTTTCCTATCCTTATATTTAGTTTTGTCTTTATGTCAATAAATCACAGACTATTTGTCACATTTTATTAAGACATTCCCTGTCATTTCATCTGGGATATCTTCGTTCATGATTTGCAAAATAGTAGGTGCAATATCACCTAGTTTTCCATTTTTTACTTGATAATCTTTGTTACAAACAATAAATGGTACTAAATTGCAAGTATGACTCGTGATAATTTCACCTTCTTCACTCTCCATGTACTCTGCATTACCATGATCAGCAGTTACGATCAATAAACCTCCTAATTCATCTACTTTTTTCTTAATTCTACCAACATTTTCATCTACTGCTTCTACCGCCTTTACGGTTGCCTCAAAATTCCCCGTATGTCCCACCATATCACAGTTAGCAAAGTTTAATATCACAACATCATACTGATTGATTACTTCCAACAATTGATCTGTTACTTCATAACTAGACATTGCTGGATATAAATCATAGGTCGCTACATCTTTTCTAGGAACAATGATTTTGTCTGTACCTTTTAATTCTAACTCTAACCCACCATCAAAAAAGTAGGTAACATGCGGATATTTGCTTGCTTCAGCAATACGCAACACTTTATAGTTTTTTTCTGCTAAATACATTCCTAAGGTACAATCTAATTTCGGCATGATGAAGGCAGGAGTTGATATTACTGTATGTTCTACTGGCATCATCGTAACTACTTTTATATTTAATGTATCTGCTTTAAATTCTTTAAATTCTGGATTGGTCAAAGCCGTAAACAACTGAGTAGCACGATCTGGTCTAAAATTCACAAAAATTAATCCATCTTCATTTTCTACCAAACCATCTTTCGATAATAAAGCAGGTACGATAAATTCATCATAAATTCCCTTTTGGTAACTGTCTTGAATATAACTATGATAGTCTGTAATACTAGGTCCCATACCTCTTACCAACACGTTGTAATACTGTTCTGTTAAATTCCACATTCTTTCTCGATCCATGGAATAGTATCTTCCTGAAATATCTACAATCTTACCTACTCCAAGTTCTTGCATTTTCTTACTTAACGCATTTAAATAAGTAATGGCTACATTTGGTAAAGTATCTCTACCATCCAGAAAAGCATGTACATATACTTCTTCTAGTCCCTCTTGTTTGGCTAATTCTAATAAGGCATAAAAATGATTGATATGGGAATGAATGCCGCCATCAGAAAGTAACCCTAAAAGATGTAGTTTTGATCCCTTTTCTTTTACAGAATGAATCAATTTTAAAAACTGCTCATTTTCAAAGAAAGTTCGGTCTTGAATACTTTTATTGATTAACTGTAATGGTTGATAGACAATTCTTCCAGCACCAATATTCAAGTGGCCTACTTCACTGTTTCCCATTTGACCACTAGGAAGTCCAACTGATTCCCCACTGGCTTCTAATAAACTATGTGGATATTCTTGCCACAAAGAATCAATGTTCGGCTTTTTAGCCGCAGCAATGGCATTTCCCTTTTTTTCTTCACGATAGCCAAACCCATCTAAAATGGCTAGTACAATCGGTTTCATCATTAACCCTCCTTCATACAAAACATCGCATAAATTGGAATATAACGAACTCCTTTTTTTATTGCAAAGTTATCTTCTGTTACACGAATGGCTTCCTTTACCGTAAACTTCTTCATAAATAACGATAACGACTTTGATTTAGAAACATCTTTATTGACCAGTTCAATCGGAATCACTTGCCCCATTCTATTTTGAATGACAAAACTTACTTCCGCTTTTCCTTCTGATTGATAATAATAGATTGGATAGCCCGCCTCTACTAAATTTTTGGCAATATGATTTTCGTACAACGCCGTTTTTAATTTGTTGTCCAAAAATAATTGTTTTGAATTGCTGTGCATCATAAAAAACAACATACCATCATCATTTAAATACAATTTAAAACTATCTTTTTCTTTACAACTACTTAATGGTGATTTTACCATCATAATTTTATAACTACGATAAGCCAATTGATTGTTTACCAAAAAATCAATCGCACTATCGTATTCTTTGGCTCGTTTTCCATATCCCATTAAACCATATTGAAACTTTTTATTTTCTTTCTTCAATTGATAAGGAATACTTTGTAACACTTCAATCGATCTTGGAATATCGATTAAATTTGTGTTATGACTCATTTCTTTTTGATACGTATCTAATATTTTGTTTTTAATCATATCAAGATAAGCATCTTTTTCTTTTTGTATACTATTAAAAACTACTTCAGGAAGTCCTCCGGTTTCTAAATAATTATAAAAATAATCCATCGCCACATTGTGAAATGGCATCGTTTTGCCGTTTTTAAAAGAGTTTTGAATGAATTCTACCAATTGTTTTTGATCAATTGCCCAAAGGTACTCTTCAAAATCCATACCATACATTCCTTTGTATTGCAGTTCTTCCCCTTTAAAAACAGTTAAATTTTCTCTTCTTGAAGTAATTAAAATAATATGATAATCATTTCTTTCACTACCAAAAAGTTTAATTGTTTTGACAACTTCAATGTCATTGACATTATCTAGTATGATCAACGTATCATTTTTAAATATACTTTCTCCACTCAACAACGACATTTTCATAATGATTCGATCAAGTTGTTTTTCTTTTTTTAGAATCTCTAACAATTCTTTGTTGTTATCCGTATTAAAATAGGCAACATTTTTATATTCTTCTTTTCCGAATGCTAAGGCAGTATAGGTTTTTCCAATTTGCTTGGGTCCATAGATCAACAGTGGCTTACGAATAATATCCCGTTTCCATTTGTGCAAAAAACTATTGATTTTTCGTTCCATAAATTGATACCTCCTTACATATTTTACAAATTAAGTATAATATGTTCTTGTTTTTTTGTCAATTGCTAGACATAAGAAGTAACCGACAAAATAAGACAATTTTATTCAAATTTAACCAAAATAAAAAGCCCATACTGCTCGGCTTAACGTACTACTGCTTGGCATTTGAAGTTTTATGAAACTCTAGCCGTAATTTGTCTGCGACTGTTACAATAAATTCTGAATTGGTTGGTTTGGCTTTGTCGATATCGACACTATGTCCGAAGATATCTTCCATCAACTGCCAATTACCACGATTCCAACTTACTTCAATCGCATGTCTAATGGCGCGTTCTACACGGGATACTGTCGTATCAAACTTGCTTGCGATATCAGGATACAACTCTTTGGTTATTCCACCGATGACATCAGGTCTTTCGTATAGAACCGTAATTCCTTCTCTTATATATTGATAACCCTTGATATGTGATGGAACTCCTAATTCATGTAAAATCTTAGTAATTGAAATTTGCAAATTGTTATGGTACAAATCAATTGCCTTGTTGGTATACTTGGTATCGCTTGCACATTCTAGAATTCTCTTTTCTAAATCAGATAACTCAAATGGTTTTAAAATAAAATAGTCAATGCCAAGTTCTGATACTTTTCTAATCATGTCTTGGGCATTATAAGAAGTTAATACAATAATCTTCTTATCGATGTCTTTTCCTTTCAATTCTTCTAGAACTGTTACTCCATCTTTCTTTGGCATGATGAGATCTAATAAAACTACGTCGTAATCTTTTTGATTATTTTCAATTAGTTTTAATCCTTCTTCTCCATCATTTGCCTCAAGTGTTACTTCAATATTAGCGTGATCACTAAAATACTCCTTAATCATGCTTACTAGTTCGACATTGTCGTCTATCATAAGTACTCTTATCGTTTTCATATTTTCTCCTTCCTTATACTACCACGCAAGTTTATTATATAATAATTCAAGTAAAATTGATAGAGAAAAAAAGCACTAGTTTTGTCGAAATCGTAAAGTATACGATTAAAATTATCTTGGCAATTCGTTTTTACGCAGTGAAAACATAGTTTTCCAATGTTATTTAGAATATCTTTTAACTCGAGAAAAAGTTAACAAAAAGACAATTTTTTTGTTTTTTCGACAAAATACGACAATTTATGACACAAAGTAATGTTATTTTCTTCGTAAGAAAAGGAGTGATAAACAATGAAAGAATTCAAAAACAAACACATTGGTTCATATGGTGTTATCCTTGATGGAGGAAAAATTGCCTTGATCAAAAAAAGTCGCGGAGGTTATAAAGGAAAACTAGATCTTCCTGGCGGTGGTATCGAACACGGGGAACTTCCTATTGACGCTTTAAAAAGAGAAATGATGGAAGAACTTGGAATAGAAATACATAACATCAAATTATTAGATGTATCAAGCGTTACTTTTAAATGGCATTTAGACGAAAATACCATCGAAGATCTACATCACATCGGAATTTTCTATACTGCAGATTTTAAAAGCAAAGATCTCAAAACTACCGAAGATGGACAAGATTCACTAGGAGCCAAATGGTATCCAATTACGGAGTTAAAAAAAGAAGAATTATCTCCATTCACCATATTAGTTTTAGAAAAGTTAGGTCACTCCTTTCATAAAACACTTCGCTCCTAAAATAATCAGGTCGCACAAAAAAAGAGTTTTTCTAAGAACTCTTTTTTACTATATTTCTAACATCTCTTGTATTCCTTGGACATCTAAACCAAAACCACCAATCAAAAAGCCATCGACATTAAAAATTGTCTTTAAGATGGTATAATTGTGCTTGTTAATGCTTCCCCCATATAACACTTTCACGCTTTCCTGATATTGTTCTTCTATAAATGTTTTGATCATTGATACCGTTTGTTCTATCGTCTCATTAGAAGGAACGTTCCCAGACCCGATTGCCCAAATGGGTTCATATGCCACAATGACTTTTGAAATTTCTTCTTTGGACAACTCTCGTAGGCAATTTCTTAAATCACGTGTTAAAACATCCTCTGCTTTATTTTGATCTCTTTCTTCTTGCGTCTCACCAATACAAAGAATCGGAATGATACCATTTTTTAACAGTACTTTGATTTTTTTATTTAACTCTAGTTCTGTTTCATTATGATCTTTTCTTGTTTCACTGTGTCCCACTAAACAATGAGAAACGTTTAAAGAACGAAGTTGCTTAGCCGATACTTCTCCTGTATGACTTCCCCCATCGTATTGACTGACGATTTGAGAGCCCAACTTATAGTTTTCTCCTTGGAAATAAGGCAAATAAGCAATACTTGGACACACTACTAACGTATCATCATACGTTTTTTCACGTATGATTTTTTCATATGCAACAACTTCTTCTTTCGTAAGATTCATTTTATGGTTTAGTACTATTAACATATTTAATCTCCTTTTATTTTGCTAATTAACTTTGATAACCAATTCCTGTTCTCTTGTTTATTTTTAATTGCACGTCGATATACTTCTAATACACTTTCTGCATAATGAGCAGAACTGCAATGTTCGGCTTGAATCCTTGCTTGATTGGAATAGTGCTTACACAGATCTTTGTTTTGAAATAGTTCCAAAATCTGTTCCTTGCATTCTTTTTGCGTTTTAAACAATCTTCCGTTTAATCCATCTACTACAACTGTTCGAAATGCCTCATCATCCATACAAACAGGTGTCACACCTCCAGCCATGGCCTCTACTACGGTTAATCCTTGTGTTTCCGTTTTTGATGCTGTTACAAACAAATTGGCAAGTTGATAATAACAGGGAATTTCTTCCCAAGGTACTTTTCCTGTAAAAATAACTTGGTCCGAAATTTTAAGTTTTTTAGCCAAATCTTCGTACTTGTTACGATCAGGCCCATCGCCTACAATCAACAACTTAATTGCGCTATTTTGCTTACATAACTCTTTTTCTACTTCGATCAAAAATTCTACGTTCTTCTCTTCGGCCAAGCGTCCAACAAAAATAATTACAAAATCGTTCTTCTTAATTTTAAAATATTTTTTTAAATGCGCAACCTGTTTTTTATCAACATTTTCTACGTAAAAACGTTCTACTTCAATTCCCGTTGGAATAATGTGCACATTACGATTCACGCGATATTTTTCTTTAAACAAATCATATGTCTTTTTGGTTGGTACAATTAACTCTGTTGCCGTCTTATCACAATAAAATAAAGTTAAATACTCGACGATTTTTTTACTAGATCGATCAAAATATCCCTTGGTAATATAGTGAATGTAATCTTCATACATCGTATGGTAAGTATGAACTAGTGGAATATTAAATTGCTTGGCAAATAGTCGTGCGAATGTTCCTACCCCAAACTCTGTATGAGAATGAATGACATCTAACTTCCATTTTTTGACCATATTAATTATTTTTAAAGGATAAACACGACTCAGACGATAATCGTAAATCCCTGTTGGTACTCCTGGAATACGAATGATGTGATTATCTTCTTCAAACTCGTACTTGGTAATACTGTTACTAACCGTAACGACATACACTTGATGTCCTTTTTTTTCCAAACTTTTTTTCAACATATAGACGCTTGTTGACACCCCGTTGATATACGGAGGATAGGTATCTGTAAACAAACCAATTCTCACTCTTTTTTTCCTCCTTTATCTATCATCAATAAGATTGCTCCTACAATCAAGCCCAAATAATACGTAATAAAACGCCACATCAACAACATTGCTGGCAACATACTACCACCTATGAAATTCCCGAAGAAAGCAAGGAAGCCGTACTCAATTCCACCACTTGCTCCAGGAATTGGTACAAAAGAACCAATAATTAAAACATAAGCAGAAGATACGATAGCAGTCATCGCATTTAAACTAGTGTAATCATTCATACTATAAGCCAAAAACAAAGGAATGACATAGAAAAATGACAAACTCAAAAGATGCAATAAAACACCTTTGATGAAAATAGATTTGTGTTCTTTCAAATGCTCGGCACAACTATGAAATGTTTCTACTCTTTCCGTCCAACGTACAAGAGTATCTTCTTCATTTTTTACAATTTTCAATTTATGAAAAAGATGTACTATTTTCTTTACTAAAAAATGATTCAAACGCTTGCCAAACGAAATAATAAACAGCGCGACTACTACTAAGGTATTAATGAAAAAACCAAGTAAAATAAGTCGTCTTAATAAGGGTATCTTTTCAAAAAAATGAAAGGAATAGTTCAACGCAACAGCTATCAAACCATAGATCACTAATGCCGTTTGATAAAAAATAAACGTTTGCAAAATGATATTAACACCTTTTGAATAACGAATTCCTTGCTGCTTTAACATGTACACTTCCATAGGTTGTCCACCTGTCGAAAAAGGAGTAATACCATTAAAAAATTGAACAACTGTATTGTGTATCATACTTCTTTTAAATGTATAATCTTGCTTTTCTTGTTTTACTGTCATATGAAATGCCAAAGATTTTAAGACAATGTATAAAACATAACATAACAAGGCGACTAACAGCCAAATAGGATTCATTTTTAATAGTTGTTCCATAATGCTAGAAAAGTCATCTTTTAATACAAAGTAGAGGACGATTAGTGTAATCGCAATTAAAATAAAGGCATTCTTTTTAATATTTTTTAACATATACTTCGTTCCTTTGTCCTATCTTCATTGTGTATTTTTTCATGCATTTATTCTTTTTCTTGGATAATTGCAATTCCAGGAAGCGTCTTTCCTTCCAAGTATTCTAATGTTGCTCCTCCACCTGTTGAGCAATGTGTCACTTTATCTTTGTATCCAAGTTGAGTGGCTGCAGCAACGATGTCTCCACCACCTAAAATAACTGTTGCATCTGTTTGCGTTAAAAATTCTAAAATTTCTTTCGTTCCATGTTGATATTTTGGATACTCATACGCTCCTAATGGACCATTCCATACCACTGTTTTGGCATCTTTTAAATATTTTTCAAACAATAAAATAGTATCTTTTCCAATATCTAATCCCATTTCATCACTTGATATTTGATTGATTGCTGCTGCATTGTTTGTTTCGTCTTCTAATGATTTACTGGTTACAGCATCGATTGGTAATACGATTTTATCAGCATGTTCTTTTAACATTTTACTACAAAAATCAATACTAGCAGCATCTAATAAAGATGTTCCTATTTCATACCCTTGCGCTTTTAAAAACGTAAAAGCCATACCTCCACCAACCAAAATTTTGTCTGCTTTATGAATTAAATTTTCAATAACTCCAATCTTATCTTGTACTTTCGCACCGCCTAAAATGACAACATAGGGTCTATTTGGCTTTTCTAGGGACGATAGTACTTGTAGTTCTTTTTCAATCAAAAAACCAATTCCACTTGGTAAATGAGAGGCAATTCCAACATTGGAAGCATGACTTCTATGGGAAGTTCCAAAAGCATCGTTAATAAAAATATCTCCTAAACTCGCCCAATAGGAACCAAGCTCAGGATCATTTTTACTTTCCTTTTTTCCATCTAAGTCTTCAAAGCGTGTATTTTCTACTAATAAAACATCACCTGGTTGCATCTTATCTATGATTTGTTCTAATTCTTTTCCTCTTGTTTCTTTACTAAAGAATACTTTTTGGCCAAGTAATTCTTCCAAACGTTTACTTACCGGTTCCAAACTATTCTTAAATAGATCTTCCTGTTGTTTGATTCTTCCTAAGTGAGAAAATAAAATTATTTTTGCCCCACAATCGATGGCATATTGAATTGTCGGAATACTAGCAACAATACGAGTGTCATCTACAATTTGATTATTTTTGATTGGTACATTAAAATCACATCTCATTAATACTTGCTTATTCTTCAAGTCAAAATCACGTATCGTTTTCTTCATAGACACCTCCTACACTCATGTTCATTATAACACATTGCCATAAGAGGAACAATAAAAATAATATTACAAAATCGTAATAAAAAAGAAAGAATCATTATTTTCTTTCTCTTTGTTTCATCAAAACGTAGGGTTTATTACTACTTTGATTTTCATCACAGTAAGTATGATAACACTCTAACAATTCACTTTGAATCTGTTCTTTAGAAATTGCATCGATTCCATCACAGACATAGTAACGTGAGCCCTCCATCAAAGTACCTTCTAATACTGGGAATGTTTCTTCTTTTAATTTTTCAACCACATCCAATTTTTCTTGTTGTGTCACTACATGACCATGAATAGAATGTAACAAACTAATACTCTTTTCTAGTTCTAGTTCTTTTAATCCCCAAATGTTTTGATCGCTAAATTGCCCTAATAATCTTGAAAGCGTTCTTTTTTTCTTAGAGGCAGCAATTTTAGATAGTTGTCTTGGTGCAATATCAGTTAATGAGAAATATTGTAACAAACCAAAACGGGCCTTGTTTTTATAATGATTTAGGAAACTATATTCCATTACCTCTAACAATTGATCAATATCCATACTATTCTTCCTTTCTTTTGGTAGTGTTTACTTCAACACAGATCGTGTTCTTTTTCAACAAAAAAAGAAGAGTTTCTCTTCTTTATTGTTCCATTAAATACTTGGCCGTACGAACCATTTGATTGGAATATCCCATTTCATTATCGTACCACGCTACTACTTTTACTAGTTGTTTTCCCTCTACTTCCAAGACAGTCGTCAATAGTCCATCGACTAAAGCGCCACAACTTCTGCCAATAATATCGCTGGATACTACTGGATCCATTGTAAATTGTAAGGTTTCATTACTGTGTTCTTCTAGTACTTGGTTCACTTCTTCTTTGGTCACATTGCGTTTCAATTCTAAAACTAAATCAATTACTGATCCCGTTGGCACTGGTACGCGCATCGCGGAACCCTCTAATCGTCCTTCTAAGTTAGGAAGCACTTTACCAATGGCACTTGCTGCTCCAGTTGATGCTGGAATGATATTGGCTGCTGCTGCTCTACCACGACGAGCATAGATTCCTTTTTTATGTGGAACATCCAAAGTTGCTTGATCGTTGGTATAAGCATGAACTGTCGTCATGTATCCTTTGATAATTCCAAATTCTCGATCGATCACATCCAATACTGGCGCTAAACAATTGGTCGTACAACTTGCTGCTGAGATAATCTGTTCTTCTCCAGTTAACGTTTTCTCGTTAACGTTGTAGACGATCGTTTTTAAATCTCCTTTGGCAGGGGCTGAAATGATTACTTTTTTGGCACCTGCTTCAACATGAGCCATCGCCTTTTCTTTGCTCGTAAACGCTCCTGTACATTCCATTACCACATCGATTCCTAACTCTTTCCATGGTAAATTGACAGGATCTTTTTCTGCAAAAATTTTAACTTCTCTTTCTCCAATACAAATATTATTATTTTTTACTGAAATTTCATCGATGCGATAGTTACGATGATTGGTATCGTACTTCAACAAATATGCAAGTTGCTCAGCATCAGTCAAATCATTGATGGCAACAACTTCAAAATCTTCTTGTTCTTCCATCAAACGAAATACCAATCGTCCTATTCTTCCAAATCCATTAATGGCTACTTTTATCATCTTATCAATCCTTTCTTTCTCATTTTATCAAAACCTAATCATGAAAGCAACTTCCGCCAATAAATTCTCTTAAAATGGAATCTTGTGGAATCGCCTCTGATGGAATTGGTAAAAACATTCTTAAAAAATTAATTAAACGTTTGGCTTCTTCGTAGTATTCTGAATTTTGATCTACGGAATACAAAAGTGGTTCTACATACGTTTTTAAAACTCCTAATTCATAAATTAAAGCCGAATTAAACGTAACATCTGCTTCATCTTGATATGGGAAGATGTATTGTTCTTCTCCTTTTCGAACCATTGGCCAATTCTCAAGTGTCTTTGTAACATCATAACCACGCGTTCGATTGTCGCGAATCATTCTTCTCAACAAACGATTATCAGTTGTTGGAATACGATTGTGATCGTCCAAATTCAACTCTGTCAAAGCAGAAATATAGATTTTAAATTTTTTCTCTCTTGGAACATTTGGTAAAATGGTCGGATTTAGTCCATGAATTCCTTCGATCAACAAAATGTCATCTTTTCCTAATTGCATCTTTCTTTTATATTGTTTGGTTCCTAAAATAAAATTATACGTAGGAATCATCACTTCTTCTTGTTTTAGCAACTTTTCAATCTGTTGATTAAACAAATCTAAATCTAAAGCCCTTAAACTTTCATAATCATAATTTCCTTCTTCGTCCAGTGGCGTATCATCTCGCTCCACAAAATAATCATCCATCGATAACATTTTGGGGTTCAAACCAAAACTTTTTAAGTACATACAAAGTTTATTGGTCGTTGTCGTTTTTCCAGAAGAAGAAGGTCCGGCAATCAAAATCAACTTCAATTGATCTTTCTTTTGGAAAATTTCTTTGGCTACTTGTAAAAGTCGATTGCTCTGTAGCGTTTCATCGATTCGAATTAAATCTCCAATCCTTCCTTTTGCTACGACGTTATTGAGCTCTACAACATTTTGAATGTTCATTACCTTGGCCCATTCACGACACTCTTTAAACACTTCAAACATGTTTTCATGATGCTCATATTCTTTGATTTGTTTGTTTAAGTACACGGTAGGAAATCGCAAAACATAACCGTTTTGATTTAAGTATGTCAAAGCAAAATAGTCAAGACCCGTCGTATCTACTGGCATATAATTATAAAAATAATTGTACCAATTTCCTAGACGATATAACGTAATGTAAGTATTGGTATTATACTTCATGATTCCTTCTTTGGCTTCATCTTTTACTTTCTTAAAGTAATCGATAGCATCTCTTCTTGAAACATTCACTCTAGCAATTTCCAAATCTTGTTTTACAAGTTCATGCATTTTTTGTTCAAGTTGTTTTACTTTTTGCTCTGTTAAGGCAAAGTTCGTCTCGATATAAATTCCTTTGTCGATCGAATGCTGCACGACAATGTTGGCTTCATTTCCCCAAAGTTTTTTCACCGCATAAAGATTTAAAAATATTAATCCATTAACGTAAATACGGTTACCCATTCTAGAAGTTAGATCAAAAAAAGTAATGTCTACCGGCTTGATAATTTTCTCTCTTAGTTCTTGATAACTATCGTTCACTTTGGCAATGATAATGGGATATTGAAAGCGATCTTGGTATTCGCGACTTAATTCTAGTAAACTCATACCTTTCGGTATTTCTCTTTCTTCGTTCATGACGATTATTTTTATTGTATCAATCATTTTATCACCTATCTTTATTGTATACAAATTTATTGTATCATATTTTGACGAAATATTATATGTATAAAACGGTGTTTTTTTTCTTAATATAGTGATAGGTGATAAAAATGAATTTGGTACCCGTAATTATCGAAAAAGAAAGCAATGGCGAACGTAGTTATGATATTTTTTCAAGATTATTAAAAGATCGTATCATTTTATTAAGTGGCGAAATCAACGATCAACTGGCGAATGTCGTCGTTGCTCAACTACTTTATTTAGATTCTATCAATCATGATGATATTAGTATCTACATTAATTCTCCAGGCGGCTCTATCACATCAGGTATGGCAATTTATGATACGATGAACTTTGTCAAAAGTTCTGTTTCGACGATTTGCGTCGGAATGGCGGCATCGATGGGTGCTTTCTTGCTTTCCTGTGGTGAGAAAGGAAAACGTTTTTGCCTTCCTAATGCCGAGGTCATGATCCACCAGCCATTGGGAGGAGCACAAGGGCAAGCAACAGAAATTAAAATTGCTGCTGAACGTATATTGAAATTAAAAGATAAACTCAACCATATTTTAGCCAAGAACACGAATCAAGAACTCAAAACCATCGAGTTTGATACTGAAAGAGATCACTTTTTGGATGCAAAGGAAGCATTAGAATATGGAATTATCGATGCCATCATCGAGAAAAAGCAATAAAAATAGTATGAAATGCGTATTTGACACATTTCATACTATTTTTATATCAAATGTTAACAGATTGACATTTATCCAATAACCAATTGTATTCTTTCTTTATGAAAAAGTATAAGGCAATTACAATGTAATCATCGGATTGATTGTTTTATTCATTTTTACTTATCTCTTTGTTCTTGACAAACTTCATAGCAAGTTCTTTTATTTTGCGAAAACGATGATTGAGTCCCGATTTGGTGATTTTGTTTCCTGTTTCCAAGGAAATAATTTCGCTTAACTCCTGAAGAGATGCTTCCGGATATTTTAAACGATATTCTAGTGCTTCTTGTGTTTTCTCATCCAAAAGATCAATTCCCACATTTTCTTGTAAAATGCGAATATATTTAATTTGTTCGTTGGCTGTTTGAACAATTTTATCTGTATTGGCCTGTTCACAATTATTAAGACGATTGGTTCTATTTTTTTGATCGCGATACACTCTGACATCTTCAAAGTACATGACGGCTTTATAGGCCTTCATCAATTTTAAGAAATCACTGATTTTCTCGGCTTCTTTTAAATAGATCATGTAGCCCTTGTCTCGGCTTAACAACTTGGCATTTAAATCAAATAAATTTAAAAGTTTCTGTACAAATACTGCTTCTTTTGGTTCTGAAATCAAAAGTTCCATGTGGTAGCGAGATGTCTTAGGATCGTTGATACTTCCTTGGCATAGAAAGCACCCACGCAAATATGCCCTAATTTCTTCGTTGGCACCAACAATGTATTCTTCTGGTACTTCCCTTTTATGGTTTGCTTCGTCATAAATTGAAAGAGATTGTAACAAAAAATCAATTTTATCCGTAACCGTCAACAAATACAATTCATTTTTATGGAGCGTTACTTGTTTGATCGTATCGACTTTGATGGACACATCAAAACATTCCTGTAAAAATGTACCAATACGCTTGGCAATATTGTTGTTTTCTGTCGTCAAAATAATTTTTTCATCTTCGATCGTCGCGTTATTTTTTACAAAAGCGGATAATTCGGCGATTTTTTCTGATTCGCTCACTTCTATTTGAGAAATTTCATTTTTTATTTGTGTAGTAAACGACATATCAATCCCTCATTAGATAAGAGAAAATGATACTACTTAACTTAAGTCCATTGTGTTTTAACGTTCCATCTTCCGCTAAAGTAAGAAGGTCATCTTCTAATAGTTCTAAATTCATATTAGAAAGTTCTTTTCGATCGATAAAAACAGGGTCTTTTTGTTCTTCTGATTCATATTTTCTAGCAATTGTCTCATCGATTTTCGTGTTGCTGGCAACTACTACGTCAACTTTTTTCTTTCCCAAATATTCGTTCAACAACTTAACGTGGTCACTCACGCCAAAGTGATCGGTTTCTCCTGGTTGTGTCATAGCGTTGCATAAATACATGAGTTTGGCTTTGCTATGATCAATCGTATCGATAATTTTTTTACAAATTAAATGGGGTAAAATACTCGTATACAAACTACCCATACTAAAAATAATCAAATCGGCATCCTCTAATGCCTTTAATACTTCTGGAACAACTTCTGGTTCCTCTTTGTAGAACACCCTTTTAAATTTTTTATGACTGGCAGTAATTTGTGACTCACCTTCGATGATATCGCCTTCTATCGTTTCACCCATCAATGTCAAAGCACAATCTTCTGAAATCGGTAAAACAGTATGTTTCACATCGAGCAATTTGCTAAGTGCCGCAATCGAATCTTTCAAACTACCTGTAATATCTAACATGGCCGTCAAAATTAAGTTTCCTAACGCATGACCATTTAAATCACTTGATGTATTAAAACGATATTCCATCATCGATTTGATAGATGGATCGATGCTTGATAAATTACTAATCACCTTTCTAATATCCCCCACTGCCGGAATATTAAATTCCTTTCTTAAGATACCAGTAGACTTACCATTGTCTGCCACTGTAATCACAGCCGTAATATTTAAAGGAAAATCTTTTAAGCCCTTTAACAAATAAGAAATTCCAGTTCCTCCTCCTAGGACCACAACTTTCTTGTACACTACTATCACTCCTTACTGTTATTATACTATAAATTCAAAGAAAAAAGATAACAAAAGTTATCTTATGTTCCTCGAACAAAGCGAAAACCATTTGATACGTTAGCACTCCCATTCCGTGTGTACATACGAAATATTCCACTTGTACTAGTACTATCAGCATTGTATCCACCTCTTGTATACCATGGATAACTAGAAGAAAGCGTATCTGTTCCGTCGTTATACCAACCAGATGTTTCACTTAAAGCATGCCCATAACAAACACCTCCACTACATGCGCTTGACACCGTAGTTGAAGTATATCTATCATAATACTTACTATTCGGCAAAGACGAAAATCCAGAACTTCCAATTGTCCCATTATAATTTCCCATCGTATATTCTCTAGTTCCGCCGTTCATGTCATAAACGCCATAAACAGTTCCAGTACTACTTGCCCCTGTTCCACTCGTTGAAGAACTATAAGTATAACATGTTGTGGAACTTGTTGCAGTAGGTGATCCGCCAGAACATCCTGTTTTATACGTATTGTTTGAATTCTTATATACCTCTTTATTTGCGCCCGAATAAGAACTATTCCCATATTTTCCATAACGACTTTGTGTTAAATATGCCACCGCTCCCCATTCGCTATTTTTCATAAGATGAGAATCGTTTGCTAATGCTACTGTATGCATATGTGATAAAGTATTATTTCTCCAACTATATACATTGGGCTTAATCACTACTCTATCTTCATCTGTCGTGTTTTTTTCGGCTCCGGTTTTTGTCCAACTAGTGTCCCAACCATCTTGACGATAGCCAGTTTCAAACTTTCCTACCCAAATTCCTTCTAGTTCTTCTCCTCCAAAATTAAAGGCAGGATGTACTTTATAAGATGAACTTGTCACCTTTGTTCTCGTATCCTCTAAAAAGTTCACTTTTATTTCTCCTGGTTGTGCCTTCGTTCCTCCTGCATAACTCGTTCCTAAATTCGTGTATTGGTATTCATATCTTGGAATCCATACCCACATAGATTGAATATCTTCCATATAGATAATAGTACTATTAGCCGCTTCAGCATATTCACCTGGAGTCTTATACTTACATGCTCTCGTACTGATTTCTTCTCCATCTAATACAGTTACCTGCCCATTTGCAATTTTTTGAATCAACGAAGCATCAAAGGAATTGATCGATCCATCATCGTTCACATCAGCTAAACTTACTGCGTTTGATGGCTTTGTTTCTGCTCCCACTGCCCAAGCGAATACCAAATTGACATCATCAATCGTAACTACACCATCTTGATCAGCATCTCCTCGTTTAGCACATGGCTGCATGATGACCGCATTCGCCCATTGTTGATCAGAATAATCATAATATGCTTTATCTGTTAAGGTTGTCTTTACCCAATAACTCCCATTCCATCTAACTGGAATCATACCTTCTTCTAACACTGGAGCATTTGGAATATCTACGACCTGTGTTAAAGCCGTATAGCCACTTGGTACTGATATACTAGTATTACTTAGTCCTACTGCACTTCCAAATTCTATCGTATAAGAAGTATAACTTTTATTTTCGATGACAACTCTTACGGTTTTCTTATTCGAACTACTACCATATTTCGATATCGTCGTTCCACTTGCTGATGGTGGCGCATCGTTGATACCAGAATACCCCACCTTTACTGTGCTTGGCAAAGTAGTTGTTCCTTTGTAATACAAATTAAATTTTGCATCGACACTATTAATGTTTTCTAAAACAAGATCAAATGTTTTGGTGGTAGATCCCGCAACCGTAATACGATTACTGCTATTTAAAGCATCGCTCGTCAAATAAGTATATAAATTGCCAGTCACAATGTTTAAAGCCCCTTTTTTCTCAACTGATGCACTAAAAAGCGCATAACTAAAGTACACTCCACAAATTCCAATACTAATTACAACCAATAGTAGCAAGTATGCGTGTTTTATCGTTACAAAACGTTTTAACCAATCTTTAAACGTTTCCTTTTTCTTCTGCCTCTTATTCATATCCCACTACTACTCTAGCAATATTACGCAACATGCTTATAAATCCAAAGACGTTATTTATTTTGTCATATTTTCCACATTCTATTCTTTACTATTATAAATTTCAACTCTTCCTCGTGTCAAGATTTTCCAATAACTTTAACATGCATTGTCAACTTTTATATACAGATTTTGGCAAACAAAAAACACTTCACAAAAGTGCTTTTCTATTTTATTGATGCTCAAAATCTTTAATAAAACTAGTTGCTGCTTCAGCGCCTGAACTGGTCGCTGTCACAATTTGATACAATTCTTTTTCTACAACATCTCCCGCGCCATAAATAAAGGGCACTTTGGTTCTTCCAGAGTCATCTGTTTGAATATAGCCATTGGCATTTAAAATTCCTAAAGAAGAAAAGTTTTGCGTATTTGGAATATATCCAATGTAGAGGAAGCATCCTTGTACTTTCATCGTTCTTTTTTTATGAGTTTGATTGTTTAGCAATACAACACCATCTAATTTTTGATCTTTTTGTTTAAATTCTACTACTTCTGTATGAAACAACACTTTAATATTTTTGGTTTTTTGAACTTTCTGAACGAGATATTGTTGAGCGGTAAAAGTATCTTTTCGATGGATGATCGTCACTTTCTTACATAGTTGCGCAAGATAAAGCGCTTCTTCTAAACTGCTGTTACCACCACCTACAACAGCAACATTTAAGTTTTTATAAAGCGGTCCATCACAGATGGCACACCAACTAATTCCTTTTCCTGAAAGTTCTTCTTCTAATGGAATACCTAGTTTTCTTGGAACACGACCGATGGCCAATATCACACCTTTACAAGTGAGTTCTTCTTGATCTGTTTTTACTATTTTATAATCTTTGTGATCTTCAATTGCTAATACGTTCCCATAGTGATAAGGAGCGTTTAAATTTTGAAGTTGTTCGTACATTTGAAACGCCAATTCTGGCCCTGTAATATCGATTAGACCAGGATAATTTTCGATGGTAGAGGTCTTGTTAATTTGACCTCCCGGTGCATCTTTTTCTACGATACAACAATTGATGTTTGCTCTTTTCAAATAAATTGCTGCCGTCATTCCAGCCACACCTGCACCAACAATCACTACATCAAAATCTAACTTCATTTTGTTCTTCCTCCCGATACAAATTCGTAAACCTTGATCCCCTTTTACAAAAGAAAAATAAAAACAAACCAACTACAAACAAAACAATCGATACAATTTGAGCAATTTTAAACTGTCCTAACATTAAACTATCACTGCGGAACCCCTCAATAATGCATCTTCCTGTTGAATACCACATCAAATATACACCAGTAAGTTGGCCATTTTTCAAATATTTATATCTACGTATCATTAATAAGGCGACAAAACCAAACAAGTTCCAAATAGATTCGTAAAGAAAAGTTGGCTGACGATAAGCACCATTGATATACATTTGATCAATGATAAAACGAGGTACTTTGGCTGCAATTAAAGCGGCTTCAGTGGTAATCTGTCCAAACGCCTCTTGATTAAAGAAGTTTCCCCATCGTCCAATTGCTTGTCCTAAAATGAGTCCCACAACCAAAATATCCATAATTTTTAAGGTCTTTTGTTTATGTTTTTTACAATATAGAAGAATAAACAAGCCGGCTGCTAAAATACCTCCATGAATGGCCAAACCACCATTCCAAACTTCTAGTATTTCAATAGGATTTTGTAAATAATAATCTAGATTAAACCCGACATAATACAATCTTGCCCCAATAAAAGCAACGATAATTCCATAGAAAACCATGTTGAAAAAGAATGTTTGATCGATCTTTTTTTTCTTTACTTCAAAGTAGCAAACTAAGAGGGCTGCTAAAATACCTAAAAAGATGAACAGAGAATACCAGTAAATTTGAATAAAGCCAAGATCCAACGCGATTCTACTCATGACGCACCTTCCTTAAAATTGGTTTGATGATCAAGTTTTCCATCAAAAGATTCATGATAGAGATTAAAATCGCAATGAAAAAGGCAATCCAAATATTTTCTAGGTTAAAATGACTTCCTAAAATCCAGTCCGTTAGTTTTAAAATGAACAAATTGATACAAGGATAAAACAAGCCAAGAGTAAGTCCAGTAATCGGAATCGTCAAGCGAACTAAAATGGGCTTGATAGTCTTATTCAAGATAGAAATGATCAGTACTGCCAAAAAGCCGTACAATCCATAATAACTTTTATCGATGTTAAACGAGCGAAACAAAGCCGATATTCCTAAAAATACCAAAGTATAACCAACCAAGTAAATCAACCATTCAAAGAACTGATTGATATGCAATTGATTATTTTTCCCCTTGACGATCATCTTCATTTTTCTCACCTCATAATATTTTCTTTAAAAACTGACCGGTATAAGATTTTTCTACTTTGGATACTTCTTCTGGTGTTCCTTGGGCCACAATCTCACCACCCAAATCTCCACCTTCTGGTCCCAAATCTATGATGTAATCTGCTACTTTGATCACATCCAAGTTATGTTCTATCACGACTACTGTATCATTATTATCTACTATTTTTTGAAGAATTGCAAGCAATCTTTTAATGTCGCTTGAATGTAATCCAGTGGTCGGTTCATCCAACACAAACAGTGTTTTTCCAGTCGCACGTTTTTGAAGTTCTTTGGCTAGTTTCACACGTTCGGCTTCTCCACCAGATAAAGTTGGCGCACTTTGTCCTAATTTAATATATCCAAGTCCTACATCTTCTAGTACTTGTAATTTTGTCTTAATTTTGGGTACATTTTCAAAAAACGTCAACGCTTCTGTTACCCGCATGTCGAGTACGTCTGCAATATTTTTTCCTTTGTACTTAATTTTAAGTGTTTCTTGGTTGTATCTGGTACCATGACACACCTCACAAGGAACGTAGACATCGGGTAAAAAATGCATCTCAATCTTCTTTACGCCATCTCCACGGCACGCTTCACATCGTCCACCTTTGACATTAAAAGAGAAACGATTCTTTTCAAATCCATACATCTTGGCTTCTTTGGTATTGGTAAACAGTTCTCTGATATCGTCGAACACGCCCGTGTACGTTGCAGGGTTACTTCTTGGCGTACGTCCGATTGGATTTTGGGAAATTTCTACCAATTTATCGACGTTTTCCATTCCTAATACTTTTTTATGCTTTCCTGGTTTTTCTTTGGAACGGTATAGATGATTTGATACGGCTTTACATAAAATTTCGTTAATCAAACTACTTTTACCACTACCTGAAACTCCTGTAATACAAGTAAAGGTCCCAAGTGGTATTTTTACATCGATATTCTTCAAGTTATTTTCTTGAGCACCTTTGACTTCCAAATATTTTTTATTTCCTTTTCTTCTCTTTTTTGGAACTTCAATACATTCTTTCCCACTCAAATAACGTCCAGTAATACTTTTTTCGTTCTTCATGACTTCTTCTGGTGTTCCTTGAGCCACTACTTCACCACCCTGATCTCCGGCACCTGGTCCAATGTCTACCAAAAAGTCGCTCGCTAACATCGTATCGGTATCATGTTCTACGACAATCAACGTATTTCCCAAGTCGCGCATTTCGAGCATGGAGCGAATCAAACGATCATTATCTCGCTGATGTAGACCAATACTTGGTTCATCCAAAACATATAACACACCAGTCAAACGAGATCCAATTTGTGTTGCCAAACGAATTCTTTGGGCTTCCCCACCTGATAATGTTCCAGCAGTTCGACTTAAGGTCAAATACTCTAGTCCTACATTCGATAAAAATTGTAAACGTGATTTAATTTCTTTTAATATAAGATCCGCAATTGCTTGTTGTTCCTTCGTCAATTTTAAATGGTCAAAAAAGGGAATCAATTGTTTGATGCTCATACAGGTTACTTCGTAGATGTTTTTCTTACCAACCAAGACGGATAAAACACTATCGTTTAATCTTGCTCCGTGGCAACTATCGCAATCGTGTTCTACCATGTAATTTTCTAACCATTCTCTAATCCACGTACTGCTCGTTTCCATATAGCGACGTTCCAAATTGTTGATAATTCCTTCATAATAGTCAACATTGTGCATCGTATTTCCACTTTTGGTTTGAAAATGAAATTCAATCTTTTCAGGGCTACCATACAAAACAATGTCCTTTTCTTTTTTGGTCAACTTCTTGAACGGCTTTTCCAAATCAATTTTATAGTGCTTGCAAACACATTCTAATTTTTTAAAATACATGTTGTCAACGTCGTCACCCAATGTCACAATAGCTCCTTCTTTAATGCTAAGTTCTGGATTGGGAATGACCAAATCTGGATCGATTTGCAGTTTGATTCCTAAACCCTTACAATCAGGACAAGCACCATAGGGAGCATTAAAACTAAATATTCTTGGTTCTAATTCTGGAAGTGAAAATTCGCAGTAAGGACAGGCAAAATGTTCAGAAAAGACAACTTCCTTATCTCCTACAAATTCGATCACTACTTTCCCATCAGCCAACTTCGTCGCAATTTCAATCGATTCATGAAGACGACTTCTACTTTCTTCTTTTAACACAATTCTATCTACTACGACATCGATCGCATCTTTTTTATTTTTTTCTAATACAATATCTTCACTTAAATCATGTATTTCACCATTAACTCTTACTCTTGCGAATCCATCTTTGCGAAGTTGGTCTAAAATATCCTTGTGGGTTCCTTTGCTTCCATGTACGACTGGAGCGTATATAATCAACTTTGTTCCTACTGGATACTCCATAATCTTATTGACCATTTCTTCGACACTTTGTGAAGTAATGGGAATCTTGTGTTCTGGGCAATAAGGAACACCAATTCTTGCAAAAAGCAATCGCAAATAATCGTAGATTTCCGTCACCGTACCAACAGTAGAACGAGGATTTTTGCTGGTCGTCTTTTGATCGATACTGATGGCTGGAGAAAGCCCCTCAATGCTGTCGACATCCGGTTTTTCTGTACCACCCAAAAACTGTCTGGCATAAGCAGACAAACTTTCTACATAACGTCTTTGCCCTTCCGCATAAATGGTATCGAAGGCAAGGGAGCTTTTTCCACTTCCGGAAACACCTGTCATAACTGTCAATTTATTTTTTGGAATTTCTATATCAATATTTTTTAAATTGTTTTCTCTTGCGCCTTTGACAATGATCTTGTCCATACTTCATCACCCAGCAGTTATTATACCACATTTTGTTCTTTTTCGTTTTACAAAACCATACTTTTTTGGTATAATAAAACGCACAAGAAAGGAGTATCCTTATGGAACTAACAAAAAAGCAACGCAAAAAAGTAAGAGAAATCATTTCTACCTACAACATGGAACAAATCATTGTAGAACCAGAACTTGTTTATCAATTGCTAAAAAAATTACAAGAATATCAACAAAACAATCAGCAAGAAAAAGCCAAAATATTAGAACAACTCACTTATCACTTAATTACAGAGACTGCTTTGCCTGTTGATTATAAAAATGAGGAAGATAATATTTCAGTAATTGATTTAGCAAAAGATACCGACAGTTCTCTTTTACAACGAGCATTATGTGAAAGAATTTCTCAAGATCGTATGACAGATGTAAAAAAACAATATTATAAAAAATACAAAAGGTAGCAAATGCTACCTTTTAAAAACGCTTTTTATAACTACAATTCCTACAAAGTTCTTCTATTGCCTTACGATTGGAAAAATTCGATTTGATGTTTTTCACACGACTACTTTCTAAAATGTCTACAAGCGAATATTGAAAAATATTTCCCAATGCAATTACTCCCTCTGCGTCTAGACAACAAGGAACCACCGTTCCATCTGAAAGAATGGCAATATGACTTTTTAGGCCATAACAATAACCCTCTTCTTGATGTTCTCCATTTTCTAAACTAGGCCATTCAAAGAGATTTTGTTTATCCACAAAAATATGGGAAGACAAAGCAATATGCTTTTCTTTTTTTATTTTTTCCACTATTTTTGGGGAAAGATGATAAAATTTTTGTAATTTATCCACTATTGTTGTGGATTTTTTATTCAATTTGTTGTCTTTTAATGCCCAAAAACGATAAATAATCACAATATCTGTGGATAATTGTTCTACTCCTTCAAATATTTGTTCATAAAGTGTTTCGTCTTCCTGTTCACTGTGCAAAGAAAAATTGATTTGATGAAGACAAATATGCTTTTTTAAAGTGGAAACTACGGAAGGAAACAATGTCCCATTGGTCGTAATGTTTACTTTAAGATTATGTTTTTCGCACAAGGACAATAGGGTATCTAGTTGCGGATGTAACAAGGGTTCTCCTTTGACATGGAGGTATATATAATCGGTATATGGAGAAATTTCTGTTAAAATATGTTCAAATTCTAATGGTGACATTACTCTTTTCACTCTTTTCGAAACAGAACAAAAAGAGCAAGTCAAATTACAGGCATTGGTAATTTCTACGTAGATTTTTTTAAACTGCTTGCTCATTGTTCCCCTTTCATTTCAAACAAAATATCTCGTAGCTGCATCGCACGTTCAAAGTCAAGATTTTTTGCCGCTTCTCTCATCTCTGTTTCAATTTTTTCTAGCATTTCTAGTTTTTCTTGTTTGCTCATCTTTTTCTTCTTTGGCTTATCCGTCGTGATTTGGTTGCTTACCACCTCACGAATTTCTTTTTGAATGGTTCTTGGCGTAATTCCATGAACTCGGTTGTACTCCTCTTGAATTTTACGACGACGGGCAGTTTCATCGATGGCTTGTTTCATACTATCTGTTATTTTATCGGCATACATGATTACGTGTCCGTTGGCATTTCTGGCACAACGTCCAATCGTTTGAATCAAACTACGATTGCTACGCAAGAATCCTTCCTTGTCTGCATCTAAGATAGCAATCAAGGATACTTCTGGAATATCGATTCCTTCACGCAACAAGTTGATTCCAACTACCACATCATACTTTCCCTCTCTTAGATCATGGATGATCTGTAATCGTTCTAAAGTTTTTACTTCTGTGTGTAAATATGCTACTTTAATATCTAGTTCTTTTAAATAGTTGGTTAACTCTTCCGCCATACGAATCGTCAAAGTAGTAATAAGCGTTCGTTCATTTTTTTCCATGCGTTGTTTGATTTCATAAATTAAATCATCAATTTGACCTTCACTTTTTCTTACTTCTACGGTTGGATCCAACAGTCCTGTTGGACGAATAATTTGTTCTACAAATTGTTGATGGGTATGCGCAAGTTCATAGTCACCAGGTGTAGCGGAAACATAGATTACTTGGTTGATTTTTTGTTCAAATTCCTCAAACTTTAAAGGTCTATTATCTAAGGCACTAGGTAAGCGAAAACCATATTCTACTAAGTTCATCTTACGAGCCCGATCCCCGTTGTACATACCTCTTACTTGTGGTAATGTAACATGGGATTCGTCGACAACCAACAAATAATCATCCGGAAAAAAGTCCATTAATGTTGTTGGCGTTTCTCCTTCTTTTTTACCGGCCATGTGTCTAGAGTAGTTTTCAATACCATGACAAAAACCAGTTTCTTGCAACATCTCTAAATCATAGTTAGTTCGTTGTTCTAATCGTTGGTATTCCAATAATTTATTTTCTTGTTTTAGTTGTTCTAATCGTACTTTTAACTCTTCTTTAATGGATTGAACTGCTCTTTTTAACTTTTCATCACTGGTTACGAAGTGACTAGCAGGGAATAAAGAAATTGTTTTTTTATCATGTAATACAACGCCTGTTAGGGAATCAATTTCACTAATTCGATCAATTTCATCTCCAAAAAATTCGATTCGATACCCGGTCGTTCGCTGATAAGTAGGAATGATTTCTAAGACGTCCCCCTTTACGCGAAATGTTCCCCTCTTAAAGTCAAAGTCATTTCTTTCGTACATCATTTCTACCAATTTAACTAAAACTTGATTTCTTTCTACTTGGTCTCCCACATTGATGGTTAACATTTTATTTAAGTATTCTTCTACTTCCCCAATACCATAAATACAAGAAACACTGGCTACCACGATAACATCACGTCTAGATAGCAAACTGCTGGTCGCTGCATGTCTTAACTCATCGATTTCATCGTTGATCGACGAATCTTTTTCAATGTAAGTATCTGTACTCGGTACATAGGCCTCGGGCTGATAATAATCGTAATAGGAAACAAAGTATTCCACACGATTGTTTGGGAATAATTCTTTTAGTTCTGAATAAAGTTGGCCTGCCAGCGTCTTATTGTGTGCAAGAACCAAGGTTGGTTTATTTACTTCTTTAATGACATTGGCAATGGTAAACGTTTTACCAGTACCGGTTGCACCTAATAATACTTGTTCTTTTCTACCATTTTTTATTCCCATCACCAATTGATGAATGGCTTCTGGCTGGTCGCCACTCGGTTGATACTTTGAAACCAAATCAAACATAGTTACGTCTCCTTTTTTAATATTATCCATAAATTTCGATAATTTATTCTATCATGTAATAAATCAGAATACAAGAAAACATGATCCATTTAGAATCATGTTTATCTGCTAGACCAACTTGATGGTAAGTTAAGAAGCGACTGTGCTCCATGGAATCCTTGGTTGTAACGATCTTCAACATATTGGGCGTAATGAGTCCAATTGTAACAATTACGATCCGTTAAATCATACAACCTACAATCGGCTACCTCTAAGTGTAAGTGTACACCGAGGGCAAAACCAGTATCTCCCATATAACCAATGTATTGATCTGGGGTGATGGTCTGACCTTCGTAAATATTAGGTGACCAACTGCTCAAATGAACATACAAAGAACTATAATTCTTTCCAGTATTGGCATCATAGTGGTAAATCAATACCATTTTTGCACCATAGCTATCGGTATAAATACGTTGAATTTTTCCAGCAGCAATTGGGTATACTCTTTCATTTCGCTTATTGTCACTACCGATATCGATTCCTAAGTGGAAGTTATTGCCCGCTACCGAAAGATCGCGATATCCCATAAAGCCGGTAATATAACCTGTCGTCGTTGGACGATAGAATCCAGAAACTGAAACAGTTTTCGCACAATCTACCCCAATAACATCGGTTGGCTGACAACCAAGTTCTTCAAAGTTTGCTACCATATCTTTATAGATGGCCAACTGTTCCCTAGAGGAAATCGCACCCGCATTGATACTAATCTTTTCCCCTTCTAAAGTAGAAATCTTATTGCTTAGTGTTACTTTACTTTCTTCTAGTTCAACTTCTTTTTCTTTTAATTCTTGTTCGCGTCTTTTATTTTCTTCGATCATATCTTCTAGTTGATTAATCGTCTTTTCGTTGTAATCTGTCAACTGTTCTACGATTGACATACGATAGATCAAATCTGTAATATTTTCGGCTCCAAAAATGTATTCATAATACACATTTTCGCCTTCTGACACTTGTAAATATTGAAATAATTGTTTGGTTTGTAAACTTTTATCTTTAATCTCTTCGTTGTATTGTTCAATTTCATCGTGCATTCTTTCAATATCTTCCACCATTTGTTTCATTTCCGCGTTGATGCTGTTGATTTCACCTTTTATTTTGTTAATCTGTGCTTCGGTCTGGTTGATCTTATCTTGTGCCTCATCTACTTCTTGTTGATAAGCATTTAATTTATCAATGTATTCTTGTAAGGTTGCTGCTTCCACTTTGGTTGGTAGTATACAAAGTGGCAATAAAAGAAGTAGAACGAAACTAATCTTTAACTTTTTCATTATACTTTCAAATACTTTCTTACAGCGGAAGCACTACCAATCATTCCGACTAACATTCCAATAATAATGACTAAAATAGATACAAGATAAACAAACGGTTGTGGATTGACCATTTGAATCAATGAAGAATATAAAACTCCATCGAAGTGATCAAATAATAAAGTGTATCCATATATAACAATCAACACAGGAATAATGGATCCGATCAAGCCCAGTACCATTCCTTCCACGATGAACGGCGTTTTGATCGTAAAGTTACTAGCACCAACCAAACGCATGATAGAAATCTCTCTTTTTCTTGAAAAAATCGTAAGTTTGATGGTATTGATAATTAAGAAAACGGTTACGACGATTAAAGCCACCACAGCAATAACAGAAATCTTTTCTACTGCTTTAAAAGCGGATATTAAATTTCCTACCATTTCTTCTCCATAATTTACAACATCTACTTTTTCCAACGATTTAATGGTATCTGCTGTATCTTTAATATGATTGATATCTTTTACCTTAATTAAGAACGAATCTTTTAAAGGATTATCTTCTTCATTCCAAGTTCCCATAATGCCTTCAAACACATCAGACTCACTCATCATTTCTTCCTTAGATTGTTCTTTTGATTTGAAGTCACATGTCTCAATGTTGTCTAAGGAATTGATTTTTTCACTTAAATCATCAATTTCTTCTTGCGTAATCTCGTTGTTTAAGAATACGACCATCGTAACATCTTTTTGAATGACTTTCGAAAAGTGTTCCACATTGTAAGATGCTACCATCGATACAGCAACGATAATCAAAGTAATGGTAATACAAGAAATAGAGGCCAAAGACAAACTAAAATTACGAAATACACTCTTAAATGCATCGCGAATACTGCGTCCTAACATTCTAAATATCTTCATTGTGATACGTTCCTTTCTCATAATCTTTGACTAATCTTCCATCTTTCAACACCAATACCCGTTTTTGCATTTTGTTTACAATGTCTCGATCGTGGGTTGCCATAATGATCGTCGTCTTACAAGTTTGATTGATCTCTTCCAATATTTTCACGATTTCCATACTGCGCTCTGGATCCAAATTTCCTGTTGGTTCATCACAAATCAACAACTTTGGTTCGTTGACGATCGCTCTTGCAATGGCCACTCTTTGTTGTTCTCCACCCGATAGTTGATCCGGATAATTATGAATTTTCGCTTTTAAGCCAACTAGTTCGATGGCCTTCAACGTCTTTACTCTGATTTCGTCTTTTTTCGCACCAAGAACTTCTAAAGCAAAAGCCACATTTTCATACACGTTTAACTTGGGTAACAAGCGATAATCTTGAAAGACGATTCCTAACTTCCGTCTTAATTTATATACTTTCTTATTTCTTAATTTGGCAACGTTAATTCCACCGACGATAATTTCTCCTGCCGTCGGTTTCTCTTCACGATACAACATTTTAATCAGTGTACTTTTTCCACTACCTGAGCCACCGATGATAAAAGCAAAATCCCCTTTTTTGATCGCTAAGTTTAAATCACTAATAGCCGTAACGCCATTTTTGTACTGCTTCTTTACGTCTTTAATTCTAATTAAATCCATACTTCTTACCACCTTACTCTAAACCATTATATCATAAAAATGTATTTTTGTCTGTGGAATTTTATGGCTAGGCCCCTCCTTCTACTTGGTATGCATCCATAACCACAAAAAAGGCATTCGGATCAAGCAGTTTAATTCCTTCCGTTAGTTGAAAATACTCTTTCGTAGGCACTACGGCCATCAGTACTTTCCGTTTCTTTTCCATATAGCCACCTTTAACATCAAAAACGGTAACACTGTGTTTTAACTTTTCTATAATATATTGCTTTACTTCTTGTTCTTCACTTGTAATAATATAAAAGGCCTTGTTTTGCGATACACCAAGCAATACTTTATCAATCATTAAACTGTTGATGTAAATGACAATGACAGCATACATTACCATCGTCCAACCAAAATATATTCCACCAACAATTACGATAATACCATTGATTACAAAATTACTTTTACTAATAGATATATGCTTATATTTGTATAATAATTGACTAATAATATTTAAACCACCGCTACTAAAACCAATTTTAAACAAAATTCCTCCGGTAATCCCACTGATTAGTCCACCAAAAATAGAAACCAATACTAAATCAGAAGTATCTAGACGGATGTAATCTGCTAAATTAGCCGTAAAATTTACAAAGAAAGGATACAAAAAAGTAGCCACTACTGTACCTGAAGTTTTTTCAATTCCTAGGAATAGAAAACTTAGCAACAACAAAATTGCTGAGATAATAAAAATAAAAATCGATGGGTTCCATCCAAAAAGATGTTCCGTTAGAATAGATAAACCACTCGTTCCTCCG
Organism: uncultured Mycoplasmatota bacterium; assembly: GCA_946497145.1. Classification (GTDB taxonomy): domain Bacteria; phylum Bacillota_I; class Bacilli_A; order RF39; family UBA660; genus CANPXY01. The sequence goes on along the minus strand of CAMMJA010000001.1, from coordinate 100,247 downwards.
GCCACGATTTTAGTTGGAAAAAAAAGCAAGTTAAAAGATAAAGCCGAAATAAACAAAGCTATAATCAGTAAAAGATAGCGAGAAACTAATTTCTTTTTCTTGATCTGTTGCAAAATATTATCAGGTAAGCTGTTTGTCTGAAAAATTCCCATATCATTCTCCTCCAAACACTTCGTATGCATCTGTTACAACAAAGAAGGATTCAGGATCGATTTGATGAATTCCTTCTTTTAATTTAAAGTACTCTTTGGTTGGCACGACACAAAGCAATACATTCTGTCTTTCTTTAGTATAGCCACCTTTGGCTTGAAAAATGGTAACTCCATGGTTCAAATACTTCAACACAAATTCTTTTACCTTATCTTCTTCCTCTGTAATAATATAGAATGCTTTACTATCAGAGATACCGAGTATTACTTTATCTGTCATAACGGTAATAATATATAGTACAATCAATGCATACATTAGCTTCGTCGGACCAAATACGAAAATTCCACTTAATACAATCAAACCATCACTCATCAACATACTTTTTCCGATGCTAACTTTTGCATATTTTGAGATAATTTGATTAATAATATCTGTTCCACCTGTCGTAAATCCGGCTTTAAAAATCAAGCCAATTCCAAAGCCCTGTAACACTCCTCCGAAAATGGCTGCAAGCAACAACTGTGAGTTGTCAATATCTAAATATACATCAATATTGGTCGTAAGTTTTACAAATAACGGAAACAGTAGAGAACCAAGAACTGAGCCCATTGTTTTTTCTTTTCCTAATAAAAAGTAACTAAAAATTAAAAGTACGATCGAAGAAGCAAAAATAAAGATAGAAGGATCTAGCCCAAAAATGTGCTTAATAATGATGGCGACTCCACTGACTCCACCAGCTACCAAATTGTTAGGCGATAAAAATAAATTGAAGGCAACGGCTACTAAAAACAACCCCACGATAAATTGAACATAACGTTTCACTCTTGATTTATGATAAATCTGTTTTAAAATATTCTCATCAATCAATCTTTTTTTATTAAAAGGCCACATGTTAATATCCTCCTTTTAAGCAACTTTCAATGAACGGATCAATTTGTCCATCTAATACTTTGGTGACGTTACTCGTTTCATAATTGGTTCTATGATCTTTCACTAAGGAATAAGGATGCATGACATAACTTCTAATTTGAGAACCAAATTCTATGTTTTTTTGTTCTCCCTTAACATTTTCTAATTCTTGATTTTGTTTCTCTATTTCTAATAATTGCAGTTTATTTTTTAATAATTGCATGGCTTTCTCACGATTTTGAATCTGACTGCGTTCATTTTGACAAGTTACGACGATTTTAGTCGGCAAATGAGTAATTCGAACTGCACTGTCAGTCGTGTTGACATGTTGTCCACCGGCACCACTTGCTCTGTAAACATCTATCTTTAAATCGGACTCATCAATTTCGATAGACACGTTATTCTCAAATTCGGGAGTTACTTCAACGGAAGCAAAAGAAGTATGTCTTCGATTGTTCGCATCAAAAGGAGATAAGCGTACCAATCGATGAACGCCTTTTTCACATTTTAAATATCCATAAGCATACTCACCTTTGATCAGCAATGATGCGCTTTTAATTCCTGCTTCGTCACCTTCTTGATAATCTAGTACTTCCACTTTATAATGATGATGTTCACACCAACGTAAATACATTCGGTAAAGCATCAATGCCCAATCACACGCCTCTGTGCCTCCTGCTCCGCTATGAATTTCTAATACACAGTTCTTTTTATCATACGGTTTATTTAAAAGAAGCAAAAGTCCAATTTTTTGGATCTTATCATGTAGAGAAATCGTTTCGTCTTCTAATGATTTCAATATTTCCTCATCGCTTTCTTCTTCTAGCAATTCACACAAATCTAACGCTGCTAAGTTTTTTTCTTTTACTTCTTTTAACCCATCGACCAAATCTTTTAATTCACTTAATTCCTTAATGATTTGATCCGCTTCTTCTTTGTTGTTCCAAAACGAAGCATCACTCATTTTCTCCTCTAAATGCGCAATTCTTTTTATTTTTTGGTCTGCGTCAAAGTGACCTCCATAAATCTTGGATTTCTTTTTGATCGTTTTGTAATAATTTTTTGATATCACTTTGGTTCACTTATCGTCGCCTCACTTTTATTTTCTAGTAATATTATAACCGATCTTTTCCTATCTCACAACGTTTTTCTTATAAAGAAGACACGTATTTTTTTCTTTCACATATATTGTTATAGGTGAATACAATGAAAGTAATTGCGAAAAAAAATAATCTTTACAACATGAACTTATTTTTAAACAACAACAAAGATAGAGAATACGTCGAGGGTTTTTTCATTAATATTGCAAGAACAAGAGATAATAAAATTATTATCTTCGATTTCGTCAACAACGACTATAAAGACCTGATTAACGTGGAAGATCAGACATTAGAACAAATCGATCAGGTAGCAATTGTTTCTCTGGAAGAATTTTTAAAACAGCTTGTAACAAATGGTATTGCGAAACAAATTTATATCAATATTCTACTTAATTTCAATATTTTGGAATACGAGAGAATTAAATCTTACTTAGATCAAGTATTACAAATTCTTAGTCATTATTCAACTCTGGACTTTCATTTATGTAGTGAAAATCAGAATGTTCTAAGCAATCTCAAAACATACGATATTGATTATCCGATTGGTTATATCGTCTTGCCCAACAGTTATATTGATGTAGATTTCTATGTTTTTTCTACTCAATTGCTGAACGCGCCTATTCTCGCCGAACAGCACGCCAAAAATAAACAGTTGTTAGTCGATTTAAATAACTGGTCTGATTTACAATACATCGAAATCTTGTTTGACGAATTAAAGGCCAAAAACTTATTAGATGAGACCATCATTAATGAAATACGTATCATTGGGGAATATCCAGAGATTATTTATCGAACCCTCAATACTGAAAACGAAAAAAATTGACAATGTCAATTTTTTTATTCGCAACTAATTCCTTGTGATTGATACATCGTTTTGATTCCCTCTAGCGTCAATTGATTGTTATCGTTTACATAGTTCTTCATTGCAGAATTATCTTCAATCAACTGATCGAAATTTAGTTTTTAGTAGTCAATTTTTACAATGGATGTTACTTTTTGTCCATCGTTTTGAATGTTGATATCGTATCCTCCGTAGTTATCTTGCATGGCTTGATAAATTTGTTTTAATTGTTGCTCAAAACTATCTAACACAGTGGTATCATCTGATGTGACAATTTCAGTTGTTTCTACATCTGTAACCAAATCGTTTTTATAATTTACGACATAAGTTGCATCTAATTCATACTGATTCACAACATCCTTTTGGGTAAGTGTACAAGTCATCGTTTGTGCGGTTTCTTTTCCGCAACCACTCAACAATAAAGTCATTCCACCAAGTACAATCAATCCACATACAATCTTTTTCATTTGTTCTCCTTTTTTATTTTAACCATTTATTTTGAAATGGTATTTATTATTATATTATGTAATAGCCATCTAAAAGCATACTATTTGATGATTCGTTATTACATTTTTATTATACTTAATTTTATTCATGCTGACAATATTTATCAATGGATTCCTTTTCTCTTTTCCTTCTAATACTTCGTAATGAGCGATTTACCAAGTATTTAACTTTTCGATTTCCTTCTTTTGAACTGTCAAGAATTCCTTAACAGTTCAGTTCTAAACTAATTCTTCTTCATCAAAGATATTTTTAATATGTGAACTAATATTTTATTTAGTTGTATCATATAAATCAGCCATCTGTTATTGAGAACATTGTCCACATACGTTCACTTAATATAAGTATCGCATATTTTCTTATTTTATAAAATGCACAAATATCATTATACTTCAACTAATCCCTTATTGGTTATTGCTTCATATATTTTTAGCTTTATCTCTTCCGAATCATAATTTCCATTAAGAAAGCTTTCCAATATCTCATGCAACAAATCCTTATCTATATTATTTGCTGCAACATGGTAACTTATATTTTCCATTTCTTCAATAAATTTTCCACATATCAATCCATAGCCATTTAAAATTAAAAATTGAGCTGATAATGTTATAGCTAATCTTTTATTTCCATCCACAAAAGCATGAAATTTACAAACAAAAAAGAAAAGATGTGTTATTTTATCTACAAAATAAGGATAGTAATCATCATTTTGAATATGAACTAATACAGATTTAATCCTTCCTATATCTAGAATTCCTTTATCTCCACCTCCACTAACATCAATTGTATTAGAGTGGATTTGTTCGATCAATTCTTCAGGTATATATATTATTCTTTTATTCACGCTCTTTTAACCTCTTAAAAACTTCTTCTGAATCTTTCATACGTTCTAGTAATTCTTGACTTTTCAATCCTAAAAATCTTTCAAATTCAGTTTTATCTAACGGACTAATATATTCAGTTAACCTTAAGTGTAGAGCATCACGAAATGCTAAATCTCTACTAGCCATTTTATTTCTTGCTTTATTTTTTAAAGGTTCATATAATTTTTGTTCTGAAAATACATCAAATAACTTATCAACTTCATAATATTCTAATCTTGCACCTTTTTTTAAATATTCGTTCTTTAATATTTCTGAAAATCCTCCTTCATACGATGATATTAAATCCAAAACTTCAGAATAGAAAGTATCTCTAACTTTATCTTTTGCATTTAAATTAAGTATTGTCTTATATTCTTTTGTATTTTCTTTAAAAATACTTTCATATATTTTATCAGTATATCTAGCATACTTATATTTTCCTTCTACAACATAATCACGTAATGCATCCGTGAATAATTTTCTATAATTTTCTTCGCAATACCATGATTCTAAATAATCTTCATCTCTTTGATTAATATATTTCGTTCCACCACCAGTTTTTTTATTAATCAAATCTATAACTATATCTAAAATTAATTTTCTAACTTCTTTTGCTCTTTCACTTTCAGATAATAACATTCCCACATTTAGGAATGCTCTAAAATCAAAAACAGATAATCTTGTAACCTTTTCCTTGGTAAGGACATTAATGTCCTTACCAGAATTCTCAATTTTTTTAAAAAAGTTTTTTAATCTCTGTCCAGTTAATACCTCATATCCATTTTCATTAAATTCCTTACTGTTATTTTCAATATATCTCCTAATTGTTCTCGGATCCACTTCATAGAAAGAAGCAACATATTCCACAGTAAAATAAATTTTATCATCTATTACAATTCCCGGAACGGAAATATTTTTTTTAATTTCTTCTATCGCCATATCATTATTTAATATGTTTTGACGATCAATAACAGAATTTGTTAAATCTTTTACCATCTTTACCTCCTTAATCAAATAATTATTATACCATTATTAGTTTATTTCAACAATGACACATCATAATATCATTATGGTTTTTGTCCAAACCAATAATAAAATTCATTTTATCTTTCATTGTGCTAGAAATATAATATTTCTCGGTAGTTTCTATTCTTTTATGTCTCAATACTTCTGAAATATCTTTTATTTCACATCCGTTTCTTAAACTAGTAATAGCAAAACTTCCTCTTACCTTCAACTTTTGTAATTTCAAATTGGTACTGATACACATTTTCTCTTTTTGTTACATTAACTTGTGCCATAAATTTCCTCCTTCTTACTTTTTTGGAGGACTAAAAAACTAGCTGAATGCTAGTTTTACAATTTGTTTGCAATTTATTTATGCAGATAAAACCCTTTATTTATAAGGAATTACAGCACTTGTTTGCAAACAATTATATTTTTTGCAAACATTTTGCAAACATTCTGCTATTTTTTTGAGATTTTTGCCGTTTTTTTCGTTTTCAAAATCTCACAAACCCTTATAAAATAAGTTATTTACCACAACACTGTTTGTACTTCTTACCTGAGCCGCATGGGCACGGATCGTTTCTCCCAATTTTGGTTGATTTCTTTGGCGTTCTTTTGGCTTTTTCACTACTTTCATTGGTTACTTTATTTTTTACAGTTTCTTTTCGTTCAATATTTTGACGAACTTCTGCTTTCAACAAGAACATCGTGATATCTTTGTCGATTCTTTGTAACATATTATCAAATAGTTCAAAACCCTCCATCGTATAAGCACGCAACGGATCTTCTTGACCATAACTTCTCAAGTGAATTCCTTCTCTTAAATGCGCCATAGTATTGATGTGTTCCATCCAGTGGTTATCGATCACTCTTAAACTTAAGGCCTTTTCAAATTCATCCACAACTTCTTTTGGGAGTTCTTTAATCTTATTCTCATATTCTGCTACAACTTTTTCATAAATATAGGAAATCATTTCTTCTTCATTTTTACCAGTAATTTCTTCTTGTTTGATGTCATTTTTTAATAAGTTTTCATTGGTAAATTCTGTAATTTCTCTGATATCATCTTCTGTTAAATGTCCTTCAGGGAAAAGATGTGATTTAACTAAATCCTCCACGTGATTATGAAGCGTACTTAACACCGTATCATGAATTGATTCACTATCCAAAATTTCATTTCTTCTTTGATACATGATTTCACGTTGATTATTCATGACATCATCATATTGTAACAATTGTTTACGAATATCAAAGTTGTTTCCTTCTACACGAGATTGTGCAGAGCTGATTGCTCTTGTAAACGTTTTGCTTTGAATGGCATTGTCTCCAAAGCCAAGTGATTGCATCATACCACGAATACGATCAGAACCAAAGCGAACCATCAACTCATCTTCCATCGATACATAGAATTGTGTAAAACCAGGATCTCCTTGACGTCCAGAACGACCACGCAACTGATTATCGATACGTCTTGATTCATGACGTTCAGTACCAATTACACACAAACCACCAAGGTTACGAATTTCATCTGACAATTTAATATCCGTTCCACGTCCAGCCATATTGGTAGCAATGGTAACTGATTTATGTTGTCCGATTTTAGAAATAATTTCGGCCTCACGTGCATGGTTTTTAGCATTCAATACTTCATGAGGAATCTTTTCTTTTTTTAACAATTGACTAATTAATTCACTGGTTTCAATTGCAATCGTACCAACCAACACTGGTTGTCCTTTTTTATAACGTTCCTTAATCTCTTTAATAATCGCCTTATACTTTGCCTCTTTCGTTGCATAAACCAAATCAGGTGCATCAATACGAATTACCTCTTTATTGGTTGGTATTGTAATAACATACATATTGTAAATATTTCTAAATTCTTCTTCTTCTGTTTTTGCAGTACCAGTCATACCAGACAATTTCTTATACATTCTAAATAAATTTTGGAAAGTAATTGTCGCAAGTGTTTTCGTTTCTTGATTGATCTTTACGCCTTCTTTGGCTTCGATTGCTTGATGAAGTCCATCACTAAATGCACGTCCTTTCATCAAACGTCCGGTGAATTGATCGACAATCACAACTTCACCATCTTGGACGACATAATCGACATCTAACTTCATAGAATAATTGGCCTTCAACGCTTGATTAATATAATGAACTAAGGTTGTCTGATTGACATCGTAAAGATTATCCACATGGAATGTTTTCTCTGCCTTTTTCGTTCCTTCTTCTGTTAGATTGACGCTTTTGGTTTTTTCATCATAAATATAATCATCTTCTTCTTTTAATGACTTGACAAAACGATCGGCATCAATATAAAGATTGGCACTTTGCATTTGTCCACCAGAAATAATTAATGGCGTTCTTGCTTCATCGATCAAAACCGAATCCACTTCATCGATAATCGCAAAGTTCAAACCACGTTGTACACGATTTTCTTTTCTTACTACCATATTATCTCTTAAATAGTCAAATCCCACTTCGTTGTTGGTCGTATATAAAATATCACAATTATACTGTTCTTGTTTTTCTTTTGGACTTAATTCTCTTTGATTAAAACCGACTGTCAAACCAAGAAAACGGTGAATACCACCCATCCATTCTGCATCACGACCGGCTAGGTATTCGTTAACCGTAACAATGTGAACCCCTTCTCCAGTCAAGGCATTTAAATATGCAGGTAACACACTTGTTAAAGTTTTTCCTTCACCAGTTTTCATTTCCGCAATATTTCCATAATGAATGGCAATAGCACCTAACAACTGAACATAAAATGGTTTTTCTCCAATGACACGAAAAGCCGCCTCTCTTGCTACAGCATACGCCTCAACTAAAATATCATCTAACGTCGCACCATTTGCCAAACGTTCTTTAAATTCTATTGTTTTATGTTGTAAATCCGCATCACTCAATTTTTGCATCGTTTCATCCAACGCATCGATTTGATCCGCGATTGCTCCAAATCTTTTTAATTCTTTATACTCATGATCAAATATACTTCTAAATATGCCCATCTTAACATCTCCTCTAATAATATATTCTATCAAAAAAAAAGAAAGAATAAAAGAGTTTTTCTTTTATTCTGACTCGATAATACCGTAGCCACCATCTTTTCTTTTATAAATAACTGTCGGTTGATTTGTAGTAGCATCCTTATAAAGATAAAATTGATGTCCTAATAGTTCAAGTTGTAGCATGGCTTCTTCTTCGTCCATTGGCTTTACTTCTATTTTCTTTCTTTTTACAACAGTATCGGTTGTTTCTTGAAATTCTTCCATCTCTTGAAAAATAAAATCTTTATTACTTTTGTTCGTTCTATTTTCCAAACGTGTTTTATTCTTACGTATCTGTCTTTCTAACTTATCTACGATGGTATCTACTGCAGCATAGAAGTCATCACATTCTTCTTCTGCACGTAAAATAAAGGTTTTTAGCGGAATCGTCACTTCCACTTTTTGACGATGATCTTTAATTTTTACTACCACAGTTGCACGTACATTGTCGCTATCCTCAATATACTTATTGAGTTTTTGTAACTTCTCTTCCACATAGTCATTCATGGCTTCTGTTACTTTTACTTTGTCTCCTCTAATTAGCAAATTCATACTATCATCCTCCCAATTTCATTATACCATAACACTAAGAAAAAAGCCACCTATTTTGTGGTGACTGGCTCTGGTACAACAACGACATTTGTTGCTTGGTATCCTTTGGCTGTTTCTAATAAATCAAATGATACATATTGTCCTTCCGATATTGTCTTATATCCTTCTTGCTTAATTGCTGAATAGTGAACAAATATATCCTCATCTTCTTTATATTCAATAAACCCATACCCTTTTTCATTGTTAAACCATTTTACTTTACCGATCATACTTTGCGCTCCTCTTTTCTTCAAATTTCTCACTTCTTTCAATCTTTTCACTTAAGTGTAGACACTGCTTTTTAATGCGCATTTTTATTCTAACACATTTCATTTGTTGCTGTAAGTAATTCTCTAAAATGTAATTTCAAGGGATATTTTGGTATATTTTCGTTTTTTAAAATTCTTTTTTAAATAAATTTTACCAAAAATAGCATTTTAGAACTTTTCGTTCTTGCTCGTATTTTTTAATGCTAAACTATCTTCAGGTTAAGTTAGCGAGGTGTGGTAAATGAAGCAAGCTTTCCTAAATTACTCTATAAAATGGATTACAAAATACAATCCTAACTACAGTGAAGAACAAATAGAACAGCTACAATATGGTTTAGAAGGGTTATACTTAACTATTACAAAATTAATTGTCATTTCTATATTGTCTCTGATCCTAGGAATATTCAAAGAAATGATTATTGTATTACTTTTCTTTAACATTATTCGATATCCTGCCTTTGGATTTCATGCTGATCGAAGCATTACTTGTCTATTATTTTCTGCAACATTATTTTTAGCATTACCATATATCATGTTACATATGACTTTAACTTTTCCAATTAAAGTATTTCTAACTGGCCTATGTCTTATCGCCTTTGCTCTTTGGGCACCAGCAGATACGCCAAAAAGACCACTTACCAATACAAGAAAACGTAAAATTCGTAAATTTGCATCTATCAGTTTTGCTATTATCTATACCATTGCTATTTTTACTATTAAAAATACAGTAATTTCTCAACTTATTTTAGCAGCATTCTTAATCGAAGGAATTATGATTTGTCCTATTACTTATAAAATATTTCATCAACCATTCAACAATTACAAGAAGTGTATCTCTTCCTGATTTAAATACGAAAGTATTTAAATATATATCTAAGTAGTAAAGGAGGCCGAAACAAATGAAAAAAAGATTATCTTACGTTCTAGCTGCTGTTGCAATGCTTGCGACAAGTGCTGCATCTATGGGGTGTGTTTGGTTCTTATGCGATGAGCCAAAAGCATTAAATAACATGGACTAATCAGCAAAAAACAAGTATACTACTTGTTTTTTATTGTTTTATAATAATTTTTTCAACAAAATAATCATTTATTATTTGTTGCTCCATCTCAAATTTAGTATTTTTTTCTACTATTTTTTTCGCAAAATATAATCCATTTCCTCTTCCCTTTCCTTTACTACTTTTTCCTTTTTTATTAATCTCTTCTAAATTAATCTCACCATTATAAGTGTTTGATATTACAATATTTAATTGCCGATCAACTACATATATCTCAACACACACCATCTTCTTTTTTGATAACTCTGATGCTTCTATAGCATTATCAAATAATATTCCTATTAGCTGCGTTAATTCTTTTAAATCTTTTTTCCCCAATCTCTTTATATAACTCGTCGAATTAGAGCTAACCTCTGATATTACTTGAATACTTTGCTTTTTTGATATAGCCATTTTATAATAAAGTAATCCTTTTAATATACCTTTTGGAACATCTTTTAACTCCTCTATCCAAGTATCTTCTATATTTATGTTATCATGTAATATATCATTTATTTTTTCTATTACTTTTTTATTTTTTGTTAAATTCCTTATCGCACCTAAACTATTTTTTAATTCATGACGATTCAACTGTTCTGTTTCTATCCAATCTTCGAAATGTTCAACATAATCAAACAACATATCATATTCGTGGCTTAACTTGTCATAATTATATTGCTCCCTTAAATAAATATAAGTTAACACAAAAAAGATCAACATAATAGCTATATTAATAATATATCCTGTACTCAATGAGAATGTTTCAGATACATTATAAAATAAGGTGCTGAGTACTACGATCAATAATACTAAAAAAGCAATGTTATTAAACCATTTAATAGAACTAATCCTGCCAATTAATCTTCCTGTTTTATTTTGTACAGTTTTAATATTACTAATTAGCAATGCAATGACTGCAACACTTAAATTACTAAATAACATAATATACCAACAAGATCTCATTTGTTCAACCGTAGTAATATGAATAAATATCATTGATGTAATCATATCACTCAATGAAATAATAATCATTAAAATTCCAGTAATTAAAAATGACTGAATTAAGTTTAGTTTGAAAATAAATTTATAAATAAAAGCTGTAAAAAAATACGTTAACAACGACAAGGTAATATAATATTCTGACCTGTAAAATAGAACAGTCGGCAGAGTTATAACAATGAGAAGACATATGTTTTTGAAATTACACAACTTCTCATCACTTTTTAGTAAATTTTTCAATACAATAAAACCTGCTATTGAAATTATCATTGCACAAATAAATTTATTGAATAAATCCAACACGCTTTGTCAACTCCTTCTTTTTATCCCTCGCTACTAAATGTGTAACTTCATTATTTTTAAAAGTAATTTTATTTTCTTTTGTGTCAAATTCTTTAATATAATCTAAATTTACAATCATACTGCGATGGGTTTTCATAAATCTATTATCCAATAATTTTTCTACTTCAACTAAACTTTTCGATATTAACTGTGTCCCGTATGTTGTTTTAATAATACATCTTTTACTATCTTGTTCTTTTTCAATATACACGATATGTCTAAATTCTACTTTACGAGTAATGTAATTATATTCATAACTTAAACTCTTGTATCTATTATCGTAATTCTTCATGGCTTTCTTTAAAGCATCCGTTACTCTTTTGTCACAGTCGTCTAGTTTGCTAATAAAGTCTAATAAATACAATCGATTTCCTAAGGCCTCATAGCGATATTCATTAAATGCAGTAACAATGACAATGATGGAAATCCAATCATCACACTCTTCTCGTATCATACGAGCGGCATCTAATCCAGAACCATGTTTCGTCTTGATATCCAAAAAATATACTTTAAAGCCAATATCTTCTTCAACCAACTTCTGGAACTTTTTATCATATCCTGAACAAGAATGATATTGATATTCTATATCAAAATTCATCATAAAGTTATCAATTAGATGTTTCATTCTCTTTTCAAAATTCGGATCATCTTCCCCAACAATAAAATTTAACATTTCTATTCCCCTCTTTCCTTTTTCCAAAATTTACCAATTATTTATCATTTTTAAAAAGAAACAAAATTGCTTTTGTTTCTCTCATTTACTTTTATCTTGTTTTGGCTTTCGAATTTTTTGCTTCACTGCCGATTCGAATTGTTGAACTTTGCGATAGCCCTTCTCGGATATAATCGTCGTATGTAAGATAAACCATACTACTAAGATAAATAGTATGACATATATAATAATACCAAGATAAGGATCTTTTAACGTGTAAAAAATAGAGGATAAAGCAAACAAAATATTAATACCATATATAATTAGTACTGTCGTTCGTTGAGAAAAGTTCATTCCCAACAATTGATGATGCAAATGTTCCTTGTCGGCCGAAAAAATAGGTTGCCGTTTTAACATTCTTCGAATAATTGCAAATAAGGTATCTAAAATAGGAATACCTAATATCATAAGTGGTACAAATAGTGAAGTTAATGCTGTTCCTTTAAATTCTAATAACGTTATAATTGCAATCATAAACCCCATAAACATGGTACAATCTCCGGCAAATATTTTAGCCGGATAAAAATTATGAAGTAAAAAGCCAAGAGTAGATCCCAACATAATGAAGGTAAGGAGCATAACCATGCTTCCACTTCTTCCTTGAAAAAAGCCGATGATCCCGATGGTCAAATAAAATATACTCGTAATTCCGCCACTCAATCCATCGAGGCCATCTACCAAATTGATAATATTGACACACGCCACTAAGAAAAAAATCGTCAGAGGATAAGCCAAAATACCAAAATCGATAGAGAAACCGAAAAACGAAATATTACTTAACAAAATTCCACCATAAAAAACAATGACACAGGCAGCAAGCAACTGACCTACTAATTTTTGAGAAGCCCTGAGAGATTTTACATCGTCGATAATACCCGTCAATACGATAATAAAACTACCAATCAAAATAGAATTCATCTGAATACTTTGGATACCAAAGAGCATGTACCCAACTAAAAAACTGAGAAAGATCCCTAACCCGCCTAACTTTGGCGTTGGTTTTTTATGAATATGTCGATTGTTTTCATCGCTTCTCGGTATATCCATAGCCCCAATATGATGAGCCAACCATTTCATCAATGGCATAATAAAACAAGACACGAGAAAAGTAACTAAAGTAATTAAGATGGCTTGATTTATATCATTTCCAAACATACGACTCCTCTTTTCTAATTAAATTATAACAAAGATTTATCAAATAGCAAGAAAAAAACCACGAAAGGTGGTTTATTGTTCTAATAAATTTATGTTATCTAGTAAGATTCCACATCCTTCTGCTACACAAGTTAAAGGGGAATCGACAATAAAGACAGGCACTTTTAATTCTTTCGCCAATAACTGTGGAAAGCCCTCTATCATGGCACCACCACCGGTTAAAACGATTCCTTTATCCACAATATCTGCGGATAACTCTGGTGGTGTTTGTTCCAATACATTGCGTGTTGCTTTAATAATTTCATAAACACTATGGTGTAATGCCTCTTCCACTTCTTTCGAACTAATGTCTATTGTTTTGGGAAGCCCTGATACGACGTCTCTTCCTCTTACTTCTATTTTCACATCTTTATCGGGATTAAAAACATTAGCAATTTTAATTTTGATTTCTTCAGCCGTTCTTTGTCCTACCAACAATTTGTATTTTTCCTTAATGTATTTGATGATATCTTTGTCAAAGGTATTTCCTGCAATACGTATTGAATTACTAGTTACAATTCCATTTAAAGAAAGAATCGCAATATCAGTCGTTCCTCCACCAATATCGATTACCATATTGGCGCTTGGTTTTGAAATATCCATCCCTGCACCTACTGCTGCTACTTTTGGTTCTTCTTCAATGTAAACTTTCTTAACTCCCATTCTCTCCGCAACTTCTTTAATTGCATTTTTTTCAACTTGTGTCGTATTGGATGGGCAACAAATCAAAATACGTGGTTTAGAAAACATACCTCTAGCATTGATTTTTTTAATAAAATGATTTAGCATCGCTTCTGTAATTTCAAAATCATCAATGACACCATCTCTCATCGGCTCTATGGCTTTTACTTTTCCAGGTGTTCTTCCCACCATTTCACTGGCCTCTTTTCCAACAGCCAATATTTTTTTCGTATCCGTCTGCATCGCTACTACACTTGGCTCATTTAAAACAATTCCTTCCCCTTTTACATAAATCAAAACGTTTGCTGTCCCCAAATCAATTCCTATATCTTTTCCCAACATATTATCACATCCATTCTTCTATCATTATTATGATACCATAAGATGTTTTCTATTCCTACTTTTTGATTTTTCCAAAAGAAAAAACTATTCTAAAATAGTTTACTCTTGTTCTTGTAATGTTTTTTCAAAATAATTTTCTGGATTTACTACTTGTCCTTTGTGGAACAATTCAAAATGTAAATGATTTTTTAAATTTGCATCTAATTTATTTTCTCCAGTTTTTCCGATTATCTGCCCTTGCGTTACCACATCATCTTTTTTTACAGAGACTTCGCTCATACTTTGATAAACGCTGATAAAGTCATTTTCGTGTTGAATTTCCACAATATTACCTAACAATTCATCATTCTTTACACTAATGACTGTTCCATCTAAAACAGCAACAACATCAAATGGATTATCTAATACAAAATCGACTCCAGAATTTTGCATGTATGTATTTTCATGATAAATGATAGATTGCTCTT
Source organism: uncultured Mycoplasmatota bacterium (assembly GCA_946497145.1). Classification (GTDB taxonomy): domain Bacteria; phylum Bacillota_I; class Bacilli_A; order RF39; family UBA660; genus CANPXY01. The sequence goes on along the minus strand of CAMMJA010000001.1, from coordinate 85,185 downwards.
GTTTTGCTTCTTCTGCTTGATAATCATAGAAGTATTTTCCCACTTTTACGTTCGTATCTGTGTAAGGATAGATCATTTTTACTTCTGTATTGATGACGGGCACTTCTTCTTCCACGATAGATTCAGATACGTATGTAATGTCCTCTTCTTCCACCGGCGCTTGTTTTTTCGTCGTTAAAAATACTGTTGCAACCAACGATACCACTAACACAAGATAAATGCTAGGCAATACAAAGGGTTTTAATTTCAATCTTTTATTCATTTTTTCCACCTCATTAAGAGTTTGGACAAAAATTTATCATTTATACTTATTTTAATAAAATTTTGAACTTAGAAAAAAATCATAAATAAAATTGGTAATTAAATAAATCATAACCAAACCTAGAAGCAAATAAAATATTCTTGCTTGCATCACTTTGTTTTTTTTGAAAATTTGATTAATATTTAAAGAATCCATAGCCCAGATAACAAGTGGTGTTACTCCTAGATAAAGAAAAAATTTAACGCTCATCGCCACTGTCCTCTTTTTCTATTTTTTTACGTCCGGATCTTTTTTTATTTTCGTACTGCGAAATTTTATCGATGCGATTTTGATGCCGCTCGATATGGGAAAAATCTGTTTTCAAGAAAGCATCCACAATATCTTTGGCCTTATAAGTAGGCATCGTACCATTGAGCGCTAAAATATTAGCATCGTTATCTAATCTTGCTAATTTGGCTTCGCTAATGGAATCGACTTTCGCACAGCGAATTCCTTTTACTTTATTACATGCAATGCTGATTCCTATGCCACTTCCACAAATGGCAATACCAAAATCAACATCTTGATTGACCACTTGATCCGCTAATAAAAATGCCATATCTGGATAATCAACTGGCGATTTGCTGTTGGTTCCTAAATCTTTGGTATCGTAACCAACATGCTTTAAATACTTCAATAATTTTTGCTTTAAGCGATATCCTCTGTGATCACTTGCTATTCCAATATTCATCTTATCACCTCATTTATTCTAACGTTAGTATATCATAAAACTGCGTTTTTATTGTGGGAAAATTTTGTAATTTATTTCCATAATTAAGTTTTGAACATTTATTTACATTTTGTTAACCTCGTGTTAAACTTAATTTAATTCTAGAAAGTATGGTGATCTTATGAAAATTTTTCTCATTCTTTATATATTACTAATTATTCTTGTGATTTTATTTATAGCTTTTAGTCAAAAAACAGAAGCAAAAAATAAATGTCAATTTCACCAATATCAGATTTCTTATCAACAAAATTTAGAAAAATATCAAAAAATGGTCAAAAAACAAAAAAGAATTCTGTGGAAAAAACAATTACAATTATTTTTATACACTGTTTTGTTGAAAATAAAGGAGAAATAATATGAATTTTATAGTTGTCATTTTGCTTTTTTGTACGTGTAGTTTAATTGGGCTCTTTTTGCTATTATTTGTATCAATAAAGGAAGAAACAATAGATGTGGAAAAATATTTAAATTTTTATAAACTAGAAATAGAAAAACAAAAAAAATTGTTACAAAAAGGAGATCTTAAAAGAAACACCATAGAACATAAAATACGAATTTGTAAAAAGAAATTAAAAGAAAAAAGATAACGAAAGTTATCTTATGTTCCTCTTACTAATCGATATGCGTAGTAAATTCCTGATGAACCACTTTGTGATCCTGCACTAAATATTCCTGCTTGATTTGTGGAAGTTCCCGAAGAATAACTTCCCCCTCTCATTACCCACGGATATGTTGACGTCGCAGCACTTTCAGTTTCATTATACCATCCTGCAGTTTCGCTTAACGAATGCCCATAACAGATGGTTCCATTACATGCTGTCGTCCATGTAGTGGACGTATATTTATCATAATATTTTTCGTCTGGCATAGAGCTAAATCCAGAATACCGAACTGTTCCATTATAATTTCCCATAACATATTCATGAGCTCCACCACTCATGTCGTAAATGCCATAAACCGTTCCTGACGTACTAGCACCGATTCCACTGGTCGAAGTACTATAATTATAACACGTTGTTGATCCAGCAGCAGTGGGTGAGCCACCTGAACATCCTGTTTTATAAGTATTATTAGAATTCTTATATATTCTTCTATTTGTACCACTATAAGAGCTATTTCCATATTTTCCGTACTTACTATGCGACAAATATGCAACTGCTCCCCACTCACGATTCTTCATAATATGAGAATTGTTTGCTAATGCTACTGTGTGCATATTTGATAACGTAATATTTCTCCAACTGTATACGTTTGGCTTAATGATCATGCGATCAGCCAGGGCTGTGGATGCTTCTGCTCCATCCGTAGTCCAAAGGTTTTCTGGTCCATCTTGACGATAACCGGTTTCAAACTTTCCTACCCAAATTCCTTCTAGTTCTTCTCCTCCAAAATTAAAGGCAGGATGTACTTTATAGGATGAACTTGTCACTTTTGTTCTCGTATTTTCTAAGAAATTGATTCCTATTGTTCTAGGTGATGAACTCAAATTCGTGTATTGATATTCATATCTTGGAATCCATACCCACATGCTGCCAATATCACGCATTTCAATCACACTTCCAATGTCCGCCTCCTTATAATCTTCAGGTGTTGGTGTCGCACACGCAAGTTCAATTCCGTCCCATCCAGCTATGTATCGATCAAGTTGTGCCTTATCTTTCGAATCAACCACATCATCTCCATTAATATCAGCATAAATTAAATTTTCTGGCAATATAGAATCTTCCCAATGAGCAAGATATCGATCAATCAATTGAGAATCGGTATCATTTATCAATCCATCCTGATTGACATCTCCTGCTCGAATACAATCTGCAATGATAACTGCATTTGCCCATTCTTGTTTTGTATAATCATACCAATCTAGTTTATTCGGATCTGCTTTGATCCAATTAGATCCATTCCATTCCACTGGAATCATCTCTTCTTCTAAAACTGGAGCGTTTGGAATATCTACAATTTCAGATAAAGCAGTATAGCCACTAGGTACGGATATACTAGTATTACTTAGTCCTACCGCACTTCCAAATTCAATCGTATAAGAACTACTGCTTCTATTTTCGATCACTACTCGAATTTTCTTTTGACTAGAACTACTTCCATATTTGGATATAGTTGTTCCACTTGCAGTTGGTGGCGTATCATTGATACTTGAATACCCAACTCTTACCGTACTTGGCAAAGTACTCGTTCCTTTGTAATACAAATTAAATTTTGCATCGACACCATTAATATTTTCAAGTGTTAAATCAAATGTCTTTATGGTATTACCTGGTACCGTAATACGATTACTACTATTTAAAGAATCACTCGTCATATACGTATATAAATTTCCAGTTACAATGTTTAATACACCCTTTTTTTCTACTGATATCGTAAAAAGAGCATAACTAAAATACAAGCCAAAAATGGCCAAACTCACGATAATTACCAATAAAAGATAGAAATGCTTGACATGAGTAAAGCGGCTAAAAGAAGCTTTGATTTTTTCCCATCTAGAAGTGTATTTTTCCACAGTCATCACTCCCTTACTATCTAATATTTAGATTATCATATTTTAGCTAATTTGACAACATATCCTTTTTCACAAAAAAAGAAAAACTGTAGAGTTACAATTGATGTGAGACATATATATATTAAAAAAGCAATAAGTCTAGTAAAATGTAATTATCAACAAAACATTTTAATCAGAAAGGACTTATCGCCATGACAAGTATATCACATTATCCACATAGTTTAAATACTAAATATTACGCAGTTTTATTATATAGAAATGGAAATCCTATATCTTTTGTGTGTAGAAGATATAAATGTTCTAAAGCTTCTCTTATGAGGTGGAATAAAAAATTTGATGGTACCAAAGAATCATTATTAGATAAATCTCACAGACCATTAACTCCTCATCCTAACTCTCATACAAAAGAAGAACTTTATTGGATTAAAAACTATATAAGAAGAAATCCTAATATTTCTCTTTGTGAATTATATGGTAAATTGAGAGTTGAAAAAGGTTATTCTAGACATGCCTGCTCTTTATTTAGAGTCGTTAGAAAGTTAAAGTTTCCAGTTAATTCAGAACACCACAAGAAGTACACGCCTAAAAAGTATGACACTCCTACTAATATAGGAATTAAATGGCAAATGGATGTTAAAGTTGTTCCTAAAGAGTGTTATGTTGGTCAAATTCCTGATAAATTCTATCAATACACTGTTATTGACGAAGCTTCTCGGGAAAGATTTATTTATCCATATAAGGAACAATCGTCTTTTTCAACAATAGATTTTATTAAGAGAGCTATTCTTTACTTTGGTTATAAACCTCAAACAATTCAAACAGACAATGGGCAAGAATTCACTTATACTAAAAAAACCAATAAAACACATCCTGTAGATACTTTACTAAATTCATTAGATATCAATCATAAACTTATTAAACCAAGAACTCCAAGACACAATGGTAAAGTTGAACGAAGTCATAGAAATGATCAACAAAGATTTTATTCTTATCTTAACTTCTATTCCTACGATGATTTACTTAAACAAATGAAATCTTATTTAAAACGTTCTAATAATATTCCTATGCAATCGTTAAATTGGCTTTCTCCATTACAAATGAGACAACAAATTATACAAAAAAACAATATTTCATAATTACAAAGTAACTATATCATATTGCTTTTCAATTTTTATTATTTTTGTCTCACATCATTTACAATTATACATCCTTTTTCACAAAAAAAGAAAAACTTCCGTTTTTCTTAGTTATCAAAACCATATTTTTTGTTGAATTTGTCCACTCTACCAGTTTTAGATGCTCTATTTTGTTTTCCTGTATAGAATGGATGACATTTTGAACAAACTTCAACTGGATAAGATTCCCCTTCTCGAGTTGAAAGTGCTGTAAATGTTTCTCCACAAGCACATACAAATTTCATCATATGTTGTTTTGGATGAATATCTTTCTTCATTTTTTCTTCTCTCCTTCCGCCATGACAAAACTTGTCATAGTAATGTAATGCGTTACTAGTATAACAGGAAAAGCATTGTTTGGCAAGTTAATTTAATATATTTTTTTCTAAATGATCAATTACTATGTTAGATATTGCTTCGTATCCTTTAATATTTGGATGAATGTCCATTGGATTTGGCAAATAATCATCGTGATTTTTAAAGGTATCATATATACCTAAGTAAGTAATATCATATTTTTTACAAATGTTTTGATACGCTTGATCAGCATAAGAAAACAATTGATCAATCTTTTCCTCTACCAATTTTGTAGCACGTGGTAAAGGATTGTAGTATCCTACTACAATTATCTCGTTTTTTGCATATTTTCTTACCTCTTTTAACACTTCGTCCAATTGTGGTAAAATTTCATCTACTTTTTTTAGTAAATTCTCATCACTCAAATCTTGAACTAAACTTTCTAATTGAAAACTTTTGATAAAGTCATTTGCTCCGATAGAAATTGTTACTAAATCAGATTCTCGCAATGTCGATTTGATGTTGATGATTTGATCACCAACTTGAACTGTCCTATTGTCTTTTATTTTTTCTAATAAATCACTGATTTTATCACCACTTTCCGCAAAATCTTTCGTATAAAATTTTAACAAATCATTTCTTTCTAAATAATTGGCAATATAATCTGCATATCCATAATTGATTTCACCGTAAGGATTTTGACCTTTCGCTAAAGAATCTCCTAATGCAATATAGTTCATTTTTTTATCGTTCGTTCCAAGATAAATAACAAAAACAGAAAGAAAAACGACAAGACCAAGAATTAATTTTTTATATTTCATGGTATTCCCCCAATAAAAAAATAGAGATCACTCTATATACTATATTTCTTTGATCTCTATTTTAGCACCTATGTTTGTCAGTTTTTCTACTATTTGCTCGTATCCCCTTAAAATATGTTCTACATTTTTAATGGTCGTTTTTCCTTCTGCTGCTAATGCTGCGGCGACTAAGGAAGCACCGGCTCTTAAGTCTGTTGCTTCTACTTCACATCCCATTAATGGCGTTGGTCCCTGAATTGTGGCCTTACGGTCTTTAATCTCGATATTTGCACCCATTTTATTCAGATATGGTACTTGCATGAAACGATTTTCATAGATTGTCTCTTCTATCATCGATTTGCCTGTACATTGTGTTAAAAGAACCATAAATGGCTGTTGCAAATCGGTAGCAAAACCAGGATACGTTAGCGTTTTAACCGATACGTGTTTGTAATTTTCTTGTTTGTTGACAATGATGTAATCTTGTCGAACATCGACTTCTACTCCCATTTCTACTAATTTAGAAATTAGTGCCTCTAAATGTTCTGGGATAATATTATCTATTTTTAAATATTTTCCACACAATGCGCCAATAATTAAATACGTTCCTGCTTCGATCCGATCAGGAATTACTTCATGGAAACATCCAGAAAGCGTTTCTACTCCTTGAATTCGAATAGTGCTTGTTCCGGCACCGGTAATTTTAGCACCCATATTATTCAAAAAGGTTGCAACATTGACAATTTCTGGTTCTTTGGCAGCATTGTCGATTACCGTTTTTCCTTTTGCCTTTACAGCCGCAAGCATGATATTGATCGTAGCACCAACGGAAGCAAAATCTAAATAAATATTGGCACCTTTTAATTCCTCTGCTTCCACACAATAACGATCTTTTTCTTGGGTAATCTTGGCACCCAAACTTTCAAAGCCCTTTAAATGCAAATTAATTGGTCTTGCTCCAATCGAACAACCACCCGGAAAACACATTTCTACTTTTTTATACTTTCCTAATAAAGCGCCCATAAAATAGTAAGAAGCCCGTAGTTTTTTTGATAAATGTTCTGGAATTTCCTTATTTTCGATCGCTTTGGGATCAAGAACCAAACTTTCACTTGCTCTATTTACTTTCACTCCAAGATACTCTAAAATTTCACATAAAGCATCCGTATCTGTAATTTCTGGAACATTACATATCGTTACTTTATCGTCTGCTAAAATGGCTGCAGGAATCAATGCCACAGCACTATTTTTGGCACCAGCAATTCGAACAACACCGCTCAATTCTTGTTTCCCTATGATTTCTAATGTTTTCATACTCACCTCTAAAACGTTCTCATTATATTGTATTACGCATTCCTATTTTGTTTCCCCATTATCTCGTTTGAAATATTTGAACAATTTCCCTAATTTTTTTCTTCATGGCTAATTCTCCACTTCCAATAATCTTTCGTGGATCATAGACCACATCATTCTCTTTTAAATAGTTGCGCACTGCTTTACTCCATGTGATTTGTAACTCGGTATTAATGTTGATTTTCGAAATACCAGAGAAAATCGCTTTTTGAATTTGTTCCGCAGGAATTCCAGTTCCACCATGCAATACTAATGGTATTGGTAGAGCATCGTCAATTTGTTTCATTGTTTCAAAATCTAACTTTGGTTCCCCATGATAAAGTCCATGTACACTTCCTAAAGCAGGAGCAAGAGAATCGATGTTAGTTGCTTCGTACAATCTTTTACAATCTTCTAATTTCGCATAATAGATTTGATCAGCTACACCGTCTTCACTACCACCTACACGACCAATTTCGGCTTCGACCGTTACATCATATTTTTTGGCATAATCAACTACTTGCTTTGTCTTTGTAATATTTTCTTCTAATGAAAGCATCGATGCATCGATCATGACAGAAGTAAAGCCGGCACGAATCGCTTCCACACATACTTCGACACTTTTTCCATGATCTAAGTGAATACAAACAGGAATGGTAATACCCAAATCTTGTACTAAACCCTTGATTAACATGGTTACTACATGAAAGCCGCCCATATAGCGCGCTGCCCCTTCACTAACTCCTAAAATAACAGGAATTTGTAACGTTTGACACTCTTCTAAAATATATTTGGTCCATTCTAAATTATTGATGTTAAAGTGTGGGACTGCATAATGCCCTTTTTTGGCCTGTTGAAGCATTTCTCTACTATTTACAATCACGCTTATCACCCAACTTAATCATAGAATGGTAATTAGTAGTTTGTCAAACAAAAAAGCCAATAGTTGACACTATTTGGCTATCTATTTTTCGTTTTCCATATGTTCTTCTACGTTGTTATAATACTCTTTGCCATGTTCAATGGTCTGAATCTTGTTTTCTAATGATGCATTGGCTGGATCTGTTACTTTAGGGATGGCTTTTATTTCACGTTTCATTTTTTGCTTCTTTTGTTTTTTCATTTTATCACCTCGTTTTTAGTATGTACATTTTTAATGGTTATATGAAAAAATAATAGATCGCCATACCAAATAAAATTATGCTCCCTATAAAAGTAGCCATCTTTCCAAATTTTTTACTTAACGTCGAGCCGATACTTAATCCAAAGTAAGTAAACAAACAACTGATGAGAGAAAACATCAAAGATCCAAATAAAATATGAAAAATTGTATGTTGTAAAGTGCCAAATCCCATTCCGATCGAAAAGCTATCGATACTTACTGTAAAACCAAACAACAAAAGTGAAAAAAAACCATCTAGTGATTTTATTTCTTCTTCTTGTTTTAGAGAATATAACATTTGTCCTGCTATGACACAAAAGATAATTGCTACTAAAATTTCTGGATTTAAAATAAACTTTGATAGTACATGATCCCCAATCAAATATCCCAAAAGTGGCATAATAAAATGATAGATTCCCACGATCGCACTCAACCACAAAATTTTTCGCTTTTTTAAATTCAATGTCCCATAAAGTATGGAAAGCGAAAATGCGTCCATACTTAGTCCAATTCCGATTAATAAAGTAGCAAGAAAAAAAGGCATGTTATCAACTCCTGATACATCTTACGGAATTGAACGATCTTTCATTCTAGAAAAATTTATCGATGAGTTCTTTTACAAAAAATTTATACTCTACTTCATCTTGTTGTTGCGTTTCGTCTGCTTCTAATAAACATAAAGGTGGAAACAAGACACACCACCAATTGTCGCCTTCTCCTTTTCCTAAAGTAATGACCATAGATTCATAGTAACCCTCTTCATACGTAACACCTTTATACACTTTTTGAGGGAAATAGTTCATACCATAATTTAGTTGAAATGTTTCTTGGATTTCATTTTGTTTTAGCGTATCTTCAACAATAACTTCGAAATCTTTGATATTCTCTTTTAAAAGAGTTCTTGCTTCCTCAATACTTTTTACATCTTTTAATAAATCGTAAATTTCTTGTTGAATATTATCTCTTACTTGTTGTTTGATCCATTGATCTTTCTCTTCGTTACTGTTTGGAATCACCCGAAGGCGAATGGCCTCATTTGGGATCATCACTTCTTCTGCTTCTACATGACTTACCATAAAAATTACCAAAACTACCAAAATTGCCAATGCCCATTTTTTCATAAGAAAACCACCTTTCATTCTATGATGGGTGGTCTTTTTTATGTTTATACATCATTGTTCCATACAAAAACCATTCTATTTCGACCTTGTAGGTCCTTTTTGATTTCGATGGAAACATTATCTAAATACTGATTGATCAACTCTTCCACGGCTTCTTTTTGATCGCAACCAATTTCAAAAGCCAATAAATAACGTTTATTGAGATGTTTTTTCACATCTTTTAAAATTTTACGATAACAATCTAAACCATCTTTTCCTGCATACAAAGCCAAAGGTGGTTCGTTGTCTTTTACCAAAGGGTCAATTTCCTCTTCTTCTTTGATATAAGGAGGATTGCTGATGATTACATCGAACGTCCCTTCTACTTTTTGAAACATATCACTTTCCATGAATGTGACGTTAGCATTTAATTCTTTGGCATTTTCTTTGGCCACTTCTAATGCCGAAGGACTAATGTCGAGCATGGTGACATCTAACTGAGGTCGCTTCTTTTTTAAAGTAATCCCAATGACTCCACTGCCACACCCTAAATCTAAAACACGAACAGCACCAGGAAAATATGTATCCAAATAGTGTAAAGTATGTTCTACCAGCTCTTCTGTCTCAAATCGTGGTATCAATACATTTTCGTTAACTTTAAAACGATTTCCATAGAAATTGACGTTGCCTAATACGTATTGAATGGGTTTGTTTGTCAACAAAGCGTCAATGCTTTTTTGATAAATATGTCTTGTTTTTTCATCGACTGCTTCTTCTAAATGATTCAATAATTCTAAAGGATTGTAACCCAAAAGAACCCCTAACAACATACGCACTTGATCTTTGTGCAAATGTTGATAACCATAAATCAACAACTCTTCTACGGTCATACCGTTTCTTCTTTCAACAGTTTTCTTTTTTGATCTTCAAAGGTCAAAGCATCGATCACTTCGTCTAAATCTCCATCCATGATACGATCTAAATTCTTGGTAGTAAACCCGATGCGGTGATCCGTTACACGGTTTTGTGGATAATTGTAGGTTCTAATTTTTTCAGCTCGATCACCCGTTCCAATTTTACTTCTTCGCATCGATCCTTCTTTTTCTTCTTGTTCACGTACCTTTTGTTCATAAAGACGGGATTTTAACACTTTCATGGCCTGCTCTTTATTTTGAATTTGACTTCTTTCATTTTGACAGGTAACTACAGTATTGGTAGGTAAATGCGTAATTCTTACAGCACTATCGGTGGTATTGACACCTTGTCCACCACAACCACTGCTTCGAAAAATATCGATTCGCAAATCAGATGGTTTAATCTCGATATCTACTTCTTCTGCTTCTGGCATTACTAACACAGTAGCAGTTGAGGTTTGCAAACGTCCGTTGGACTCTGTCGTTGGAACTCTTTGTACCCGATGAGATCCACTTTCATATTTAAACTTGCTGTAAGCACCTTGTCCTTTGATCATAAATTCAATTTGACTATATCCTCCTGCTTCGCCCTCAATGGCATCGTAAACATCGATCTTATAACCTTTCTTTTCTGCATAGCGACTGTACATACGAAACAAATCTCCAGCAAAAATATTGGCCTCGTCTCCACCTGCCGCGCCACGAATTTCGACGATGACGTTCTTATCATCATTCGGATCTTTTGGTATCAATAAATATTCTAATTCTTGTTCTAATTTCGCTTTTTGCTCTTCTAAACTTGTTAACTCTTCTTTCGCCATTTCACCCAATTCTTTATCTTTGACCATCTCTTTGGTATCTTCGATGTCCTGTAACAATTTTGTATAAGTGCGATAACAAGTTACTACTTCTTCCAAATCGGCCAACTCTTTTGATAGTTCTTTGGTTTTTTTTATATCGCTCAAGGTCTCTTCTTTTGTTAAAGCATTTTCTATTTCTTGATATCTTTTTTGGGTTGCTTCTAGTCGTTCTATCATTTTCCTCACCCTTTCTTTTGGTATTATATCATAGACAAAAATAGAGATACAACTATTTCTAAAAAAACTAGAATTACTGTTCTAATTCTAGTTCATCTTCATCGATAACCACCAAATCTTTTAATTCATCGTCTGGTTCATCAAAATCATCTTCTTCATCACCGGAATCGTAGTTATCCTCTTCTGGTTCTTCTTTTTCTTCATCTTCTTCTTTTACCTCTTCGATTTCTTCGTCGTCTTCATCTGTTGCTTTCACAATTTTATCAGACGTATGACGACTTCTCAAATCCCATGAACCATCTTCTAATAATAAGAAACGTTTATCTGTAGTAAGAGAGGTATAAAAATCACCAATTTTCGCTGTAAAAACTGTTTCAGGAAGCCCTAATAGATCGACGATTTGACGAAAAATATCTGCCGTATTCATATTTTTATTTTCTTCTAATAATAAATAAGTTAAATCCTTATATGACAATGATTCTAATTCTTCTTTTGACATTTTTTTTAAGTTCATGATTTGTCCTCCTATGTTTTAAATCATATCATTATATGCACATGATAAGAAAATAGTTTTTGAATTAGTTAAAATAATCAATTAAACTTATATCATTATTTTAATGCAATTGCAACAGTTTTTACATTTTTTCTGGAACTTCTATTCCTAATGTTGTAAGCAACAATTCACAAGTTTCTTTCACAACCTTAGTTAAAACCAACCATGTGTTTTTAATTTCACTGTTTTCTTCACTAGAAATTCTATTTTCTACATAGAACTTGTTGTACATGCTGGCTAAACGATATAAATATTCTGCAATGGCATTCAGTGATTTTTCAGTGTATGCGATAGTTAAAACAGTTGGCATGGCAAGTAGAGCCATACATAGTTCTCGATCTGTCACCGTTTTAAACTTAGTAGCAAGACCATTTGGTAAACCCACTTTTTCGAGTAATGACTTCATTCTAATGGTTGAATAAAGTAAGTAAGGCCCTGTTTTTCCCTCTAAATCTGCAAATTTGGTGACATCAAAAATATAATCTTTGCTGCGGAAGGATAAAAAGTCAGCATACTTAATGGCTGCAATAGTAATGATTTCTGCGATCGATTCTTGCTTTTCTTTTTCGATGGCAGGATTCATTCTTTTTCTGATTTCTTGTTTTACCATTTCGATTAAATCAAGAAGATTCATCACACCGCCTGTACGTGTTTTAAATGGTTTCCCATCTGGTCCATTCATCGTTCCGAATCCATAAAAGTTTAACTTCGTATCTTCTTTTACTAAATTTCCTTTTTTAGCGGCACGAAAACATTGTTTAAAATAAAGTTCTTGACGATTGTCCGTCAAATACCACATCTCGTCTAAAGAAAAGCGTTTTTCACGAGACAAAAGAGTTGCTAGTTCCCTAGTCTGATAAACCGTTCCTCCATTGGCTTTAATTACGACCAGAGGCGGCATCGGTTCCTTATCGGTTTCTTCCTTTACATCGATAACCCAAGCCCCTTCACTTTCGTACAATAAGTTTTTCTCTTTTAGCTTCTCGATAACTTCTGGAATATATGGAAAAGAATCTGTTTCTCCTTCCCAAAGATCAAAATCAGTATTGATCCGACGATAAATCTGTTTAATATCTTGAACAGAAAGTTCTTTAATCTTATTCCATAGTTCTGTATACCCACGATCTCCCTGTTCTATTTTCATTGTAATCTCGCGTACTTCTTCTAGTACTTTCTCATTTTCTTTGGCTTTTTGACTTGCTAGTGGATAAATTTCCTGTAAATCTTCTACGGTGATGGGCAGTGGATCATAAGGTCCCGTACATGATTCATCAAAATAATTTAGGTTTGGATATCGTTGTTTGATTTCATAAATAACCATTCCTGATTGCCTTCCAATATCGCCAAAATGTACATCAGAAATGACTTCGTTTCCTAACAAACGAGCCAAACGCTTGAGTGCTTCTCCCAAATTGGCACTGCGCAAATGACCTACGTGTAATGTTTTCGCAATATTCGCGCCACCATAATCGATCAATACTTTCTTTTTTTCTACTAAATCTAAATTATTATATAGCGATTCATTCATTTTATTTAAAGCATCTAATAAATATTGATCCTTAAACGTTACGTTAAGAAACCCAGGGCCAGCAATGGTAACTTTTTCAAACAAATTACTTTTGTCTAGCACTTCTTTAATTTCTTGCGCAATGATTTGTGGATTTTTATGATACGTTTTGGCTAATTGCATCGCATCCGTAATTTGGTAATCACCCAAATCTTTTCGATTTGATTCTTGAAAATTGACTTGTGTTACTTCATATCCCAAATCTTGAATCATTTTGGTGATTTGGTCTTTGGTTTCTTGAATGATACTCATATCCTTCACCTCTATCTATCTTTTACTATTTTCCTGTTCCTATACAAAAAACTACCAATAAACATGGAATTGAATCTCGTTGTTTTGATCATCTTCTTGCACTTTATAACAAATTTCTATTTGATTTTCCTCTTTTTGTAACTTGGTCGTCACCATAGGAATGTCCATTTCATAATTAGAATCTTTTAATGCATACTGCATCATGCTTTTTTCATTTAAAGCAAATAAAAGATTCATTTTACTATTCTCATCTTCTTTTTCTAAGCGGTTTTGTTTTAAATCAAAACAAAATTCCATCTTATCTTGTTCGCTTACCCATTTCAACTTTCCATCTTCTATCACGCCCGAACCATCAAGCACTACTATCACTTGATCGTTTATAAGCGTTCCTTTCACTGCTACTTTTTTCATAAAGCCCTTCTTTCAAAGTTCTACCTTGCATTATAGCATAACTTATTTTAATTGCATACATATTTTCTAATATTTTTTTCATACTAACCTTAGAAAGGGTGATAGAAATGAAAGTATTAAAAAAGATGTTACGTATTTTTATCATCCTGATTTTAGTTTTTATCGTAGGTAACTTTGCTGTTTATACTTATGCAAAAATTACACCTAAATTACAAATCAAAAGTGCCAACAGTTTGGCTTTATACGATAGCGAAGGAAATTTATTTTTTCAAGGAACCGGCTCTAAAGAATGGATTGCCCTTGACCAAATATCTGATTATTTAATCGATGCAACGTTGGCAGCCGAAGATAAAAATTTTTATCAACATCATGGTTTTGATTTTTTAAGAATTTTAAAGGCCACTTACATAAATATTACATCTGGTTCTACCAAACAAGGTGCTTCTACTATTTCCCAGCAATACGCGAAAAATTTGTTTCTAGATTTTGATAAGACATGGAAGCGAAAATGGGACGAAATGTGGCTTACTTTAGAGTTAGAAGTACACTACAGCAAAGATGAAATTTTGGAAGGATATCTAAATACCATCAACTATGGACATGGTATGTACGGTATCGAAAATGCGGCGAAATTCTACTTTGATAAAAGTGCCAGCAATTTGACTCTTGCAGAAGCATCTATGTTAACTGGTATACCCAAATCTCCTAGTAATTATTCGCCACTAGTCAATGAAGAGGTAGCAAAAGAAAGACAACATACCACTTTAAGTTTGATGGTAAAAAACAAAATGATCACCCAAAAACAAATGGATGAAGCATATCAAGAAAAGTTGACTTATGTTGGAAAAAAAGATTTAATCAATTTGTCTACTGTGATGTACTATCAAGATGCAGTCATTCGAGAACTTAAAAATATCAAGACGATCCCTTCTTCTTTCTTGGATACTGGCGGCTTAAAAATCTATACTAATTTAGATATTGAAGCCCAAACAAATCTAGAAAATAACATCAAAAACAACATGCCTGAAGATTTAGAACTTGAAACTGCTGCGGTCATGGTGGAGCCGACAACTGGCAAAATCATCGCTTTGACAGGAGGACGCGACTACAGTTCTTCGCAGTTTAATCGCGCAGTGCAAGCCAAAAGACAGGTTGGTTCAACCATGAAACCATTTTTGTACTATGCTGCCTTAGAAAACGGGTTTACTACCAGTACTACCTTTACTAGCGAACAGACCACTTTTTCTTTTGCAAACGATGAAACATATTCTCCACAAAATTATAATGAAAAGTATGGCAACAAACCAATCTCGATGGCTACTGCTGTTGCCTATTCCGAAAATATTTATGCAGTTAAAACTCACATGTTCTTAGGGGAAGATGTCTTGGTCGACATGGCCAAACGCGTGGGGATTACCTCTGAACTAGAAGCCGTTCCTTCTTTACCTCTTGGAACTGGCGAAATTGGCATCATCGAAATGGCTGCTGGTTACTCTGCATTTGCCAACGAAGGATACAAAGTAGAACCATATTTAATCAGCAAAGTCGAAGATATTTATGGTAACGTTCTTTATGAACATGAGAATGTCAAAGAAAGTATTTTAAACAAAAGTTTAACTTTTATCATGAACAATTTACTAACTGTTACGTATGATTCTTCTTATATTGATTACAATTATCCTACCGCCATCAATCTTGCTCCAAAAATGACTCATAAATACGCTCTAAAAACAGGTACGACCAACACCGATAATTGGGCAATCGGTTACAACAAAGATATTGTAACGGCTGTTTGGGTGGGTTACGACGACAATCGTGACTTGGTTGCTTCCGAACATAAATACGCTTCCAATATTTGGCTTGAGACCATGGAAGCATACGAAAAAGATAAGCCCGATGCCTGGTATGAAATGCCAAGCAATGTAGTAGGTGTCTTGGTCGATCCGATTTCTGGAAAACCAGCAACAGAAGAGACAGAAAAAAAGAAGATTATGTACTTTGTAAAAGGTACAGAACCCTCTTTAGATGATCCGGTATTTGATGAAATATCCGGTCAATAACTATTTGATCGTTCCATAATCGCCTGTTTTTAACAGCAAAGCATTCGCATCATCCGTATCCAAATGTAACTCTAGGGTATAACTAGGATCCACTTTCAGTTGAACATGGTCAAGTGTTGCGCCTTTTTCTCCATCAAACTGAACTTGAACTTCCGTCTTACCCTCTAAATTTAGTTTTTTCTGATCTTCTTTGGTCATATGAATGTGTCTTGTTGCAAGAATCGCACATTCTTTTTTTATATAGCCGTGCGTCCCTACAATTTCCACCATTGCCGCATCCCTTAAATCGCCAGAATCACGAACGGGAGGATCGATCCCCAAACGATAAGCATCCGTCTTGGAAATTTCTACTTGCGTATACTTTCTCAAAGGAGTTAACAATCGTACGTTTTCAATGATTCCCTTTTCTGTTTTGATCGTTGCTGTTAAATTAGAAGCATACTGTCCTTTTTGTACCAATTCTTTTTTTATTTCAATGGGGGTATCTCCAAATAAAATTTTATAATCTTCTTCTGTCAAATGAAAATGATGATTGGATACTCCTAATAATACTTTCATAACATGCTCCTTTCTTATTTATTATAACACTTTCTGTTTTTATTAGAAATATTTTATATCATTCGTCATACAATTTATTGTAAACAAGAAAGGATGTTATCTATGAACAATAATATGTTTCCAAATTATGTACCACCCATCACGGTGCCAAGTCAAGGTGGAACCGAACCACCAATTCAAAACATGCAAAATGGAGGGAATCAAAATAACAACCTCACAGGACAACCACCCTATGCGGAAAATTTATTGGAACTAAACAGGGGGAAACTTGCAACGATCTACATGTCTTATTCTGATTCCATAGAATGGCGTGATAAGAAATTCACAGGAATCATCGAAGATGCCGGACGTGACTATGCCTTATTAAGTGATCCAAAAACAGGAAAATGGTGGCTCTTATGGCTCGTTTATATCAACTATGTAGAATTTGATGAACCAATTGCTCACTAGATTTTTATGATAAAAAAGGAAAACCATTGTATCCTTTTTTTTATTTTGATATAATTTAATTAATGTAGTGAGGTGGTTGTATGTTATACATCATAATAGGAATTTTCATTGTTCTCATCATTATTGTCATTCTTGCAATTACGACTTACAATAAATTTCAACTTGCTTTTATTAAAATTGACGAAGCCGAAAATAACATCGATTTGCTTCTAGAAAAGAAATTGGACTTTTTTAACAGAATGGTTCCACTTCTAGAGCAAGAAAAGGTAGAAAACGATCAAGCATTTTTTGAAATTAAAAAGTTTAAAAGTCAAAAATGGAACCATTTTCAAATGCGTGATGCTTTAGAAAAGAAAACAAAAGAATTAAACGAAATTTTAGATTTAAAAACAGAATTAGAACAAAATAAATCGATTGCTGCTTTGTTGGATGAACTAGTAGATGTCAACACAGATTTGGATGCTGCCATCAAATATTATAATGATAACGTAGTAAGATATAATAAACTCATTCGTTGTTTTCCATCCAATCTGTTGGGCTTAATTCTTCGATACAAGAACAAAGAATTTTATTCTGATGAAAAAGAAGAAATATTTGAAATTTTAAAAAAATAGGATCTTAATGATCCTATTTTATTTGCCAGTTAATGGGTTTGATTCCTTGTTTTTCTAAAAATTGATTGGTTTTAGAAAATGGTCTACTTCCAAAGAAGCCATGGTAAGCAGAAAAAGGAGAGGGATGAGGAGATTCGATGATACAATGAATGGGATTGGTTATCAAACTTTTTTTACTACGAGCATAACTACCCCACAAGATAAAAACAATTGGCGTGGTTTTTTCATTTAGAATTTTAATAACTGCATCTGTAAAAATTTCCCAACCATGATCTTTATGAGATGCTGGCTTATCTTTTTCCACCGTCAAAACAGCATTTAAAAGCATGACGCCTTCTTGCGTCCACGAAATTAAACAGCCAGTTTTCGGAATGGGATAACCCAAATCATCTTGTAATTCTTTAAATATATTTTGAAGCGATGGTGGTTTCGCAATGCCATCTCTTACTGAAAAAGACAATCCTTGGGCTTGCCCTACTCCATGGTAGGGATCTTGTCCCAACAACAATACTTTGATTTTATCATATGGTGTATAACGAAAAGCATTAAAAATTTCCGTTTGTTTCGGATAAATGGTTTTTTCTTGATATTCTTTTTGAACAAACTGAAGCAATTCTTGAAAGTACGGTTTTGAAAATTCTTCTTTCAACAATTGATCCCAATAATTTCCGATCATAATATCACTTCCTGAAGATATTATATCATGTATTTTTATGTTTTTGTTTTTTTCGCTTATAATGATCCCATTCGTAAGCAATATCTTTACGCATACCAAATATTGCATAGATGTTGATGATGGCCATACACGCGACAAAAATGTCGACCATTTTCCATAAGAAGTTCGCACTAGCGACGCTTCCATAAATTAAAAGAAGCAAGGTAATTACTTTTAAGAAAAAGATATGTTTCGGTTTATGTTTAGGGTATAAATACTGTAGATTACTTTCTCCATAGTAATATCCGGTAATTACTGTAGAAAACGCAAATAAGACGATCGCAAGGATCAAGATCCACTCTCCAATTGAACCCAAGTGATACTGTAGTGCATATTGGGTAATCTCGATTCCGTTAATGTCCGTTAGTGCTAAATGTTGATAATTAGAAGTTAAAATAATAAGTGCTGTACTAGTACACACGACCAAACTCGTAAAATAAATTCCTAGTATTTGAATTAAACCCTGTCCTACAGGATTGTTGGTATCGCTGGTAGCAGATGCAATAGCACCACTTCCAAGTCCTGCTTCGCTAGAGAAAATTCCTCTTTGGACCCCAATTAGCAAGGAAGTTAAGATGCCAACTCCTGCACTTTTCAGTTGAAAGGCATCTTTGATGATCGATGCAAAAATAGATGGAATCATCTCAATGTTCATAAAAACGATGATGAGTGCTACTAACAAATAGCCAAGCCCCATTACAGGAACCAACTTACTCGTAGCGTCGGCAATTCCCTTGACGCCTTTGATGATAATTCCTCCTGCTAAAATAGCAATGATGATGCCAACTACAAAGGGATTGATATCGATTCTAGTCGTAATACTTTTGGTAATCGTATTGGCCTGAATGGTTAAAAAACCAAGAATATAGGCAACAATAATCAATATTGCGTATAATTTTGCTAATTTTTTCTTGCCTAGTCCTTTATCAATATAGTATGCCGGTCCTCCCTTATAGTAAGCACCATCTTTTTCACGATAAATCACTCCTAGACAACTTTCTACAAAGGCATTCGGTGCTGTGATGATGGCCGAAAGCCACAACCAAAAAATACTTCCTAAGCCACCAAAGTAGATTGCTAAAGCAACACCCGCAAGAGAACCAACTCCAATACGGGCTGCTGTTGCCATCATAAGAGTTTGAAAAGGTGATATCTTTCCATGGGATTTTCCTTTAAATCCATGAAACATTTCTTTAAACTTAAACTGAATAAAATGTAACTTGGATGTAAAATAAATTCCACTTCCAATTAAAAAAATTGTAGCAATTCCCCAAAGAAACTTATTTACTATTTCGATCATATTATCACCAATATTATCATAAAAGAAAGCAATAGAAAATTTTGTCAAAAAAAAGAACTATTTATGATAGTTCTCATTGTGATTGATTTTATAACTACGATAAATTTGTTCCAATAGTAAAATACGAAATAATTGATGAGGAAAAGTCATTTTCGAAAAAGATAATCTTAAATTTGCCCTTCGTTTCAATTCTTCACTCAAACCATAAGAGCCGCCAATTAGAAACGTAAGATGACTATGATTGAAAAACAACTGATCCAACTGTTTTGCGAACTCTACGGACGACATCTGTTTTCCTTCTATTTCAAGCGTAATAAGATACGTTTTGGGAAGTAAGTATTCTTCAATTTTGGCTTGCTCTTTTTTTAGGGCCAATGCTGGTTCTAATAGACCCTCGTCCATTACTTCCACAATTTCTAAAGCAGTATATTTTTGCAATCGTTTTTGATATTCCTTTACGGCTTCTTTGAGATAAGTTTCTTTTAGTTTCCCCACACATATGATTCTAATCATTTCTACACCTCAATATATGGACCTTCTTCATGTTGTTTGGCAATGATGATTTCTTTATCTAAAATACCCGCTCCCATCAACTCTTCTTCTAAAGTCGTTCTTGCTAATTCTTCTGTGTTGTTATGCTCACTTAGATGGGCCAAAATGATATACTTGGTATCTTTACCGACGATTTCTTTCAAATATCCAGCAGTGGTATGATTGGATAAATGTCCTTTATCCCCAATTACTCGTTGTTTTAAATAATAAGGATATGGTCCTTCCATCAACATCTTTTCATCGTGATTACTTTCCATAATGTAAATCGTCTTATTTTTCATTTTTTTTAAATAACGTTGGTTAATGTATCCAGTATCTGTTACATATACCAAACTAGCATCCTCACTTGTTATAATATATCCTACTGAAAAAGGAACATCATGCGAAGTATGAATCAATTGAATATGAAAGGTTTCCAAATCAAATTCATCTTCGATTATCACAATTTGTTCACTAGGAACGATTTTGTTGATTTCTTCATACAATCCCTCTGGAATATAACATTTGACGTTTGTTTTTTTGATCAACGAAGAAAGACCCATGATGTGATCTTTATGCGTATGAGTAATTAAGACGGCATCAATCATATCAGGGGTCATTTCTAATTTATTTAAAGAGTTTTTAAGCGACAAATAAGAAATGCCCATATCGATAATGAAATTTAATCGACTGTTCGTAATTAACGTACAATTTCCTTTAGAGCCGCTAGCAATGGTTCTTACTTTCATCATTGATATAACCCCATTGGATTAAGGGCTGTACCTCCACGATATGGATAACCACCTTTGAATAACCCGAAGTGTAAGTGAGTTCCGGTTGCCCAACCAGTGTGTCCCATTGCGCCGATAATCTGTCCTTTTTCTACTTGTTCTCCTTCACTTACATATCTTGCAGACATATGCAAATAAGTTGTAATGTAACCATTTCCATGATCAATATAGATGTAGTGACCATTTGGCCAACTTTGATATGCACTGGTGATGACTACACCGCTTTTGGCTGCTCGAATTGGCGAACCCTCCCCAGTTCCTGAAATATCGACACCATCATGCAACGATCCCCAACGCCATGCGAATGGTGAAGTAATAATATATGGGAAATTTGTTGGCCATGCCCAATCTCCAACATCGATATGAGAACTACTTTTTCCACCTTTCACGATGATTTCTTTTACCATCGGCTTTACTTCTTCCGTACTGGCAATCACGGCTGATAAAATTTCACCATTGGCTTTTTGTACCTTTTTGGTTACTTTGTTAACTCCGTTTTCTCCTTCTTGAATGACTTCTGTCTGTCCTACGTACATATTGTTGTCGTAACGAATTTCTGTTTCATACTTTTGTTCTTGTAATTCGACAACATGTTCCTCCTCGATGGTTTGAAATTTTGGTTGCAAAATACCAAGTGTTACTTCTTGTCCAGGATAAAGCAAACTATTGGCATCCTTAAAAGACGGATTGGAAATTAAAAATTCTTCTGGGGAAATCTTGTTGGCAAAAGATACATCTTCGATGGTATCTCCTTCTTGTACAATATACGTTTTCTGATCTTCCAACGTTCCAAACAACAAGTACTTGCTTAAATCTTCTTCGTTAGTAAAGATCATTTCATCCGCAGGTATATTATCTTTCTTGATGGTAATCTTGTTTTCAATACGAATATCTTCAATGTATTTTCCTGTATCTACAATTTCTTCTTGGGTTTCATTTAAAAAACTATCATATTCCTCACTTGGAATAAAAGAACGAATGGTTTTATCCACAGAATTGGTGAAAATATCTTTATCCAAAACATAAATAGTTTCGGTTGGTGTCATAGCATCTTTATCTTCTTCCGTTTGTTGTTTAACTCCATGAATGGTAATAGTATAACCATTGATCGTAAATGGTGTGATGTCTTTGATCTTATTGTAAACGTACTGTGGAGAATAAATTTGTTCGTCGTAGGTAATTTCTTTGACAATATCCAAATCCTTTGGAGGATATACTTTGTCTACTTGATACTTTTCTTTTAACATCTCTTGTTCTTGATCGATGTAATTTTCTAATTCTTCTTTTGATTCGATCAAACCAATGGATTCTCCTTCTAAGTAGACTCGATATACTTCTTTGGGTACTGGTTGTTCTTTATCATGAAAACCAACTAAAAGAAGACCGATACTACAAAAAAATGCGATCAACACATACCCAATGTTTTTCTTATTCAACTTTATCACCTTTCCCTTTTTCGGTAGTGTCACGTTTTAAATTGACAAACGTACTGGTATTTTTTTTAAACAACAATTCGACGGTTGTCGTTGGACCATTACGATGTTTTCCAATAATAAATTCACTAATGCTGGTGTTGTCGTCCATTCTTGCTTCTTTATTATAATAGTCATCACGATACAAGAAAGAAACGATGTCAGCATCTTGTTCGATAGAGCCGGACTCACGAAGATCACTCATAATAGGACGTTTATCCTCTCTTCCTTCTACTGCACGTGATAATTGGGCAAGGGCAATGACGGGAACGTGGAGTTCCATGGCCATCGTTTTCAGCGATCTAGATATATCTGATACTTCTTGTTGACGATTTCCACCATATCCGCGACCACCTGAAATAAGTTGCAAATAATCGATGATAACCACACCCAATCCTTGTTCGCTGCTGGCTAGACGTCGACATTTCGAACGAATTTCGCCAATGGTAATACCTGGAGTATCGTCGATGTACATCTTGGCCATCGACAACTGACTTACGGCTTCGTTTACGCGTTTCCAATCGTTACTCATCAAATTTCCTGTTCTTAACTTATAGCCATCAATTTGACCTGCAGAAGAAATCATTCTCATGGCAAGTTGTTCTGCCCCCATTTCTAAGTTGAACAAAGCAACTGGCTTATCCGTATTGATCGCCATATACGTTGCCATATTAAGTGCAAAAGCCGTCTTTCCCATGGCAGGTCTTGCAGCAATGATGATGAATTCATTTTCATGAAAACCAGCCGTAATACGATCGATGTCGTGCCATCCAGTAGGAAGTCCAGTAATTTCGCCTTTTGTTTGGGAAAGTTTTTCCAAATCTGACTGCGTTTTCGTCATGACGTCTTGAATCGAACGAAATTCGCTCGAACGTCTATTTTTTACAATACCTAAAATCTTCTTTTCGGCGCTATCTAAAGTTTCGTTTACTTCTTCTTCGGTATTGTATCCCATTGTCGCAATATCTGTCGCCGTTTGTATTAAACTACGTAACAAAGAGGTGTCTTCGACAATTTTAATGTAATAATCTACGTTAGTCGCAGTTGGAACGAAGTTGACGATGTCGGTTAAATATTCTACACCACCTATGTTTTGTAACATGTTCTTTTGCTTTAATTCTGCTGTAACGGTCGTTAAATCAATCGGAATTTTTTTTTCAACCAACTCTTTGAGACATGCAAAAATTTTGGCATTGCGATCATCGTAAAACGACTCGGTCGTCAATGTCTCACAGGATTTCTGTAAAGCATACTTCGATAAAAAACATGCTCCTAATACAGATTGTTCGGCCTCTAAATTGTTTGGCATCGTCTTTACCATTTGACATCACCTCATTTTACTACGTGAACTTTAATTTTACTAATTACCCCTTTGTACAAATGAATTGGAACTTTATGAAAGCCCAATGTTGCAATCGGATTTTCTAGTTCAATTTGTCTTTTTTCGATCTTATAGCCAGCTTGCTCTAGTTGTTCTTTAATTTGTTTTGGACTTACACTTCCAAATACTTTGTCACCTGAACCCACTTTTACTTGAATGGTTACAACTAAATCATCTAGTTGTTCTTTCAACTTTAATGCTTGTTCTTTTTGTCTTTCTTCTTCTTTTTTCAACTGTTCTTGTTCTAATTGATATTTTCCTAAATTTTTTTCTGTCAATTGTGTGGCATATCCATTTTTAATTAAAAAGTTTTGGGCATACCCATCTTTTACATTTTTGATATCACCTTTTTTTCCTTGATTTTTCACATCTTTTAAAAACAATACTTTCATTTTTCCTCATTCCTTTGTAAGCGAATTTGTTTTTTTAGAAGTACTTCTACCCGTTCTAACGTGCTGTTTTCAATTTTAGCCGCAGCATTGTAAGCATCTCCTCCTCCACCCAATTGCTCTAATATATCTTGAACTGGAATATGTCCCATCGATCTTGAACTAATTCCTATGGCTGTTTTGGAGATCTTTCCAATCACGAAAGAGGCCTCAATTCCATTGAAAAGCAGCAAAGTATCGGCAATTTTGGCCAAATCTTCGCGACGGTAGATAATTTGAGGAGAACTAACCGCCAACGCAATATTTTGCTTCAAAATTTTAACGTCCGTAATGGTCTTTTGTCGTTCAATGTACTGTTTTAAATCTTGTTTTAATAAATACTGTACTTTTTTGGGATCTGCACCCAATTTGGTTAAATAATATGCCGTATAATACGTCTTAGATGTTGTTTTCAACATAAAGTTATTGGTATCTAAAACAATTCCTGACAACAGTACTGTACTGATAAAAGGATCTATGGTAACTTTAAAGCCATCAAGCAACTGAGTAATCATCTCACACGTGCTAGAAACTGTAGTGTCAATGATGATTAGTCCCTTCGCAATCGATTGTTCAGTCGTCTCGTGATGATCAATCACGATCACCTTTTGAAACAAAGTCAAAAGTTTTTCATCTGGTAACAAATAAGTTTTATTCGTATCTAAAATGAGCAATAGGTTTTTTTTGTCTTTTTCATCTAAATGATCGGAAACTTCTGTACTACGAAGGATATTCACTTTGTTTTTCACTTTTGCTAATACTTTTTGAACACCTAGTTCATTTTTTCGATCGTTGATAACAAGATAGCATTCTTTGTGATGTTGTCTTAATATTTCGTACATACCAAGAGAACTTCCAATCGCATCTAAGTCCAAATCTTGATGCGCGACAATAAATACTTTATTCACCTGTCGAATCATTCTCTTCAACTGTTTTTGTTTCTCTACAATACTCATTTTTTCCTCCCTTTATCCTTTCAAACGAAATGAAAATTTCGTTTCATTTATCATTATAACATAACTTTGTGTTTTTTTCATTATAATGAGACGCGTATTCTATTAGATTTTTGTCTAATTTCATCGATAAATTTCTATAGAAAAAAAGATTGTTGATCGGTTTTATGATATAATAGTAATGGAGATTAGATAGAACATAGAAGGTGAAAAATATGGCATACATACAAGTAAAAGGATTGTCGAAAGAATATCAAATGGGAGAAATCACCATTAAAGCCATCGATAATATTTCTTTTGAGATTGAAAAAGGAGAATTGGTTGTTATTTTAGGTCCTAGTGGGGCTGGAAAAACAACAATTTTAAATATTTTGGGAGGAATGGATAACCCAACGAAA
This sequence comes from uncultured Mycoplasmatota bacterium, assembly GCA_946497145.1. Lineage (GTDB taxonomy): Bacteria > Bacillota_I > Bacilli_A > RF39 > UBA660 > CANPXY01. The sequence continues at coordinate 59,388 of CAMMJA010000001.1, read as the reverse complement.
GGAAGTATTATGATCGATGGGGAAGATATTTCTCACTACAATGCTCATAAACTTACTGATTATAGACGATACGATATTGGTTTTGTATTTCAGTTTTATAATTTAATTGGGAATTTGACGGCATTAGAAAATGTTTCTTTAGCGAGTCAAATTTGTAAAAAACCAACGGATAGTAAAGAAAGTTTAAGACGAGTAGGTCTTTATAACAGAAAAGACCATTTTCCAGCACAACTATCTGGCGGCGAACAACAACGAGTTTCCATTGCTAGAGCAATTGCCAAGAACCCTAAAATTTTATTATGTGATGAACCAACGGGGGCTTTGGACTCCAAAACAGGAAAAAAGATCATTTCATTGTTACAAGATACCTGTCATAAAACCAAAACGACAACCATCATCATTACCCATAATGCCATCATCGCTTCCATTGCTGATAAAGTAATCAAAGTAAAAAATGGAAAAATTGAAGACGTTATCATCAATACGCAACCAAAATTAGTTAAGGAGATTGATTGGTAATGTTAATTTTTAAAAACAGTTTTCGAAAAATCAGAAAATCCCTTGGACGATTTTTATCACTGGTTTTTATCGTTATTTTAGGTACTTCTTTTTTTGCCGGAGTAAGAGAAACATCCAGTGACATGATCAAGACATTAGATCACTACTACGATGATACCAATTTAATGGATTTTAAAATCACAAGTACGATGGGATTAACCCAAGATGACCTTACTTCTATTGAAGAGGCAACAGAAGTAGATCAAATAGAAGGAAGTTATTCATTTGATACCTTGATCAATGGAAAAGTAGTCAAAGTCATGTCTCTTAATGACAACTTAAATCAACCTGTTTTAATCAATGGAAGAATGCCAAAAAATGATCAGGAGTGTTTGGTAGAAGACGATTTCTTAGAAGTAGGAGAAAAACTTGTCCTAGGAGAAGAAGCCAACGACTTTGTTGAAAACAAAACATATACGGTGGTAGGAACTGTTTACAGTAGTGAATACATCTATGATAACAAAGGAATTTCAACGATCGGTAGTGGTACGTTAGATCATTATCTTTATATTCCAAAAGATAACTTTACTTTAGATTACTACACGGAAATTTATTTAACAGCCAAAGGAAGTAAAGAAAAAATATCTTACTCTTCGGCTTATGATGATGTTATTGAAACAGTCAATAGCAAATTACAAGAATTAAAACCACTGCGAGAAACGGCTCGATATGAGGAAATCTTAAAAGAAGCCATGGATCAAATCAGCAAAGCAGAAAACGAAATGGCTTCCATTAGGCAAGAAAATGATGCTAAGTTTCAAGAGGCAAAACAAACATTAGAACAGCAGCGAGCAACTCTAGAGGACGCTCAAATACAGTATGAAGATGCGATTGTTACGTTACAAAACCAAAAAAGCACTACAGAAACACAATTAAATAATGGATTTGCACAATTAGAACTTGCCAAACAAGAATTTACTACACAACTTGCAAACTATCAACTAACAGAAGAAACTTTGACTAGTAGGTTTCAAGAGTTAAAAACAACCATTTCTTCTTTGAACCAACAATTAGAACAATTAGATCCTAGCAGTGAAGAATATAAAAATGTGCAAGAACAAATTACTACTCTTAGTAACACCCTATCGCAATTAGAACTGCTCATAACCACACAAGAGCAACTCAAAGTACAAGAAGAACAATTGCAAACACAAAAGCAACAATGGCTATCCACTTATCAAAAAGTTCAAACAGAATTAAATTCCAGTTGGCAATCGATTTCTGACGGGCAAAAAAAACTTGCTAGTGGTTATCAGGAGTACGAAGATAATTATCAACAATATGTAACAGAACTTGCCAATTTTGAACAAAAGATTGTTGATGCAAAAGAAGAAGTCGCCACTATAGAAAAGCCGGTTTGGTATTTGTTGACACGCGCAGATAACATTGGTTATACTTCCTTTTACGAAAGTGCAACCAAAGTCGATTCCATCGCGCAAGTATTCCCTGTTTTCTTTATTTTAATTGCCTTTTTGATGGGACTTAACACCATGACGCGCATGATTGAAGAAGAGCGTGGAGAAATTGGTAGTTTTGTTTCATTAGGTATTCGCAAGTCAACAATCGCCCTTAGTTATTTATTTTATGTACTTTTTGCTTGTATCATAGGACTGATCGTTGGTTTAACGATTGGATATAGTACTATTCCACGAATTTTGTACACTGTTTATTCAGCAGCGTTCACTTTACCTAGTTTATCTACTTATGCCAATCCATATGCTTGCCTCTTAATTATCTTTACTACTCTTGTTCTCATGAGTTTGGTGGTTATTTTAGGACTTTCCAAAACATTCCGATTAGTTCCTGCTACAATTCTAAGACCAGAGGCACCAAAAATTGGGAAAAAAACTTTATTGGAAAAAATACCTTTCTTGTGGAACCGTCTATCTTTTTCTTGGAAAGTAACCATGCGAAACTTATTTCGTTATAAAAAACGAATCATTATGACCGTTATCGGTATTGCTGGATGTACAGCTTTGTTGCTAACAGGATTTGGGATCAAAGATAGTTTGAATGATCTTATGCAAAAACAATTTGAAGAAATTCAGCTTTATGATGCAACCATATTATTAAATGAAAAAGAAGAAATCGATCAAGAAACTATTACAAAATTTTTTGATCAACAAAATATTACGGATTACTTAGCTACCCATATTGAAAGTTTTACTTTTAAAGCCCAAAATAAAAATTTATCTTTCTCACTTGTGGCCGTTATAGATGATAAACCAATGGATGATTTTATCGTTTTAAACGATTTAAATGGTAATGCTTTAGAGTTGTCAGACAATGGTGTCATCATCACACAAAAAATGGCAGAAATGTTAGATGTTAAAATAGGAGAAAATATTGCCATTCGTAATACAGACAACGAACTATATTTTGTGAATGTAGCAGCGATTTGTGAAAATTATATCAACAATTACCTTTATATGAACGAAACTTACTATCATAAAATATTTACCGATACGTCATACAACAGTTATCTTGTGAACTTAGATTCTAACATTGATAAAGAAACACTTGCTACTCAAGTAATGAATCAAAATACATTTAGCATGATTCAATATACGGAAGACAATATGGATATGTTCGAGGACATCATTGCAGGTATGAACAACATCGTTTATCTTATCATTGCTTTTTCTACATTTCTTGCTATCACTGTTTTGTACAATTTGACGATCATTAACATCAACGAGCGAAGAAGAGAAATTGCTACTTTAAAAGTATTGGGCTTCCACGACAAAGAAGTATCTATCTACGTATATCGTGAAACGATCATATTAACGATACTTGGTATTTTAGTAGGTATCCTTTTTGGTTTCTCTTTGAATGCTTTTGTATTGATGATCGCCGAAACGGATGAAATCTTATTTACCAAAGAAATTACATTGCTTAGTTATTTCATTTCTTTCTTGATTATCATTTTATTCAGCATCATCGTTCAAATTGTTACTCACTTTATTTTAAAGAAAATTGACATGTTGGATTCTCTGCAATCTGTAGAATAAAAAAAATCGTTTGTTGATTTAAATAATCAGCAAACGATTTTTATTTTTGATAAACTAACTTTTTTACTTGTTCTTGTAACTGAGAATCGGCCCGATTGGCTTTGACATCTTCTTTATTTATCGAAATGGCTTCTCCAAAACGTATCGTAATGCTTTTTCCGATCTTGTATTCGCCACTGATACCAAAAGGGATGATGGGACAATTTCCCTTTAGTGCTAACACAGAAGCACCGGCTTTAAACTGTCCTAAAGCTTCACCTTTTTGTCTTGTTCCTTCAGGAAAAATTCCTAAGATATTCCCTTTCTTTAATACGTCAATCGACGTACGAATGGCCTTAAAATCGGCTTGGTTGCGTTTAATGGGAATGGCACCCAACTTTGTCAGCGTATTTCCTGCTAATTTATTATGAAACAACTCTTCCTTGGCAATAAAGCGAATATCTTTTTTAGAAGCCATCGCTACTAGAGGAATATCCAGCAACGATTTGTGATTTCCCGCCAAGATAAACGGTCCTTCTTGCGGAATATTCTCAATTCCTTCAATGTTAGGTCGAAATACAATCTTCATAGCAAACCCCACTACATCTCTTGCAAAACGATAGGTTTTTGGTGAATATTTTACTTCCATATCTTGCTCCTTTTCTTATTTTGAATAAAAAAAGAGTATCTTAAGTACTCCTTATTTTGTATATGGTAACAACGCAATTGCACGAGCACGTTTAATTTGTTCAGCAATGTGTCTTTGATGTCTTGCACATGCACCAGTAATACGTCTTGGTAATATTTTACCTTTTTCATTGATATATCTTTTTAAAGTGTCTACATCTTTATAGTTAATATCTTTTCCTGTACACATGTAGCATACTTTTTTCTTTTTACGATAAAATCCTTCTGCCATCGTTTTTCCTCCTTTTTAAAATGGTAAATCATCGTCACTAATTTCGATATTGGCACCAAAATCAGCAAACGGATTGTTGGATACGTCTGTTGTCTTAGGTGATGCAGATTGGCTTTCAAAATCATATGGTGTTGGTCCTGCTGAATTTTGAGATGAATAATTTCCATTGTTAGAACCATCTCCAGTACGATTTTTAGAATCTAAAAACTGTACATTATCCGCAACAACTTCTGTCACATAACGTTTTTTTCCGTCTTCTCCATCATAACTACGAGTTTGAAGACGTCCATCTACCGCAATTTGACTTCCTTGCGTCAAATAGTTTTTAATGTTTTCTGCTTGTTTTCTCCAAACTACGATATTGATAAAATCGGCTTCTCTTTCTCCTGCTTGATTCGTAAAGGGACGATTTACCGCAATCGAAAACGTTGCAACTGGAATGTTGCTCGTCGTATATCTTAGTTCGGGATCTCTTGTAAGACGTCCAATTAAAAATACTTTGTTCATCTTTTACCTCTTTTCTTCGGCTTCTACTTTGACAACCAAACTGCGAATTACATCTTCGTTAATGCGTGCAATACGAGTAAATTCTTCGGTTGCTTTGGCATCAGCTGCTTCTACAACATATAAAAAGTAATATCCTGTTTTATATTTGTTGATTTCGTATGCCAACTCTCTTTGGCCCATTGGTTTTTCTTCTACGATCGTAGCACCATTATCTGTTAATACTTTCTTCATGCTTTCTGCAACACTGTTGATGTTTGCTTCTTCTAAATCAGGTCTTACGATAAACATCACTTCATACTTTTTCATTTTTTACACCTCCTTTTGGACTTTTGGCTACTTTTGTAGCAAGGAGTATTTCAAATACTCGGTTGTATTATAGCAAATATCCTTTTATTTGTCCACTCATTGGTAGAAAAAACCTACAAAATTTTGTCCTTTCTTATTTTCCTTCCCTTGTATACTTGCACAATGAGAATAAAAGAATGGATCGCTAATAGTATCTCTATTACTGATTTTGATGTGTTTGATTCCTTTTTGTTCCAGTTGATCCACGATCGCTTGTGTCATATCAATATGGTATTTTTCGTTTTGCTTTGTAATATTTTGTTTCCATAATTGTGTATTTTTTGCCCATGTTGGATAAGTATCATAAACATAATTTTCTTTCTTTGCACAACTTCCGATATAAACATAAATGTGTTCTATTTTGCTATCATACTCTTTTTGCAATGCATCGATGATTTGACTAGGTAAATTTCGATCGATATAAGATGCTCCACAATGCGCAAGAGCAGTTACCCCCACAGCCCTATCTTCGGCGATGACAATAGGACAATCAGCCATTTGATGACCGACTACAATATTTGGATAATTTTTTGTGATCAACAATATATCAGCCGGTAATTCTTCGTACCAAAAATCTTCTTTTCGCATATTTTTTTCATCCAAAACAATATATGCTCCATCCGGATAATTGACTTGCTTTTGGTCACTTTTTTGTTGGGCTTGAAACATTTTCTTTCCATCAAAGTGATATTTCTTACCTAATTTTATACGCGTTTCTAAAAAAAGATGATTAATTTCTTCTTGTGATAATTTTTCATCGTAAAATTTCTTATTCCTGCTCATGATTCCATCGGAAATTCCCGATTCAAAAATGACAATATTCGATTTCATAAAATATTCCTTTCGTCCCACTTTTATACATTAAAACGAAAATGACAAATATCTCCATCTTGCATTAAATAATCTTTTCCTTCTAGACGGGCTTTTCCTGCTTCTTTTACTTTTAATTCATTGCCACATGTTACCAAATCTTCGTAACTCATCACTTCTGCTTTTATGAACCCTTTTTCAAAATCACTATGAATGATTCCTGCACATTGTTTAGCATTCATGCCTTTTTTGAAAGTCCATGCACGGACTTCATCAGGACCTACCGTAAAATAAGTCGCAAGGCCTAAAAGATCGTATGTGGCTTTAATCAATTGATCTAGTCCACTTTCTTTCATTCCTAACGCTTCTAACATTTCTTGTTTATCTTCATCATTTAATTCGCTTAACTCTGATTCTACTTTCGCACATAGTTTAATAGCAATCGTTCCTTCTTTATTTGCTAACTCTTTTACTTCTTTTACATATTCATTATCTGGTTGATCTAATTCATTTTCGCTAATGTTTGCAAGATAGATCATCGGCTTTAAGGTAAGAAAACTATATGGTTTTAAGATGTTTTTTTCTTCTTTCGTCCAATTCAATAAACGAAGTGGAATATTTTTTTCTAATCCATCTTTGGCTTTTTTTAACACTTCGATTTCTTCTAATGTTTCTTTGTCTTTGGTTGTGCGTGCTTTTTTTTCTACTTTATCAATACGATTGTTGATAATTTCAAGATCCGATATAATCAGTTCTAAGTTAATAATTTCAATATCTCGAATTGGATCGACGCTTCCTTCTACGTGAATGATATTTGGATCATCAAAACAACGAACTACTTGGCAAATTGCATCTACTTCGCGAATATGTGATAAAAACTTATTGCCCAATCCTTCTCCGGTTGATGCTCCTTTTACTAAACCAGCAATATCTGTAAATTCATAACTTGTAGCGATCAGACGTTCTGGTAGATACATGTTTTCTAATACTTCCAAACGTTTGTCAGGAACCGTAACTACTCCCACATTTGGATCGATTGTAGCAAATGGATAATTGGCCGCTAAAATATTTTTTTTAGTAATAGCATTAAATAATGTGGATTTTCCTACATTAGGTAGTCCGACAATGCCGGCTGTCAATCCCATAATATCCCTTCTTTCTGTTTTTTTATTATAACATAATGTGTAAGATAAAAAAAAGTGCATTGCTACACTTTTAAATCGTTGGATACACTCCAGGTCCAATTGGTAAGCCGATAAGATACCACCCGATGACTAACAAAATCCAAAATGCACTGATGAGTAAACAATACGGCATCGTCATACCAATTGCTTGTTTAATGGTAATTGGTTTTTCTTTATTTAAATTATAAATATTTAAATAACCAATGAAAATTACAAAATAAGCAAGTAATGGAGTAATTCCGTTGGTCATAGAATCTCCTGCACGCAATAAAAACTGAGCAAATTGTGGTGAAATATTAGATTGCATCAATGCTGGTACTACCACGGGTGATAAAATCAACCATTTGGAAGTTGGAGTCGTTAAAAATAAATTGGCTATGGCTATGACTAATAAAATCACTACGATAAGAGGAATTCCAGAAAATGATAGATCACTAATCAAATTGGCTCCCCAAGCCGTTATAATCGTTCCAATATTGGTTTCTTTAAAAATCGAGATCAACTGAGATGCGAAGAAGATTAACACGATTAATTGTCCAATTTGATCCATACATTTCGTCGCACCATTTACGATATCTTTGTCACTTTTAATCGTTTTCGCACCAATTCCATAAGCAATTCCCATAATCAAGAACAAAAGAGCCATCATAAAAGTAAAACCATCTTGAAAATAAGAATTTGCTCCAAATAGTTGATTAAGATATGTATTTTCTGACATGTCGAGTAACATTCCAGAAGCAGGTAAATTAGGAATAATCATGTAAATAAAAGATAAAACAACGATCAGTCCTGAAATCATAGCAAAACGAAGTCCGCGTTTTTGATATTTTTCTTCTTTAATTTTGGTCTGTTCTTCTTCTTCCACATCGATGAGTTCAATTTCCTCTGTTTGACTGAAATCTTTTTTCTCTTTATAACGACCAAGACGTGGTACCACAATTTTTTCCACGATGATGGTTCCTACAACAGAAAGTAGAATACTTGTAGCAATGATGATAAATAAATTGGAAGTTAAACTAACATGGAAGGATTCATCAATCAGATGAGCAGCGCTAGTCGTATAAGGAATTAGTCCTACTTCTAAAGATCCGACAAACAATGTTGCCCCATATCCAAACGCAACTCCACAAAAAGCAGCAATAATTCCAGCAAGAGGATTTCTTCCATTGGCTAAAAATACCATGGCTCCAAGAGGAATGAGTACAACATAGCCAATTTCGTTAATCAGTGTAGAAATCGTGGCCAAAAAAATCAACAAAAAAGTTACCGTTCTTTTGTTCATTTTACTAAAATAACGTTTAATCACAGTATCGATCAATCCGGTTGCTTGTGCAACACTTAATCCAATTAAAGCAATCAATAACATACTCAGTGGAGCAAAACTGATAAAATTACGAGCAGCATTACTAAAAATGTATTTCATGCCATCATAGTTTAGTAAACTTTTAACAGTAACCAATGTTGGTTCTAGTTGTAATGTATTAGGATTGACCTGATTATATGTGGCTTGCATTTCAAAGGCAGATAAAATACCACTTAAAACGACGACAAACAAAATTAACAAAATCATCGTCGTAACAGGATGAAAACGAAATTTTTTCAACTTTAATTTTTTCTTTTCTTTCATTTTGGGTTCCTTTCTAGGAAATAACCTTTTTTATTTTTTTATTAAATTCTACTCTCGGCAACATAATAGATCGATTACAGTGACAGCAACGGATTTTGATATCTGCTCCAACTCTCATGATTTCCCATTCATTAAAACCACAAGGATGTTGCTTTTTCATCATGACAATAGAGCCCAATTGATATTCTTTTTTATTTTCCATGATAAACCTCTATTTGTGGATAAGGAATTTTAATATGTTCTTGATCGAGAGCCAACTTGATTTGCTTTCGCATTTCTCTTTCTACTTCATAGTGTTGCATTGGTTCAGCCGGTACGACCATACGATAAATCAAAGCAGAATCTCCCATTTCATTGATACCCAACGATTGGACTTCTCCTTTAATTTTTGGCAATTCTTTGGTCAATTTTTTTGCTAGAGATGCTAATGTTTTTTCGACTAATGCAATATCACTTTCATAAGAAATCGATACATCTACTATGGCTAAAGATGGTTCAGCACTATAATTGATCACTTGCGTAATATTACGATTGGAGATGATCATGACTTCTCCTTCATAATGCTTGATTCTAGTTGTCTTTAACCCTAAAAAGATCACTTCTCCTTTAAAACCATTTACTTCGATGGTATCTCCGATCATATATTGATTTTCTAATATAATCGTCATACCAGATAAAAAATCTTTGATGGTATCTTGAAGTGCTAAGCCAAGAACCAACCCAGCAATTCCTAATCCAGCCAAAATTGCTTTTACATCAATTCCATACACCGTTAAAATTGCTAAGATTACAAAGGCACCGATAATATATTTCATGATGTTTTGCAGCAATAATTGAATAGTTTTTGCTCTATTTTGGTTATCGTGGTGTTTTAATTTAATTGCAAATACTCTTGTCATGATACTCTTTCCAATAAAATATAGAACAATACCTAATACAATATAAAGAATTGGTAAGTATACTTCTTTTTTGAATAGAAAATCTAGGATCGTTTGCATAGATGAAGCCCCCTATCTGTCCATTTCCATAATTTCTAAAATTCTATTTAAATCATTGGCATTCACAAAAGTAATTTCAATCTTGTTATTTTTGATTTTTACTTTGGTTCCTAATTTATCGCCCAACATTTCTTCTACTTCACGATATGCATTATGTGTGATATGTCGTACATTTGGTTTTTTCTTTTCGTATTCTTCTTGCGTAGCCAATTCTTCAATTTTGCGTACGTTGAGATTTTCTCGAACAATACGATTAGCCAACGCAACTACTTTGTCTTTATCTTCTATCTTACTCAATACACGGGCATGACTCATTGAGATTTTGTTATCTACTAATAAATCTTTTACTTCTTCTGGCAAGGTTAACAAGCCCAACATATTTGTAATATGGCTACGACTTTTTCCCAAACGTTTGGCAAGTTGATCTTGTGTAAGATTTAAAGTTTCAATTAATTTACGATATGCGGTTGCTTCTTCTAAAGAACTTAGATTTTCTCTTTGTAGATTTTCAAGTAAAGCAATTTCCATCATTTCTTCATCGCTAAAATCACGAACAATGGCTGGGATGGTCTCAAGGCCTGCTAAAAGTGATGCCTTTACTCTTCTTTCTCCCGCAATAATTTCATATCCTTTGATACTCTTCTTGGCAATAATGGGTTGAAAAACCCCATGCTCCTTAATAGAATTGGCTAACTCTTGCAATGCTTCTTCATCAAACGTTTGACGTGGCTGATAAGGGTTGCTTCTAAGTTCGCTCAACTTTAATTCTGTGATTGCCTCTTTGGGTGTATCCGTAATAATTTTTTCTTCTATTTTATCGTAATCGATTGGTTCGTTGTGAAATAATTCTTCTAAGCCCCTACCTAGCGCTCTTCGCTTACTAGTTTCCATTTCTTTCAATCACTTCCTTTGCTAAATTTAGATATGCTTCCGAACCCCTACTTTTCGGATCATATGCAATGATCGGTTCCCCGTGTGATGGTGCTTCCGTCAAGCGTATCAACCTTGGAATAATAGTATTGTAAACTCTTTCTTTAAAAAATTTACGAATATCTTCTACGACTTCAAATCCAAGATTTGTTCTAGAATCTAGCATGGTCAACAGTACTCCTTCAATATCTAAGTTGGGATTCAAACTCTTCTGCGCTAACATAATCGTATTTAATAATTGCATAATCCCTTCCAAAGCAAAAAACTCACATTGTACAGGTATGATGACCGAGTTAGATGCTGTTAATGCATTCGTTGTAATTAAACCAAGAGACGGTGGGCAATCAATTATAATATAATCAAATCGATCTTTAATGGGATCTAAATGCTGTTTTAACTGACTTCCCTTAACGAAGCCGGGTTCATGTTGACTTTTTTCCATCAATTCAATATCAATTCCTGCTAGATTGATCGTTGCTGGCAAAACAAATAAATTTCTATATTTCGTTTTAATAATGGCCTGCTCCAACAAACAGTTACCTGTCAAAACATCGTACACACTTCTTTCAATATCCCCCTTGTTAATTCCTACACCTGTCGTCGTATTTCCTTGTGGATCCAAATCGATCAACAAAGTCTTTTTTCCTAGTGCTGCCAACGATGCAGAAAGATTGATACTAGTAGTGGTTTTACCAACGCCACCTTTTTGATTAACCAACGAAATAATCTTTCCCATCTTCTTCACCTTTTCCTTCAATTCCTAATATAATATATTTTAACAAAAAATCTATTTTTTTTAAATGCTTTTAGCAAAAAAGTAGATTTTTATCTACTTTTGTTTTTCATCTATTTATTTTTATCAATTTTAATGGTTATTTGATAAACATTTTCAAAATCCATTTCTTCGGTGTTGATTACTAAACCATTCTTTTCCATATTCTTAATTAATTCTCTCGTTTGGCCAATGGCTGTTTTTAAATCATACCTATTAGGTAAAACTTCTGGTTGTGGTGGACTATCTTCTACATCTAATAACTCTTCTATTTCAGGAGTGCTCTTTTCTGTTGGTTGTGGTTCCGTTTTTGTTGGTAGTATCAAGTCTTCTGCCGGACTCTTGGCTAATTCTTGTTCTAATTGTTCTGCCATACTCATTTTGGGTTCTTGTTTTTTTACATCTAGGTTTAATAAATAATCTAAGTCAGCAAGCGGTTTTTCTTCTTGTATATTTTCACTTTGAGATGGTATTACAGGTTCTTTGGTTTCTTCATTTTGTGTCTCTTCTGGTAATGGATCTAAAATAAATCGCGGTTTACTTGGATTATCCAATGGATTATAACTTCTTACATTGCTAGTATCTGTTCCTTCTTGGGGATTTTTCAATGCTTTAATCCTACTATCCAATTCTCTTACAGTCATTCGTTCATTGATTACTTCGTTCATCATTTGAATTTGTTGATCTGCTCGATCTAAAGCCAACAAACTTCTGGCATGTCTTTCTGAAATTTTTTCTTTCAATAAAGCATCTTGTACTTCTTCAGGTAATGTCAACAAACGTAACTTATTCGCAACCGCAGGTTGACTTTTTCCCATAGTTCTAGCAAGTTCTTCCTGAGTCATTTGATCTAACTCTAATATTTTTTGATACGTTCTTGCTTCTTCAATGGCATTCAAATCTTTACGCTGTAAATTTTCAAGCAATGCCACTTTAGAACTTTCTTTATCATCTAAATTACGTATGATTGCTGGAATCTTGGTTAAACCAGCCAAAGCAGATGCCTTATAACGACGTTCTCCAGCAATGATCTCATACTTATCCCCAATACTTCGTACGATAATTGGTTGAATGACTCCATGTTCTTTTATTGACATAGCCAATTCCTGCAAAGCCCGATCATCAAAAACTTCTCTTGGTTGAAATCTGTTTGGTATAATATCATCTAAATACAAATATACTACTTCGTTTTCAGAATGCATGCTATCCCTCACTTATTCTTTTAATTTCCCTATAATATCATTATAACATCTTTTTTAACTTCTTTCAAATTTTTTTATTACAACTAAATTACGAATGCTATTCTCATATGGCAAATGAAACGAAATCACCTTTTCAATTTGACAATGATGCTTTTTACATAATGTGATTTTTTCTTTTAACTCTTCATTTAAATGCCCTTTCATTGCTATAAATACACCATTTTTGTTTACTAATGGCAAGCAATAAGAACAAAGGGTATCTAAATTAGCTACCGCTCTTGCTGTAACCAAATCAAATTGTTGTTCTTTATAATCTTCTGCTCTAGTATGAATGGCTTCAATATCGGTTAAATGTAATTTTTCAATAATATCATTTAAATAATTTACTCGCTTTAACAGTTTATCAATCAGTATTACTTTTTAATGTGGAAAGACGATTTTTAAAACGATCCCTGGAAAACCAGCCCCGCTTCCTATATCACATACGCTATTTATCTTTTTTAAATCAACGGCTTTCACTAAAGTTAAACTATCATAAAAATGTTTTAAATAAACATCTTCTAATTCTATAATTCGCGTTAAATTCATTTTTTCATTCCAACTTTTTAATAAATGATAAAATTTTTCTAACTGATCTTGCTGTTCTATCGTTAATTTGATATCCATTTCTTGTAACTCACATAAAAATTGTTCTCTATTCATTTGACTCCATCCTTTTTAAATAAACCATCAATACTGAAATATCAGCAGGATTTACTCCACTAATTCGTGTGGCTTGGCCAATAGACATCGGTTTTACTTGTTGCAATTTTTGGCGTGCTTCACTGGCCAAATTCGGTATTTTGTCATAATCAATATATTCTGGTATTTTTTTATTCTCTAATTGAAGCATTTTTTCGGCTTCTTTTTGGGCCTTTTTTATATACCCTTCATATTTTATATTAATCTCAACTTGCTCTTTTACCTCTTGTTCTTCTTCAAATAAATGAAAATGTTGTAATTGATCAAATGTTATTTCAGGGCGTTTTAACAATTGATAGAGTGTTGTTCCATCCTTGATAATGGCAGTTGAAATTGAATTTAAATAGTCATTTACTTCTTGGGTAGGAGTTATTTTAATATGTTTTAACTTTTCTAATAAATTTTCAATTGCTTCTTTTTTGGCTTTTAATTTTTGATAACGATTTTCGTCGATCAAACCAATTTGATATCCATATTCTCGCAAGCGTAAATCGGCATTATCATGTCTCAATAAAAGACGATATTCCGCTCTAGACGTCAATAGGCGATATGGATCTTTTACTCCTTTGGTGATTAAATCATCGATTAAAACACCAATATAGGCCTCATTTCTTTTTAAAATGAACGGTTCTTTTTTTCTAAGTTTTAAACTAGCATTGATTCCTGCCATCAATCCTTGACATGCGGCTTCTTCATATCCGCTCGTTCCATTTATTTGTCCTGCTGTATATAGGTTTTCAATTAACTTTGTTTCCAAAGTTGGCTTTAATTGCAAAGGATCAATCGCATCATACTCAATTGCATACGCATATTTCTTGATCACGGCATGTTCTAGACCTTTTAAACTGTGTACCATTTGTTCCTGTACATAATGAGGCATACTAGTAGAAAATCCCTGTAAATAAATATCATCGTAATAAATACTTTCCGGCTCCAAAAACAATTGATGCCGTTCTTTATCTTGAAAACGAACTACTTTATCTTCAATAGATGGGCAATATCGTGGTCCAATACCTTCCACATAACCACCATACATACTAGATTCTTGTAGATGTTCTTTAATAATTTTGTGAGTTTGTTCATTAGAATAAACCAAATAACATGGTAATTGATCTTTAGGAACATATTGCGGTTCATTATCAAAAGAAAATGCATAAGCGCGATCATCGCCTGGTTCTAACTGCGTTTTTGAAAAATCAATGCTATCTTTAGCAATACGAGGCGGTGTTCCTGTTTTTAGTCGGATAATCTTAAATCCTAATTGAGATAGATGATTACTTAAATACTTCGACGGCTTTTCTTCATGAGGTCCACTAGATTTTTTCTGATCTCCAACTAAAATCATAGCATTCAAGTAGGTACCAGTTGTTAAAATTACGGATTTCCCTTGAATTTCAGTACCATCTTCCAATACAACTCCATTGATTTTATAATTTTCGACCACCAATGTTTTAACCATTGCTTCTTTTAATTCTAAATTCTGTTGTTGTGATAATGTTTTCAACATTTGTTGCGGATAGGTAATTTTATCCCCTTGAGCCCTTAATGCTTGTACTGCTGGCCCCTTTTTTGTATTCAGCATTTTCATCTGTAAAGAACTGTGATCTATATTATTTGCCATTTCCCCACCTAAGGCATCAATTTCTCTTACAATAATTCCTTTAGCAGGGCCCCCAATCGATGGGTTACAAGGCATGTCTGCAACATTTTGAATATTGCTCGTTACCAATAAAGTAGAATGACCTAGTCTTGCCGTTGCCAAAGCCGCTTCGCAGCCAGCATGCCCTCCTCCTACAACAATAACTTCATATTTCATGTTTTCACTTCCTTTGAAATATTCCTATTATAAATCTTTTTCTTAGAAAAAAATAGGATTTGCACCTATTTTATTCACAAATTATTTCCCGGGAAATAATTTATTTTCCTAAACAAAATTGCTTAAACAATTGATCTATCAATTCTTCTGTATAAGTTTCCCCAATAATTTCTCCTAATTTATCCCAACTTTTTTTGATGTCAATTTCTACCATGTCGATAGGTACCTGCTCTAACAAGCCGCATCTTGCATCGTTCAAACTATTTTTTGCTTCTTTTGCTAAGGCAATTTGGCGAGCATTGGATAAATAAGTATAATCTTGTTGTTCTAATTGATTTAAATGAAATAATTCTAATATTTTCTTTTGTAAACTATCAATTCCATTTAATGTTACAGTATTCGTTTCAATTACCACTCTATCTTTTAAAATTGTCTTATCTAATTTAGATGGTAAATCATTTTTATTGATCACTACTATCGTATTTTTATCTTTTGTCTTCTCTAAAATTTCAAGATCTTCTTGAGAAAGGGGCTCGTTGTTTGCTAACACTACAACAATCAAATCTGCTTGATCAATCAAACTTAAACTTTTATTGACGCCAAGTTGCTCTACTACATCATCTGTTTTTCTAATTCCTGCTGTATCAATCATATTCAATAATATTCCATTCAATTGAATACTACCTTCTACCGTGTCTCTTGTTGTTCCTTCAATGTCTGTTACAATCGCTTTTTCTTCGTCTAATAAGCGATTTAATATACTACTTTTTCCTACATTTGGCTTTCCAATAATAATTGTTTTGATTCCCTCTTTTAAAATTTGTCCATTCTGACTTTGTGAAATGATTTCAGTTAACTCGTTTTGGACTTCTTCCAATTCAGGTAATAACTTTTCGTTCGTCATTACTTCAATATCTTCATACTCAGGATAATCGATATTTACTTCTATATTTGCTAGTAATTCTAAGATTTTTTGCCGTACGTTTTGGATCATTTTACTTTGTTTTCCTTGAATCCCTTGTACCGCCATTTTTCGTGCTTTATCTGTTTTTACTTGAATTAAATCCATAATAGATTCTGCGCTCATCAAATCAATACGCCCATTTAAAAATGCACGTTTAGTAAATTCTCCCGGCTCTGCTAAACGAATGTTTTTGCTAAGTAACAATTCTAAAATTTTGTTAGTAGTTGTAATTCCTCCATGACAATTAATTTCAACTACATCTTCTGTCGTAAATGTTTTAGGACTTTTCATAACAGTTACCAACACTTCATCAATTACCTCATCTTGATCTTTTATATATCCATAATGAATGGTATGACTAGGAACTTTTTCTAAATTTTTTCCACTAAAAAGTTGATTTACTGTTGCAATAGCGTCTTTTCCGCTTACTCGAATAATCGAAATAGCTCCTACTCCTAAGGCAGTTGAAATTGCTGCAATCGTATCATCCATAGTATCACTTCCTTCGCTTATTATAGCATTAAATTATTTCCTGGGAAATATTTTTCATAGAAAAAAGAAGAGTTTACTCTTCCTTTGGTTTAATTACAATGTAACGATTTGGTTCTGTTCCTACACTTTCTGTATAAACATCAGTTCGATCACTTAAAATATTGTGAATGACTCTTCTCTCATAAGAATTCATTGGATCTAACTTTGCTTCAATTTTTGTCTTTCCTACTTCTTTTGCTATTTTTTTTGCCATTCGTTCTAACTCATACTGTCTTTTTAATTTATACTCTTCTACATCGATTAAAAAGTGAAATGGCTGCTCCAATTCATGCAATAACATTTGTCTAATAACAGTAGTAAGTGCATCTAAAGTTTTTCCGTTTTTTCCAATCAATAAAGCATTATGATCAGAATATAAGATAAAATTAACCGTGTCTTCCCTTTTTTTGATTTCGATTTGAGTAACAATTCCCATCTTTTTTATAATATCCAAAAGAAAGTTTTTAATATAATCTATAATATCTTGTTGTTCGATGACTTCAATCTTGACTTTTTTATTAAAAAGTCCATTTTTCATAGGAACTTCTTTAATATATAAGTGATCAAGCGTATCTCTTAAATCTGTCATGGCCATATTCTTGGCTTCTTCTAAAGTTTTCCCAATGTATTCATGTTTATTCATTCAACAACTTACTCCTTTTTACAATAATATTTTGAACGATAGTAAAGACATTTGTGGAAATCCAGTATAATCCTAAAGCAGATGGCATAAACAATCCCATTAAAATGATCATTCCTGTCATAATTTTAGGCATGTGCTTCATACCCATTTCATTGGAAGCAGTAGTAGCATTTAACTTAAAAGAAAAATAAGTAGATGCCCCGATGGCTATCGTCAACAATATATACATATACCAAGTGCTAGTACCGAAACCAACTACTGGAGTCGTACCTAACTGTAATAATAACATTTTTTCTTCAAATATAGCAGGAACTCTATTGATCGCCTCTAAAAATGCAATAAACAAAGGTAATTGTAAAAATGCATACAAGCATCCAGATAAGGGGCTAATTTTATATTTTTTATATACCAAGGTCATTTCTTGACTTTTTTTCATCATCGACTCTGTATCCGTTTTATTGGCATATTTCTTTTCAATGCGATCAATATCTGGTTTGGCTTTTTTGATTAGTTCTGATTGAATTGCTGTTTTTTTAGTAATTGGATAAGCAATGAGTCGTATCAAAATACTAACTAAAATAAGAGATAACCCATAACTATTGATATATTTTCCAATCCATAAAATTACGTAAGCAAGTGGCTTTACAAAAATACTATTCCATAGTCCTTCATATCCCCCTGATGTAATTTTAAAATTTTCACAACTTGGAAAATCTTCTATTTTCACGCCATGTTCTTCATATATTTTTATCGTTTCTTCATCCGTTGGCTGACATAAGATATTTTCTGTCAAACTTTGTCCTGTCTCTGGATTTTTTACTGGTTTTTTATCTTTATCCGTCAAAGTAGTAGTACATCCAGTAGTAATAAGTAACATTGCGACAATTAAAAGTACTTTCAATTTGTTATTTTTTTTCATATGTTTTCTCCTTTAATTCTATTTGATTTAACAATTGGTACAACTGCATTTTCATCTCTTGATATGAAATAGACAAACAGCCCTTCCTTACCATTATAATATAATCGAAGCCATTTGAATAGTACTTTTTATTTTCATCGACAATACTTCGTACTTGCCTTTTCAAACGATTTCTTACTACTGCCTTACCTATTTTTTTACCAACCGATATACCAAATCGTGCATGATTTAAAAAATTAGGCACAAAATATACCACAAAGTACCGATTCTTGCGATATGCTTGATTTTCAATAATGCGATTAAATTCATAGTTATTTTTTAAGACATTCTCTTTTCTCATGATTCTTCCCCTACTACTTTAAATAGTAAAAAACCACTGGATTCCAGTGGAAATTATTTTGATAATCTTTTACGACCTTTTTGACGACGTTTTTTTAATACATTCGTTTTTACCCGTGCAAAAAATCCATGTTTCTTAGCCATTTTACGATTGTTTGGTTGATACGTTCTTTTCATATGATCCCACCTCCAGACATAAATCTACATTATTATAATAATAAATTCTTTAAAATGTCAATCAAAACCTTTTATTTTTACGTTTTTTTCTTTTTCCACTTTTCCACATAGGTGTGTATAACTTTTTTGCGCATGTGAATTTCTATTTTGTGGAAAAGTCTATTTTTCTTTTTAATTTCAATCTTTTATTTGTGCAAAACATTGTGGATAGGTTGTGAATAAAATTTTTTCACGTTTTTTATCTTTCTTTTTCCACAATTTTACGTTACAATGAAATTGGTTGAACTTTATTCATATTCAGGGAGGTGATGTCATGAATGTTGCAGTTTTATGGACTAACTTTTTAAATGCCATAAAAGAAGAAGTAACTTCACTTTCTTATGAAACTTGGTTTAGTGAAACTGAATTATATGAATTAAAAGATGAAAAAGCAACAATTATTGTTCCTATGCCCATTCATAAAAAGCATTTATCAGATAACTATTACAACCTAATTTGTGAGACACTTAATACTATTACGGGAACAAATTTCGAATTAGAATTTATTTTAAAAGATGAAATCGTAAAAGAAGAAAAAAACTTTTTAACACAACAAGATCGTCCTATGCCTAGTGGAGTTCCTTACAATAGTGCAGCACAATCTAATTTAAACCCAAATTATACCTTTGATAATTTTATAGTCGGAAACAGTAATAAATTTGCTCATGCTGCCGCACTTTCTGTTGCAGAAAACCCCGGAAAGATGTACAATCCTTTGTTTATTTATGGAAACAGTGGGCTAGGGAAGACGCACTTGATGCACGCCATTGGAAATTATATTATCCAAAACACCAATAAAAAAGTGTTATATGTTACAAGTGATCAATTTATTCAGGATTTTATTGGAATCAATAAAAAGGATGATAGTGGTACAAATTTCAATTATGTAGAATTTTTTAAAAACAAATATCGCAATGTTGATGTGTTAATTATTGATGATATTCAATTTTTAGGTGGAGCAACCCAAACACAACAAGAATTTTTCCACACGTTCAATATTTTGTATAGCGACAGTAAACAAATTATCATTTCTTCTGATCGATCTCCTGATGATTTAAAGTTGTTAGAAGATCGATTGCGAACACGGTTTTGCTGGGGATTGACCGTTGATATTTTTCCACCAGACTTTGCACTGCGCGTAGCAATTTTAAGAAAAAAAATTTCCGCAGGCGCTGTGGAAAAAGAAATACCTGATGACGTAATCGAATACATTGCTTCTAATATGGGAAGTGACGTAAGGCAACTAGAGGGCTCTATTACTCGACTGATCGCGTATTCTACCATAATGGGTGGAGCAAATATTACAGTAGATCTTGCGATCGAGGCCTTAAAAGATTATATTAATAAGGGAATCAGTGAAAAAAATGATATTCACAAGATTCAAAAAATCGTTTCAGAATACTTTCAAATTACCGTCGAAGATATGAAATCTAAAAAACGTAGTTCTAACATTGCCTTTCCACGGCAAATTGCCATGTATCTTTGCCGAACACTAACCAATGAATCTTTTCCTAAAATAGGAACAGAATTTGGTGGAAAAGATCATTCTACCGTCATGCACTCAGTAGAAAAAATTGAAAAAGAAATCAAAACCAACAAAGAACTTGCAAACATCATCGACAAAATTCAACAAGATATTCACTAATCATGTGGATAACTCTTACTTATCCATATTCTTTTCCACAATGAAAACAAAGTAAAATGATTGATTTTACTAAGAAAAATTGACTTTTAAACAGTTTCCACAGTAATAATATAAAAAAGATAAAAGAAAGAAGGAATACATATGAAATTAACAATTAAAAAAGATGTTTTATTAGAGGGGTTAAACAAAGTATCAAAGGCAATTTCTACTAAAAATCTAATTCCTGTTTTATCAGGTATTAAATTTGAACTTAGTAAAGATCGCTTAATATTAACTGCTTCTGATAATGATATTACTATTCAAACTTATATATTAAATGATCAAGAAAATAAAATGAAAGTAGAAAAGCAGGGAAGTATCATTATACAAGGAAAGTATGTATTAGATATTGTTAGAAAACTTCCAGATGAATATATTAATATTGAAGTGGTGGATGAATTAAAAATATTGATTTATACGGCTAATAGTGAATTTACTTTAAATGGAATTAGTGAAAAAGAATATCCTAATATTAATTTAGAGAAAAATAAAAAACCAATTCTTTTAAATAATAAAGTATTTAAAGAAATTGTTATGCAAACTTCTTTTGCTGCTTCTACTGACGAAGCAAAACCGGTTTTAACAGGAATTAACTTTAATATTGTTGGCAATATTTTAGAATGTAATTCAACTGATTCTTATCGTTTAGCAAGAAAAATTGTCAATTTAAAAGAATTTTATGAAGAAAATTATAATGTAGTTATTCCTAGCAAGAACATAGTTGAATTTTCTCGTATCATGGGGGAGAGTGATGAAGATATTGCAATCCATATTTTCAACAGTAAAATCTTGTTTGAATATGAAAATATTTTGTTTCAATCTCGTTTGATCAATGGTACTTATCCAAATACTAGTAATTTGATGCCACAAGAATCATTTTTAAATGTGACAGTTAACTTAGATGAGTTTTATAGTGTGATCGATCGAGCAAGTATTTTAACTAGCGATCGTGAAAAAAATATCGTAACGTTAGAAACATCAGATCAGACATTGATTTTACGTTCTTCTTCTGCAGAAATTGGTCGAGTAGAAGAAAAAATGAATATTGAGAAAAATAATTCAGAAAATATTAAAATTTCGTTTAGTGCAAAATATATGATGGAGGCATTAAAATCTTTTTCTAATGAAAAAGTAGAAATTAAGTTTGTAGGGGAAGTAAAACCAATTTTATTAAAAGATCCAAACGGTGATTCTCTTACGCAATTGGTATTGCCAATTCGTACTTATTAAAAGAATTTTGAAATTCTTTTTTTCTTTTTTAGACAAAGTTCTAGTTTTTTCGACATAAGAAGAGTATATATTAAAAGGTGTAAGTCGAAATATGGCTTACTAAAGGGGGAAAAATATGTACGAAATTAACGATGGAACTTTGGCAGTATTATTTAAAGAATCAGGGAAAAGCGAGATTTTAGAAGAAGACAATCAGTATGTTTTTGAGGAAAAACCATATAAAATAATGGATTATAGTTGTCAATACTTTGGTAGTTCTTATGAAGGAAGAGAGCAGGGAAGTCAAAATATTTTAGGAAGTAGTCGATATAAAGTTCCTGTTATTGTGGAAGAATCGAGAGATTTGATCTTCTTTCCAACGGTTTCTCCATCTAGTTATGATTGTAGTTGGATCGCATTAAATCAAATTAAATCCTATGAAAAGATGGACCAAAATACCAAGATTATCTTTAAAAATAATCAAGAAATTATTTTACCTATTTCCTATCGTTCTATCGAAAATCAAATTTTAAGAGCAACGCGATTAGAGGCAATTATGCATCGAAGAAAGAGTTAAGAAAAGAACAAAAAAGTTCTTTTTTTATGTTTTTTAAGCGTTTTTATGATATAATTATATTGTATGTATAGGAGTATCAGATATAGGGATAGGTGAGAATATGAGGGTTTTTAGTGGCTTTAAATGATTTTAAGAAAAATTTCTTTGTTAAATTTTAGAAATTATGACAAAGTGGCTATTTCATTTCATGATAAATTAAATATTATTGTGGGGGACAATGCCCAAGGAAAGACGAATATTTTAGAAAGCATTTATTTATTGGCCTTGACGAAATCTTATCGTAACGGAATGGAATCTAATCTTATTCAGTTTGGTAAAGAACAAGCTAAAATAAAGGGTACGATTAGAGTAGATAGAGTCATTAAAGATTTAGAAATTGATTTTTTACCAAAAGATAAGAAGGTTTTTCTTAATCAAAAAGAAATAAAAAAAATATCTGATTATATTTCTAATTTGAATGTTATTCTTTTTACTCCAGATGATTTAGAAATTATTAAGGGTTCTCCTAGTGTTCGTCGAAATTTACTAAATGTTCAAATAAGTCAAATGTCACATGTTTATTTAAAAACTTATAATGAATATAATAAAATTTTAAAAACTCGAAATGAGTATTTAAAACTTTTGTATGTGAATCATTTGGCTGATCTTTCCTATTTGAAGATTCTAACCGATCAATTGATTGAAAAATCTGTTTTGATTTATCAAAAAAGAAAAGAATACGTCGATTTTATTAATCGTCAAATTGGTACGATTTATGAAAAAATTACTAATTTTGGTGGATTACAACTAAAATATGAACCGAATGTTCTGTTCTCTTCTTTTGAAAAAGCCAATATTAAGATGAGTTTAAAGAAAAAATTTGAAGAAAATTATCAAAGAGAGTTAATGCAAGGTATGACGTTATTTGGACCTCATCGTGATGATTTTTCATATTTTTTGAATGAGCAAGATTTAAAATTGTTTGGTTCTCAAGGACAACAAAAATTAGCAGTACTGGCTCATAAGTTGGCAGAAATTGATATTTTTATACAGTATACAAAAACCAAGCCCATTTTGTTATTAGATGATATTTTTAGTGAGATTGATATAAAAAAACAGAATCGTCTCTTAGAGTATGTTAAACAAGATATTCAAAGTATTATAACGACGACAGATTTAAAAAATGTTCAAAGAAAAATAGTCAAAGATGCGACTATTTTTGAAATTAAAAATGGCAAAATAGAGAAGAAAGTGAGAAGATAAAATGGAAAAATTAAATAATTCATATGATTCATCTTCTATTCAAGTATTAGAGGGTTTAGAAGCAGTTAGAAAACGTCCTGGAATGTATATTGGTTCCACGAGTGAAAGGGGGCTTCATCATTTGGTATGGGAAATCGTCGATAATGCAATCGATGAAGCCATGGCTGGCTATGCTGATGATATTGAAGTAATCGTCAACTCTGGAAATACGATAACAGTAAAAGATGACGGTCGAGGTGTTCCTGTTGAAATTCATCCGAAAACTGGTAAATCGACGGTGGAAACTGTTTATACTGTCTTACATGCCGGAGGAAAATTTGGCGGTGGAGGATACAAAGTATCTGGTGGATTGCATGGGGTAGGTGCCTCTGTCGTCAATGCTTTATCAGAATGGCTAGAAGTTAGAGTTTATAAAAATGGAAATGTTTATTATCAACGTTATGAAAACGGTGGACATCCTGTGGAAGATTTAAAAATTATCGATCATTGTTCAGAGGATCGTACTGGTACGACAGTTACTTTTAAGCCAGATCCAGAGATTTTTACAGAGACGACGATATTTAATTATGATACGCTAAAAAATCGCTTGCGTGAGTTGGCCTTTTTGAATCGTGGTCTTCGAATTATTTTAATGGACGAAAGAGAAGATGAAAAAAAGGATATCTTCTTGTATGAAGGGGGCATCAGTGAATACGTCAAGATGATAAACGAAAATAAGACACCGATTCATCCAACGATCATCGATATCTCAGGAAAAGAAAATGATATTTCGCTTGAAGTAGCTCTTCAATACAATGAATCATATAATGCTAGTATTTATTCTTTTGTTAACAATATTACGACACCAGAAGGAGGAACACATGAAGATGGTGTCCGGGCTTCTTTAACACGAGTATTGAATAAATATGCATTAAATAATAAGTTGTTAAAGGAAAATGATGAGCCACTTACTGGAGAAGATGTTCGAGAAGGAATTGTTATGATTATTTCTTGTAAACATCCAAATCCACAATTTGAAGGACAGACCAAGACTAAGTTAGGAAATGCGGAAGTACGTGGAATTGCCAATCGTATTTTTTCAGAGGGATTTGAACGCTTCTTGTTAGAAAATCCAGATGAGGCCAAGGCAATTATCGAGAAAGCAACAACGGCGACAAGGGCTCGTGTTGCAGCAAAGCGGGCTAGGGAATTAACTAGAAGAAAAGGGGATTTGGATATTACCAATTTTTATGGAAAATTATCTGACTGTAAGAGTAAAGATGCTTCTATTAGTGAAATTTTCTTAGTCGAAGGAGATTCGGCAGGTGGATCGGCCATCAAGGGTCGTGATAGTATGACACAAGCCATTTTGCCTCTTCGTGGAAAAATATTAAATGTGGAAAAAGCGCGTTTAGATCGTGCACTCGGCAATGAAGAAATTCGTACGATTATTACGGCTTTTGGAACTGGAATTGGGGAAGAGTTTGATTTATCAAAATTGAGATACAACAAAATTATCATTATGACTGATGCTGATGTGGATGGTTCACATATTCGTGTTCTTTTATTAACGCTGTTTTATCGCTTTTTCCGTCCGATTGTAGAAGCAGGTCATGTCTATGCGGCTCAGCCACCGTTATTTGTTATTAAACATGGAAAAACAATTAAATATGTTTTAAATGAACAAGAACGTGATGAATATTTAAAAACATTATCTCCAAATACCAAATACGACATTATGCGTATGAAAGGTTTGGGAGAAATGGACGCAGAAGAGTTGAACGAAACGACTATGGATATTAATAAACGTGTTTTGCGTCAAATTACCGTAGATGATGCTTTACAAGCCGATGAAGTTTTTTCTAAATTGATGGGCGAAGAAGTAGAACCACGTCGTAATTTTATTGAGACAAATGCAACGTACGTAGAAAATTTAGACGTATAGGAGGTTTTTGGTATGGATAAGTTAGAAAAAAATAATATTGTAAAAGAAGTACAGGACTCTTTCTTGGAATATTCGATGAGTGTTATTGTAGCACGTGCACTACCAGATTTACGCGATGGCTTAAAGCCGGTACATCGTAGAATTTTATATTCTATGTACGAGTCTGGTTATACACCTGATAAACCTCATAAAAAAAGTGCTAGAATCGTTGGAGATGTTATGGGTAAATATCATCCACATGGAGATTCTAGTATTTACGAGGCCATGGTTCGTATGGCTCAGGACTTTTCTTACCGATACATGTTGGTAGATGGCCATGGTAACTTTGGTAATATGGAAGGTTATGGCGCAGCAGCAATGCGTTATACAGAATCACGTTTATCCAAGATATCTTTAGAATTATTACGAAATATCAATAAGAATACTGTTAATTTTATTCCAAATTTCGATGAATCTGAAAAAGAGCCGGAAATTTTACCGTCTCGATTTCCAAATATTTTAGTAAATGGTACAACAGGAATTGCTGTTGGAATGGCAACGAATATTCCACCACATAATTTACGAGAAGTAATAGATGGTTGTGTTGCTTA
The DNA here is from genome assembly GCA_946497145.1 of uncultured Mycoplasmatota bacterium. Lineage (GTDB taxonomy): Bacteria > Bacillota_I > Bacilli_A > RF39 > UBA660 > CANPXY01. The sequence goes on along the minus strand of CAMMJA010000001.1, from coordinate 33,151 downwards.
TATTGACAATCCAGATATTGATTTGGCTGGTTTGATGACTTATATCAAAGGACCAGACTTTCCAACTGGAGCCATTATTTTAGGAAATAGTGGTATTAAAAAGGCCTACGAAACTGGTAGGGGTACCATTACTATTAGAAGTAAAGCAAAAATAGAAGAAAAGCATGGAAAACAGTATATTATCATTGATGAAGTACCGTATGGAGTAAATACATTAGAATTAAAAAATAAAGTGGCTGAGTTGGTACACAACAAAACGTTAGATGGTATTGCTGATTATCATTCCGATTTAAAAGAAGGTATTAAAATTACGATCACTTTAAAGCGTGATGCAAATGCTCAAGTAATTTTAAATAAATTGTATAAACATACACCACTTCAAACCTCATATGGTATTATTTTCTTGATGTTAGATCAAGGAGTTCCAAAAACGTTGGGATTGAAAGATATTATTGTAAAATATATCGATTATCAAAAAGAAATTATCATTAGGCGAACCAAATTTGATTTGGATAATGCAGAAAAAAGAGTGCATATATTAGAGGGCTTAAAAATTGCTTTGGATAATATCGATGCGGTGATTCAATTAATCAAAGCGTCTAAAGGGGATAATGAAGCCCGTGATGGTTTAATGCGTAATTTCGGTTTAAGTGAACCCCAAGCCAATGCAATTTTGGAAATGAAATTACGTCGTTTAACTGGACTAGAACGTGAGAAAATTGAAAATGAAATTAGTGAACTATTGAAATTAATCGCACAATTAAAAGATATTTTAAGTAGCAACGAAAAGATTTTAGGAGTAATAAAAACAGAATTACTAGAAATTAGAGATAAATATGGCGATGATAGAAGAACTACTATCGATATGACTGCTATTGAATATATTGAAGATGAATCTTTAATTCCAGTGGAGGATATTATTGTAACCTTGACTAATAAAGGATATATAAAACGCGTTCCCGCAGATACTTATAAAACACAAAATCGTGGTGGAGTTGGTATTAAGGGAATGACAACCAACGAAGAAGATTTTGTAGAACATCTTATTTCAATGAAGACACATGATTATTTGTTATTCTTTTCAAACCAAGGAAGAGTATATAGAATCAAAGGTTATGAGGTACCAAACCTTGGCAGACAATCTAAAGGTTTGCCAATTGTAAACTTGTTATCGTTGAACAAAAACGAGTACATTCGTTCGATGTTGTGTGTTCAAACTGAAAATGAAACAGCCAAGTATTTGTTATTTGTAACTAAAGATGGTTTAGTTAAGAGAACAGAATTGTCTGAATTTGAAAATATTAGAAACGGTGGAAAAATAGCTATCAATCTAAAGGAAAATGATGAGTTAGTCACCGTTAAAAAAACAACTGGCTCAAATGAAATTATTATTGGGGGAAGCAATGGTAGAATGGTACGATTCCATGAGGAAGAAATACGTTCAATGGGACGGACTGCTTCAGGAGTAAAAGGTATGGATTTAGAGTCAGCAACAGTAGTAGGAGCAGAAGTAGTAAATCCTGATCAATTAGTACTTATTGTTACTGAAAAAGGATATGGAAAGAAAACTCCAATTGATGAATACCGTTTAACTCATCGCGGAAGTAAAGGAGTAAAGGCGTTGAACATTACGGAGAAAAATGGCAACATGGTGTCTTTAAAATGTGTAAGCGAGAACGAGGACCTTATGATCATTACTGATACAGGAATTATTATGCGAATGCCAATGGAGCAAATATCTGTATTAAAACGTGCTACACAAGGTGTACGACTTATTCACTTGCGCGATAATCAAAAAGTTGCAACTGTTTCTCCAATTGAAAAAAATGAACCAGAAAGTGAAACTGATTCAAATGAATTGTTAAAAGAAGATTCTAACGAAAATTAGAATCTTTTTAATTTATAATACATATAATGGTATATTGTTTCACGTGAAACAATATACAAATTATTTCCCGGGAAATAAGATAGAAACAAAAATAAATTTATAAAGATTACTAAAATGTTTCACGTGAAACAAACAAAAGAATAGTTGCTTTTTTACAGTAAATATATTAAAATTAAAACGTGCAATGAAGAGTTTTAGAACCGGGTCAGGATTGGAAAATAGCAGCCCTAATAAAATTTCTTCATGTGCACTTTATTTTTGTTTGGAGTGTTTTTATGAATACGGAAAAATATATGAAAATAGCCATTGAAGAAGCAAAAAAAGCATATAAATTAGATGAAGTACCTATTGGTGCTGTCATAGTATATAATGATCAAATTATTGCTCAAGCACATAATTTAAAAGAACACGATCAAAATGTAACTTCACATGCTGAAATATTAGCAATCAAAAAAGCATCTAAGAAATTATCTAACTGGCGCTTAGACGATTGCGAACTCTATGTTACTTTAGAACCATGTCCGATGTGTGCGAGTGCTATTCAGCAATCTCGAATAAAATCGGTTTATTATGGTATTCCTAATTGTGAAACAAAAAATCAGACAATTACCAATATGATTTTTCAAACAACAGATAGAAATCGATCAGTTTGCAATGTTACAAATTGCAACAACGAAGAATGCCGATTGCTTTTAGTATCTTATTTCAAGAAAAAAAGATTAAAAAATGGTGTTTTCGATAAGTCGATTTGATGCTATAATCATATTAGTACTTGTGATAGGGGGTGAATTATGTACCAGGCATTGTATCGTAAATATCGCCCACAAAAATTTAAAGATGTTGTAGGGCAAACTTCTATTGTTACAACTTTAAAAAATTCTTTACAAATAGGAAAAATCAGCCATGCTTACTTGTTCTATGGACCGAGGGGAACAGGAAAAACGACTTTAGCAAAATTGTTTGCCAAAGCTGTCAATTGCGAACATCCTATTGATGGAGAACCGTGTGAAGAGTGTTCTCATTGTATAGAAATTTCCGAGCACTCTTGTGTCGATATCGTTGAAATTGATGCTGCATCTAACAATGGTGTGGATGAGATTCGTGAATTGAAAAATAAAATAAATTTAGTGCCCTCGAGTTTAAAATATAAAGTTTATATTATTGATGAAGTTCACATGCTTTCTATTGGTGCATTTAATGCTCTATTAAAAACGTTGGAAGAGCCACCGGAACATGCTATTTTTATATTAGCAACTACTGAAATGCATAAGGTTCCAACAACAATTTTATCAAGATGTCAGTGTTTTCCTTTTCGTAAAATTGAAGTAGAAGATATTGTCTTCCGCTTAAAAGAAGTGGTTGCTCAGGAAAAAATTAACATAGAAGATGAAGTACTTCAAGAAATTGCACGTTCTTGTGATGGAGGAATGCGCGATGCTCTAGGAATTTTAGACCAGTTAAGTTCTTATGCAAAAGATAATATTACGCTTGAAGATTATCACAGTTCACGTGGAACTTTAAGTTATAATATGGTTGAACAGTTTTTGAAAGATCTTTTCAGTCAGAATGTAAAAAAAGTAGTAGAAAGCATACAAGTGTTCGATAAAAGTGGACGAGATTTTTTTCAAATTATCAATCAAATAATTGTCTATTTACGTAATCAACTTATCCAGTTTTATACGAAGAATGAAGCATTACTATATCCAGAACACGATATGATTCAACTTATTTTTACATTAAATCGTCTACAAACAGCAATGAAAGAAACCGAAAATGTAAAAATTATTTTTGAAATTGGAATGATTCAATCGATGAAGGAATTAGAAAAAAATATTTCCCGGGAAATAATCGTGGACCAAAAGGATGATATTGCTTCTAGTAGTAATTCTATATCACGTGAAAAGGTGCCTGCGCATGTAGAAAAAACACCGAGTCCAGAAGAAATTCCTAAAGAAAAAACACAATCTTTGTTAATCGCAAAACAAAATGAAGAATTGTTCAGCATTAGAATCAATAATACTTTTGCAAGAGCATCAAAAGATATTCTAATCAACATTAAACAAAAAACCGAACAGTTAAAAAGTCGTATTTTTGATTCGAAAATTGGCTTTTTGATTTGTTTGATTTTAGATGGAAATATTCGAGTAGCAAGTGATGAGAATATTTTGATTAGTTATGAATATGAATCTATGGTAGAACAAGCCCTAGAGCATCAAAGAGAATTGGAACACCAATTTTTAGAAATATTAGGTCATACTGTGAATTTATTATTTGTGACAGATGAAACTTGGAAAAAATTAAGAGAGGAATTTATTCAAAAAAAGAATCAGAATATTCCTTATGTTTACAAAGACGAACCACAATTAGAAGAATCAATGCTGATAGACACAATAACAGATATTAAAAAAGAAGCAGATGCTTATCAAACTGCTGTTGAGATGTTTGGTGATATTGTTGAAATAGAAGAAAATTAGGAGGAAATTATGAATATACAAGCGTTAATGAAACAAGCACAAAATATGCAAAAAGAAATGATGAAAGTAAAAGAAGAAATCGATCGTACGATGTTTGAAGGTACCAATACTTTTGTAAGAGTAACCATCGACGGAACAAAGAAAGTTCATAAAGTACAAATTGACAAAAATGTTGATCTCACTACAGATGATATTGAACCATTGGAAGATATGATTATGCTTGCAATCAACGAAGCCATGAAAAAAGTAGATGAAATGACAGAACAAAAAATGGGAAAATTTAGTAATGTACCAGGGTTGTTTTAAATATGTATCCAGATAGTATAAAAAATTTAATAGAATCATTTAAATATTTTCCGGGAATTGGGGAAAAAACAGCCGAACGGTTGGCTTTTTCTGTCATGGAAATGGATGATGAAAGAGTTCAATTGTTTTCTGATAGTATGCATGATGTTAAGACAAAAATTCACGCATGTCCAAAATGCAACACTTTAACAGAAGATAACCTTTGCTCTATTTGTCAGGATAAAATGCGAGAAGAAAATGTGTTGTGTGTTGTAGACGATGTGAAAAGTGTATTTTTGTTTGAACGTCTAGGTACTTTTCATGGTTTATATCATGTACTTTCTGGTCTTATTTCTCCATTAGATGGGATCAATCCTGAAGATATTGGGTTGGAAAAATTGATAGATCGTATTAAAGAAGGTCATTTTGACGAAGTTATTTTAGCATTTAAACCAAGCATAGAAGGAGAAATGACTGGTTTATATATTAAAAAAGTTCTTGAGGGCCTAAATATCACAGTTTCTAAAATCGCAAACGGGGTTCCGATGGGAGCAGATATGGAATATATTGACGCTTTAACCCTAGAGAGGGCTTTATTAGATCGTAAGAAAATATCATAATCTATTCTACCTTTCATATGGTATAATAGAGGTGACAAGATGAAAAAAATTTTATTTTTAGCCAAACGATTTATACTAAGCTCCTTTATTTTATATGGATATAATCTGATCGCAGCATCTTTCAATCTTGTTGTACCAATTAATCTGATTACGATTGCTTTGGTAGGGGGCTTGGGAGTGCCCGGTTTATTCGCACTTATTTTGTTAAAGATCGTGGCCTTTTGAGGTGAATTATGTCAGCAAATATCCTAGATAAAAAAGAATCATTTATCGCACAAATGAAAGAAATTTTAATAGACACAAAAAAAGTGTCACACGCATATTTAATAGAAACCAATTCTTTTCCTAATAGTGAAGAACTGGTTTTTACGTTTGCTAAAATGTTGTTATGCCCATCATACTTTGAAGATATGCATACGACAGATTGTGTGATTTGCCATCAAATTTCTGAAAATAGTTATGCTGATTTAAAAGTAATTAGACCTGAAGGGGATTGGATCAAAAAAGAGCAAATGTTATCTTTACAAGAGGCGTTTAAAACTAAGTCAATTATTGGTGGAAGAAGATGCTATATTATTTTTGAAGCCGAAAAATTAAATGCTTCTTCGGCTAATACATTATTGAAATTTTTGGAAGAACCAGCAGATCAAATTGTGGCTATTTTAGTTACTGCAAATCGATATCAAATATTAGATACGATTTTATCACGTTGCCAAGTATATTCTTTATCTACTGGTGAAAGTAATCTTCCCATAAATTTTGAACAACAAAAAGATTGTTATGATTTTTTGAATCTTTTATACCAAAAAGGTTCCCAGATAATTGCTGTTGTTTCTAAATTAGAAGTTTTTTCTCAGAATAACAAAAGGGAGTATCAAGAGTTTTTAAGAAAATTAGAAGAGATTTATGATGATTTGTTAATACATTTATCTGATGATGCCTTTTTGGAAAATAAATATGGAAAAGTGTTAACACAAGTGCTTCCTAAATTATCTTATGATGATATCATAGAGAAATTAAAGGCAATAGAAGAATGCAAACAAAAATTAAAGTTTAATGTTAATTTAAAACTATGGTTGGATAATTTTATTATTCAGTTGTCGAAAGGGTGATACCGTATGCATGAAATTGTAGGAGTTTCGTTTTTTAAAAATGGAAGAGTTTATTATTTTGATACGAATCATTTGAGTTTACAAAAAAATCAAGATGTCGTAGTGGAAACAGAAAGAGGACTGCAATACGGTACGATACGTATTGCGCCAAAAAAAGAAAAAGAAGAAAATTTAATGTTACCACTTAAAAAGGTATTAAGAATCGCAACACAACAAGATCGTAAACAGCAAGAACAAAATTTAAAAGATTCTCTTCAGGCGTTAATGACAGCCAAAAAATTTGCAAAAGATTTGAAATTGCCCATGTCTTTTATCCAATCTTCTTTTACTTTAGACAGGAGTCAGTTACTTTTTCAATTTGTCGCAGATGAAAGGATTGATTTTCGCGAATTGGTAAAAAAATTGGCACAAGTTTATAAAACGAGAATTGAATTACGGCAAATCGGAGTTCGTGATAAGGCAAAAGAAATTGGTGGTCTTGGTCCTTGTGGTCGTTTTCTTTGTTGTAATTTGTTTTTAAGAGATTTTAATAGTGTTTCAATCAATATGGCAAAAAATCAATATTTGGCGTTAAATCCTACCAAAATAAATGGCGTATGTGGTAGATTGTTGTGTTGCTTGAATTATGAAGATGAACTATATAGTGAATTAAAACAGGGAATGCCTGATATTGGTGTGATGGCTCAAACACCTGAAGGATTGGGAAAAGTAATTTCTGTTGATTTGTTTCGACGCACTTATCAAGTAGAATTAAAAAATAAAAATATTGTAGAAGTGGAAGTAAACAAAGAAGATGCAACAGTTAAATGATTTGTTAGGATATTCTAATCGTAAAATCTATCAAAACTCTGATTGGTTTGCTTTTTCTTTAGATTCCGTTTTACTGGCTAATTTTGTTACACTTCGTCCATCAACGAAAAAAATTTTAGATATTGGAACTGGGACAGCACCAATCCCTTTGATTTTATCTTTGCGAACTAAGGCGAAAATTGTCGGAATTGAAATTCAAAAAGATGTTGCTTCTCTTGCTTGGCAATCTGTCTTGGAAAACAAATTAGAAGAGCAAATCAATATCATTGGGGAAGATGTGAAAGAATATGCAAAAACGATGGAAGCCGATTCTTTTGATGTGATTGTATGTAATCCTCCTTATTTTAAAATAACTTCTAAAAATTTTCATAATCAAGATATACATAAAACGCTTGCACGGCATGAGGTTAGTTTGCAGTTGGAATCTATCTTTGGAGTTGTTAGAAAATTACTTAAAAATAATGGAACGTTTGCTTTAGTACATCGAACAGAAAGAATGATGGAAATTTTAAAATTGTGTAGAGATTATGGATTGGAGCCCAAAAAAATTCAGTTTGTCTATCCAAAAGTAGGCACCAATTCTAATATTATTTTAATCGAAGCCGCAAAACATGGAAAACCGGGAATAAAGGTTGTAGAACCGTTGGTGATTCATGATCAAAACAATAATTACAGCGAGCAGTATCAGCAATTTTTAAAGGAGGAATAATCAATGTTACAGAAGAGTTATGAAACAGCGACTGGTCTATATTTAATTCCCACTCCCATTGGAAATTTACAAGATATTACGTTACGGGCAATCGAAGTTCTTAAAATGGTAGATTTTCTTTTATGTGAAGATACAAGAGTTACTGATCAATTGCTACATCAGTTAAATATTAAGAAAAAATTGTTGTGTTGTCAGGACCATAACGAAGAGAAAATGTCTTCTTTTGTGGTAGATGAATTGAAAAAGGGTAAAAAAATTGGCTTGGTAACGGATCGTGGAACTCCGATTATCAGTGATCCTGGATATAAAGTAGTAAGAGCCGTTGTTGCTTCTGGTTTTTCTGTTATTGCTTTACCTGGTCCTACGGCTTTAATTCCGGCACTCATCGCATCGGGAATAAGACCAGCACCCTTTTTGTTTTATGGTTTTTTAAATGCCAAAGAAAGTAAAAGAGAAAAAGAGTTAAATTCCTTAAAACACGATGTGGCCACGCTTATTTTTTATGAAGCGCCACATCGAATTGAAAGTACACTTCAAAGTATTTTAAAAGTGATGGGTGATCGCAACATTGCCGTTTGTCGTGAAATTTCTAAAATACATGAAACCATATATCGTGGAAGAGTTTCCCAAATACTTTCTATGGAAGAACCAATGAAAGGTGAAATTGTGTTAATTGTCGATGGTAACCACGAATTAGAAGCAATACAATCGTTGACCATTAGAGAACATATCCAACTATATTTGGACGATGGTATGAGCGAAAAGGAAGCAATTAAACAAGTATCTGTTGAACGTAATGTACCCAAATCAGTGATTTATAAAGAATATCATACAGGGAAGTGAAAACCATGAAGTTGATTGTAGGATTAGGAAATCCTGGAAAAGAATATGTCAATACGAGGCACAATGTTGGTTTTAGTGTCATAGATGCTTATGCCGATCGTCACCATCTCACAATCGATAAAACTAAGTTCAATGGGCGTTTTGTCGAATTTATTTATCAAGGTGAAAAAATTATCTTATTAAAACCGTTGTCTTATATGAATTTATCTGGAGAAGTTGTTCAGAAATTTGTCGATTATTACAAGATCCCGATTGAAAACATTTTAATTGTTCACGATGATTTAGATTTATCTTTGGGAACTTATAAATTGAAAGCAAATGGAAGCAGTGGTGGACACAATGGTTTAAAAAATATTGAATTGCATTTAGCGACGCGTGAATATAAACGTTTAAAAATTGGTATTTCTAATAATAAGGACATAGACACCAAAGATTATGTCCTAGGAACTTTTTCTATGGAAGAACAAAAAATTCTTGCTTCTATACAAGATACGATTTTGAATATTATTGATGATAGTATTACGCATTCTTTTTCTTCACTTATGAATCAGTATAACAGAAAAGGGTGATAATATGTCTATTTTTGATCAAATTTTAACGATAGATAAGACGAATAACATCGGTATTACAGGCCTTACCGATGGCTTTTTTGGTATTTATCTTTCTCAATTATTACGTCAAAAAAAACGAAGTATTTTAGTCTTAACATCCACGTTGTTTGAAGCAAACAAGATAATGAATAGTACCTTAAACTATACCGATCGCGTATTGCTGTTTCCGATGGATGATTTTTTGACGAGTGAGGCAATTGCCATCAGCCCTGATTTGAAAGTTACGCGTCTAGAAACATTGAATGCTTTGGAAAATGGACAACCAATGATTGTAATTACAAATTTAATGGGTTATTTACGATATTTACCAACTTCGAACGATTATCAAAAAAGTATTTTGAAGTTGTCGGTTGGTGATGAAATTGCTCCAAAAGAATTGGTTTTCAAGTTATCTAGTAATGGATATGAAAGACAAACCATTGTCAGCAAAACAGGAGAAGTTGGAGTACGTGGTTTTGTCATCGATGTATTTCCAATTGGAGAAAATCATCCAGTTCGTTTAGAATTTTTTGGAGATACGATCGAATCCATTCGTTATTTTGATGAAGAAGATCAAAAGTCAATTCAAGAAATCCAAACCATAGAAATTAAACCATATCATGAGTTGCTCGTTGCTTCTTCGGATACAAACAGAGATTTTAAACATAAAGAATATCGACAATTAACCAACAAGATCGCATCCATTTTATCTTATTTAAAAGATCCCATTACGATTTATAAAGATTATAATCAAATTAAATTGGCGTATCGCAATTTACAAGAAGAGATATTAGAGTACCGTACAAGTAAAGATGTTGACTTTAAAGGCGAATATATGTTCTCTTTAGAGGAAATTCAACCGAAACAAGAAATCTATTATTTATCGCTCGATAATTTAGTTACTGGAGTAAAATTAGATGAAATCATTCATTACGATAGTAAAGAAATAATCAATTTTAATGAAAATATTGATTTAATTCGTAAGTATTTGAAAGAAAATATCGATTATGGTAAAACGATCATTATTTGTTTGAAGGAATATCAAGTTAAAAATTTTACGAAACATTTGAACATGGTTTATACTTTGACAGATGAAGAACACATTCAAAACAATAAAATCAATATTATCGTGAAAGATTTAAACTGTGGTTTTGGTTATCGACAATATATTGTATTAACTGATAAAGAATTGTTTCACACAAAAGAAACCAAAAAACAGTATAAAACAAAATTTAAATATGCCGCGAAAATAAAAGATATCAATAAATTAAACATAGGAGATTATGTAGTACACAATATTCATGGAATTGGAATATACAATGGTATTCGAACGCTCACCAAGGGTTCTATCAAAAAAGATTATTTGGAAATTTTATATCAAGGGAAAGATAAGTTGTACATTCCGGTTGAAAAAATCGATTTGATCAGTAAGTTTGCAGGAAAGGAAGGTGCCATTCCCAAAGTTCATAAGTTGGGTGGTACAGAGTGGCAAAAGACCAAATTAAGAGTTAAGAATAAAGTAAAAGATATTGCGGAACAATTGATTCGTCTGTACGCAGAAAGAGAATTACGTAAGGGATTCATGTTTCAAAAAGATACACCACTTCAATATCAATTTGAGCAAGATTTTCCTTATCAGCCCACCAAAGATCAACTGCTGGCCATTGAACAGATTAAACAAGATATGGAAGCCAGCCAACCAATGGATCGATTGCTTTGCGGTGATGTGGGCTACGGAAAAACAGAAGTGGCTTTCCGGACTGCCTTTAAAGCCATAATGGATTCGAAACAAGTATTGTTTTTATGTCCGACGACGATTTTATCGAATCAGCACTATGAAAATGCAAAAGAACGATTTAAAAACTTTCCTGTCAATATTGCACTGTTAAATCGATTTACTCCATCCAAAGAAGTCAAGAAAATTTTGGATGACTTAAAAACTGGCTTAGTCGATATGGTCATTGGAACGCATCGTTTGTTGAGCAAAGATGTACAGCCAAAAGATCTTGGTTTGTTAATTATTGATGAAGAACAACGTTTTGGCGTAGCGCATAAAGAACGAATTAAGGAATATAAAACGAATGTTGATGTTCTCACTTTAACGGCAACTCCTATTCCTCGTACGTTGCAAATGTCGATGGTAGGGATCCGTAGTTTATCTTTGATTGAAACGCCTCCTGTTAATCGATATCCGGTACAAACTTACGTAGTAGAAGAAAATCAACAAATCATCAAAGATGCGTTTTACAAAGAATTGTCCCGCAATGGTCAAGTTTTCTTACTTTATAATCGAGTAGAGACCATCGAGCAAAAAGTAATACAATTGCAAAGGTTGGTTCCTGAAGCCCGCATTATATTTGCCCACGGTAAAATGACTAAGACAGAATTAGAGGATAAAATGATTCAATTTATTCACCACGAGTACGATGTTTTGGTTTGTACGACGATTATTGAAACAGGTATCGATATTCCTAATGTAAATACCTTAATTATTTTAGATGCTGATCGTTTTGGGTTAAGTCAGTTGTATCAAATTAGAGGAAGAGTAGGAAGAAGCAATAAAATTGCCTATGCTTATTTGATGTACCAACCCGCCAAAGTGCTGACAGAAACAGCAGTGAAGCGCTTAAATGTCATCAAAGAATTTACAGAATTAGGAAGTGGTTTTTCGATTGCTACTCGTGATTTATCGATCCGTGGAGCAGGGGATATTTTAGGTAGTGAACAAGCCGGTTTTATCGATACAGTTGGAATTGATCTTTATTTAAAAATTTTAAATGAAGAAGTACAAAAACTGAAAGGTAAAGTGATAGAAGAGGAAGAAGAAAAAGATGAAAAGCCACTTCTTGACGTGGAAACGCATATCGATGATTCTTATGTAGACGATACAGAACTTAAAATTGAAATTCACCAAAAAATTAATCAAATCGATTCTTATGATAAACTATTGCAGATTAAGCAGGAATTGGAAGATCGTTTTGGGAAGATTCACGAAAACATTTTGATTTATATGTATGAAGAGTGGTTTGAAAAATTGGCTAAAAAATTACAAATTGTCAAAGTACAACAAACAAAGAATTCTATTGAATTGTTGTTTAGTAAGGAAATGACTGAAAAAATAGATACGGAAGAATTATTTTTACAATCTTATAAAATTAGTCCAATGTTCCGCTTTCAAGCCAAAGGAGATTGTTTGGGCATTGTTTTGGATACGATTAAATTAACAAGACACCCTATTTATTACTTAATTGATTTATTAGAACAAATCACTTATAAATAGTACGACTTGACGAATGAGAAAATCATTGTTATTCTTTTTATAGTAGAAAAGGGTGAAACGATGAAAGAAAAATTAGAAGATTTCGAAAAACAACACAAACAAAATTACTATGATGCTATTGTGGATACGATTCACGATAATACGGAAAAATTAGTAAAAGAAGAATTGTTGCCGTTGTTTCAAGATCCACCTTTGGCTTCTATGGATACCTTAAAGAGTACGATTTTAAAGTATGCAAAGGCCGAAAAAATTGTTTTGTCATTAGAACAATTGCAAGCAATCATTCATCGTTTTCGTGATCAAATGATGCAAGAAGTGATGATGCTTGGTACGGTGCGTGAAGAGAGTTTACACCCTTTTGTTGAACATGCTTTATTAGAAGAAAAACAAAAAAAAGAAGTTATTTCTGCTTCCCAGTTAAAGCAAACGCGAGAAGTTTTAATGGATCAGATCAAAACGGAATTAGAATATCATCTTCAAGAAGGATTGATTCCGTTTGTTCCTCAGCTGTTGGATGAAAATAAAAATCAAAGTTTCAATGAGAACGATGCTTTTTTAACTATGGTAAGTGAATATTTAACGTATCGATATCCATCTTATATGGTAAAAAAAATAGAAGATAAAATGATATTTAAAGATCACACGTTGATGAGTAGATTGATGGAACATGCCGAGCGTTATCAATTTACACAAGAGCACTCTAGATTGTTGGATGATCGATTCAAAGAATCGGTTTCTAAAAAGGACAAGAGATTATGATGATCTCTTTTTTTATTGTCTTAAAATTAACAATATGGAAATAATTACCAAGGGAAATCTGAATAAGAAATATTATAATAAAGTTAGTAGAAAATATTAGTTTTTTTGTATAAAGTTTCAAATTTTACAAACAATACTTATAGATGAAGGAGGAATACCGATGAAAACAACTGGAGTAGTAAGGAGAATAGATGATTTAGGACGAATTGTGATTCCAAAGGAAATTCGAAGAACGCTTCGTATACGGGATGGTGAATCTTTAGAAATTTATGTTGATAAAGAAATGGTCGCATTAAAAAAGTATTCCCCTATGGATGATTTGGAAGATATTGCAAAAAATTTAGTTGATGCCATTTATCAATCTATTCAACAAAACGTACTCGTGACGGATCGAGATACGATTTTGGCGGTTGCTGGTAATTTAAAGAAAAAGTATTTGGGTAAAGTCATTAGTTCTTATTTAGAAAAGATTATTGAAGAACGAGAAGTTGTAGTAGAAAGAGAAAATAAAAAAATCGAATTGGTTTCTGGGGAGACAGAAGAGGCATCGTATATGATTAGCCCTATTTTAGCCAATGGAGATTCAATTGGCTTGGTAATTATTTTATCTAAAGAAAAATCGATTACGGAATTAGAAGAAAAAGTAGTGCGCATCACTTCACAATTTTTAGAAAAACATATTGAAGAATAAAAAAGAATATGATATAATCTACTCATCTTAAAAGCAAAGAAGAAAAGAGTACATATCATTTTTTTTATAGAGAGCTTTGGTTGGTGGAAAAAGCAAAAAAATTATATGGAACATGGTTTTGGAGTTGATTTGTCGATAGGTAGGCAAAGTCCGGTCGTACCGTTATAACGTCGAGTGTATAGATGATTCTATAAAGTAAGGTGGTAACACGGTATTTCGTCCTTAGAAATATCGTGTTTTTTCTATATGGAGGTATTATGAGAAGATTTGAAAAAATTAGTTTTTTGCAATTTCAAAAAGATATCGATGATGATAAGGAAGCATATGAGAAGTATTCTCTTCCCAAACGCATGACCAAAGAAAGTGCTGGGTACGACTTTGTATCAGTTTGTGATTTTACTTTAAAACCAAATGAAAGTAAAAAAATACCTACAGGAATCAAAGCAGAAATGAACGAAGGAGAAGTTTTGTTGTTGCTTGTTCGTAGTAGTATGGGTTTTCGGTACAATGTGCGAATGTGTAACCAAGTGGGGGTCATAGATAGAGATTATTATAATAATCTAGAAAATGAAGGACATATTTGGATTAAACTACAAAATGAAGGAGAAGAAACCTATATTGTGAAAAAGGGAGATCGTATCGCGCAAGGAATTTTTGTTTCCTATTTAACAGTTGATCAGGAAGAAGATATGAATAAAACAAGAACAAGTGGGTTGGGATCCACAAATGAGGAGGGATAATATGAAACCAAAATATTATATTTCAACAGCCATTGCCTATACATCAGCGAAGCCACATATTGGAAATACTTACGAAATCGTTTTAGCAGACGCGATTGCGCGTTATAAGCGATTGACCGGGTATGATGTCTATTTTCAAACGGGAACCGATGAACATGGTCAAAAGATCGAGCAAAAAGCCCAAGAATTTGGGAAAGAACCACAACAATTTGTTGACGAAATAGCAGGAGAAGTTAAAAAAATTTGGGATGTGATGAACACAAGTTACGATCGTTTTGTCAGAACGACGGATCCACATCACATGCAAGAAGTATCTAAAATATTTGAAAAATTGTATCAACAAGGAGATATTTATAAAGGAAATTATTCTGGTTTGTACTGTACACCTTGTGAATCTTTTTTCACAGAGTCACAATTAAAGGATGGTAAATGTCCTGACTGTGGTAGAGAAGTAACTTATGCCAGCGAAGAAGCATACTTTTTGAAATTATCACGTTATTCAAAGTGGTTAGAAGAATATATTGAAAGTCATCCTGATTTTATTGTTCCAGAAAGTAGAAAAAATGAAATTATGAACAATTTTATCAAACCGGGATTACAAGATCTTTGTGTATCACGAACTTCTTTTAAATGGGGGGTTCCTGTAACGTTCGATCAAGATCATGTGATTTATGTTTGGATTGATGCTTTAAGTAATTATATTACATTTTTAGGGTATGATGTCGATGGCAATAGTGATAAAGAATTTCAAAAATATTGGCCAGCCGATTTGCATTTGATTGGCAAAGATATTTTGCGTTTTCACACAATTTATTGGCCCGTTATCTTAAAAGCATTAGATTTGCCAATGCCAAAGCAAATCTTTGGGCATCCATGGGTTTTGTTTGGAACGGATAAAATGAGTAAATCAAAGGGAAATATTGTATATGCGGATGATTTGGTTGAAGAATTTGGTGTCGACGCAGTTAGATATTATTTTTTACATGAAATTCCATTCGCATCTGATGGCACTTTTACGAAAGAATTGCTAGTAGAAAGAATCAATGCTGATTTAGCCAATATCCTTGGTAATTTGGTTAATCGAACCATTGGTATGGCCAAAAAATATTTTGATGGAACCATTAAAAACCCTAAAGTAAAGGAAGAACTGGACGATGAATTTATTTCTTTTGTTGAAAGTGTACCACCAAAAGTAGAGGAGCAAATGAATCAGATACGTATTGCCAATGCAATCGATGAAATATTTGAAATTTTTAGAAGAAGTAATAAATATATTGATGAAACAATGCCATGGGTGCTTGCAAAAGATGAAACAAAAAAAGATCGCTTGATGACCGTTCTTTATCATTTGGTTGAAGCAATTCGTTATGGAGCAGTATTGTTGCAACCATTTATGCCTGAAACATCTGAAAAGATCTTTACTCAATTGAATACAACAGAAACTCAATATGATTCACTTGATCATTTTGGAAAGTATCCTTCCAATAATACTTTGAATGAGGCAGAAGTTTTATTTCAACGAATCGATGTGAAATAATTGTAAACTGAAAGAAAAAATAAGAAAAATTGGTATTTTTCTTATTTTTTTGTGTTATATTGAAAAAGTAGTATTGAAGTATCCGTAGTAATTGAAAGAAAAATCAATACCAAAGGAGAAAAAATATGAACACAAAGATTAAACAAATTCGGGTAGCAACGATTCTTTTTTTATTGGCAATCGTTGTTCTAACTTGTTTTGTAATCAAAGAACAGAATATTATGGATTTGGCATATTTAATTCTAATTATATTCTATTTTGTGAGATTTTTGATCATTAAGAGATCAAGTTGAAATTGGATATCATTGACAGTGATATCTTTTTTCTTTTATGATATATTAGAAAGCGTGGGGAAATTTTTATGTATATTGATACACATTTACATTTATCCAAAAAAGATTATGATAGTGTAGAGGGCTTTATTCAAAGAGCAGTAGATAGTAATGTTAGGAAGTTGATTGTATCTGCTTGCGATAAAGAAAGTATAGAAGAATGTCTCACTAGTTTACAAGAATATGATAATATTTTCTTTACGTTTGGTTATCATCCATCTGTCGTAGATAGCATTACTGATGAAGATCTCGTTTATTTAGAACAGATACTTCAAACGCATTCCAATATTGTAGGAATTGGCGAAATAGGGCTTGATTATCATTATGGCAAAGAAAACAAAGCAAAACAGATAAAGTTGTTTCAAGATCAATTACAGTTAGCCAAAAAGTTAAATTTACCTGTGGTAATTCATTCAAGAGATGCGACAGAAGATACGATTGCGATTTTGAAACAATATGCTGTAAGAGGCGTTATTCACTGTTTTACTGGAAGTTTAGAGACGGCTCAAATTTATCTTTCCATGGGGTATTTACTCGGCATTGGAGGAGTAGTGACCTTTTCTAATAGTCATTTAAAAGAAGTAATACAAAAGATTCCATTAGAATCGATTGTTTTAGAAACCGATAGTCCATATTTGGCACCTGTTCCTGTTCGAGGAAGTATCAACGAATCTAAAAATATTCCCTATATTGCACAAAAAATTGCTGATGTGAAGGAAGTTCCTCTTACTTTGGTTGAAGAGGTTACTACGGAAAACGCAAGAAGGATATTTGACTTAGGGGTCGATGCGTGATACAATCAGATTAAGAAAATAATGAGGTGCTTATGAAAAAACGAAAGGCAAAGTATCGTAATAAAGTTTTGTTGGTTGTTTTTACTGTGGTGTTACTTTTTGTGGTTGCTTTTGGAAATCAAAAAGAGACCATCATTACTTATAATGTAAACAGCGTAAAATCGATTGAAGCCGTACATATTGTTTCTAAATACAATTCTTTAATTGAGCCACAATTACCAAAAATGTATGCTACTTTTCAAGAAGCGATTGCTAATGGACCAAATGAACCAGTTTCTTTTATTGGAATGATGACTGGCTATGGTCCTGATTGTGTTGGATGTGGTGGAAGAACTGGTTGTCCACCACGGCAAGATGTGAGAAACGGCAATATTTATTTTCAAGATAACGAATATGGACAAGTTCGTATTGTAGCGACGGATAAAAGTATTCCGTGTGGAAGTATTGTCCGTATTTCCAATTTTTCGTTAGCAGATGGACCGATTATTGCAATTGCCTTAGATCGTGGAGGAGCAATCGTAGGAAACACGATGGATTTGTTGTATGCTTCGGAACAAGAAACTAGGGTGATTGGAAGACAACAAAACATTCAATTTGACATTATACGTTGGGGATGGTAAAACATCTCTTTTTTCTTGTCTAACCACTTTTTTTATGTTATGATGTAAATAATGGGAGGCCAAGATAATGAAAGCAAATGCCAAAAAAGAACTGGTTTTTTCAATCAGTGGAGTTTTGTTATTGATTATTGTTGCAGTCAGTGTGAGCTATGCTGTATTTACGTATAGCAAAGAAGGAAAGGTCGCTAATACGATCAGTACGGGAACGATTTCTTTTTCATATAATGAAACTAGTAATGGAATTTCAATTACCAATGCACAACCGATGACAGATGCGGCAGGTAAAGTTTTGGTTGCGTCTGATACGGCTAATGGAATCAATCAAGGTTATTTTGATTTTAATGTGACGGGAAGTATGAGTGGAAACAACGCAATTACGTATGAAGTATATGGAACAGTAGATTCTGGAAGTACCATGGATGCTAATTTTATTAAAGTGTATTTGACAGATGGCGGTGCCACTGAAACACCAATGGCTGGTTATGATGGTGCCGTTGTTCCGGTGTATGAAAGTTTGCCTACGTCATCTAGTAATCCAAATGGTAAAAGATTGTATACGGCTTCTTTTACAGGAGGAAATATATCACAAAACTTTAGGTTAAGATTGTGGGTGGCAGATACTTATACTTTGGCAGATACGTCTAAAACATTTACGATGCGTGTCAATGTATCTGCAACGGATTAAAAGATATTTGATATCTTTTTTTTGTACAATTGGACATTTCTTGTGAATAAGGTCTTGCAATTTGGAGCATGATTATGATAATATTGTTATCGTAAAGGAGGTTAGAAAGATGAAGGACAATTCATCAAAACAAATTTTATTATCAGTGTTGGGTGTTGCTATCTTAGTAGTAGCAGTAGTTGGAGTTTCATTCGCTGCATTTACCTTTAGTCAAGCAGGAACAGTAGAAAATACGATTTCAACTGGTACTTTATCCATGACTTATTCAGAAGGATCAACGGGAATTACGATTACTGATGCAATGCCAATGAGCGATGAAGCAGGAAAAGTATTAAATGGAGAAAATCAGACATTTAAGTTTAGCGTAGGTGCTAATATTTCTGGTACAGCAACAATCAATTATGAAATTGCTGCTATCAAAAAGGAGACTTCAACGCTTGCTGATTCTGATGTTAGATTGTACTTGGAAAAAGGTACAAGTGCTGACGGACCTTTTTCAGAAGCATTTGCACCAGCTCAATTTACTCCACTTGGAAGTGCTACTGCACTTGGATCACCACAAGGTTCTATGGTCTTAGAGAGTGGAACATTTAGTACAACATCAACAAACTATTATGTTTTGAGAATGTGGGTAAAAGAAGACGCTGTTATTACAGGTACAGCACAAACTTATACTGTAACTGTTAACGTTTACGGACAAGCATAGTTCGCTAAAAAACATCTTTAATAAGATGTTTTTTGTTTTGATATTTATAATGACTCTTGACATAAGCCAACGAAATTTTTTTAGAATCTCTGAAAATATCTTGCAATTTTATAATATGGTATGATAATATTGTTATTGTAAAGGAGGTTAGAAAGATGAAGGACAATTCATCAAAACAAATTTTACTATCAGTATTAGGTGTGGCTATTTTAGTAGTAGCAGTAGTTGGAGTTTCATTTGCTGCATTTTCGTATAGCAAGAAAGGTGCTGTAGAAAATACCATTTCAACAGGTACTTTGTCAATGACTTATACGGAAGGTGATACTGGAATTAGTATTACAAATGCAATGCCAATGAGTGATGATACCGGAAAAACACTAGATGGTGATAATGAAAAATTTGAATTCACGGTTAGTGCTAACATTTCTGGTACAGCTACAATTAATTATGAAGTTGCTGCAATTAAGAAAGAAGGATCTAATATTCCTGACGAAAATGTCAGATTATATCTTGAAAAAGATTCAGTAGGAGTATTTGGACCTGATCCATTTACAGCCGGAAGTCAAACAGCAGTTGGATCACCAGATGGATCAATGGTTATTGATTCTGGAACTTTTACAGCTACTATGACAAACAGTTATGTTTTAAGAATGTGGCTTGCTGAAGATGCTGAAATTGGTGAAACATCACAAACTTACACTGTAACAGTTAACGTTTACGGTCAAGCATAGTTTGAAAAACATCTTTTAAAAGATGTTTTTTTATGTCTTGCTGTCATATGAAGGGTATGTTATACTAGTAATAGTTAGGATAGGTGATCTATATGAAGGGTGTTATGAAAGAAAATTATTCTAAATCTTTGGTTCTTTCTTTGGTTGGACTTGTTATTTTGTTTCTATTGGTCATTAGTGTTTCACTGGCTACGTTTGTTTATAGTAAAACGGGAACGATTACCAATACGATTCAAACGGGAACTTTGATGATGACGTATACAGAGGGAAATACCGGTATTAAAATCGACAATGCGTTGCCGATGAGCGATGAAGTAGGTAAAACTTTGAAGGAAGAAAATGAAATGTTCCAATTTACCGTTAGTAGTACCATTCGTGGAGATGCAGCGATTCGCTATGAGATCGCAGCCATAAAAAAAGATACCAGCACTCTTTCTGACGATATGGTTAAGTTGTACTTAGAACGTTCTAGTGACGGAGTGAATTATTTAGAATCGATGGCACCAACGGAGTTTACACCAATTTCAGAACAATCGTCTTTAGGATCGCCTGCGGGCTCCATGATTATAGAATCAGGAACGTTTACGCAAACGCAGACAAATCACTATATTTTAAGAATGTGGTTAAAAGAAGAAGTTACCTTACCAAATATTCCACAACAGTATGCTGTAACCGTCAGTGTATATGGTGGCATTTAAAAATATCTTAGGAAATAAGATGTTTTTTATTGGAAATCTATTTATTTTGTGATATTATTATTTTATGATGAGAATAATAAAATAAGGTGATATAGGTGAACGAGAAAAAGAGAATAAACTGGGGAAAAATTAAAAAGATTTTACACTACATTACGACAGTTATTATGTATTCTGTATTTTTTGTAATGCTTTTTATTGGGTTTATTCTACTTATGTATGTAATTGATATCAAAAGAAATGCGGCATCAGGAGAATATACACCTCCTTTGTTTAGTGCTTATGTAATCATTAGTCCTAGTATGGAACCGACTATTAAAGTACAAGATGCCGTGATTTTAAAGCGAGTGGAAGCAGAAGATATTAAAAAAGGAGATATTATTACATTTACTTCTACGGATGATCGTTATTCTGGGGTTACGATCACGCATAGAGTTGTGGGAGTTGAGCAAACGTCATCTGGAAAGTATATGTTCCGAACCAAGGGAGATAACAACAATACGGAAGATCCTACGTTAGTTGGAGAAGATTATATCAACGGCAAAGTTATCTTAAAAATTCCCAAAATTGGTTATATTCAATATTTCTTATCACAGGCCTATGGTTGGATTATCGCAATCGTTATACCATGTGCGGGAATTATTATTTATGATATTATTAAAGTTATAAAACTTGTTAAAAAAATTTGCACCAACGAAAGGGAAGAAGAAAGAAACAAGGAAAAAACTGCCAAAAAAGGGAAGTGAGTAAATATGAAAAAGAATTGGTTTCTATTGGTAATAGGTGGAGTAGTTTTACTGGCCTTTATTTTTGGAACTTCATATGCTTGGTATTACTTTTTTAAAGATGATGAGACAGTTATGGCCAATTTAGAGATAAAGATTGATGATGGTGGAAAAGGTGTAGTAATTCGTGATGCTCTTCCAATGAGTGATGAAGAAGGGAAAAAAGAAGAGGCATATAAATTTGAAGTAAAAAACAATGGTACTGGATCTGGTAATTATAAATTGTTGATCGAAGAAACGCCATTTAATCAGATTGATGACGGTTGTACACAAGAAACTTTGTTGGATCGTAGTCAATTACGTTATCAATTGTTGATGAACGGAAAGGAAATTGTGCTTGGTGATTTAGATTCTATAGAGAACAATACGCTAGATTTTAGAACGATTGGAACCAACCAAAGAAATACTTATGAATTACGTGTCTGGGTAGCGGACGATGCTTCGAATACACAGTGGCAAAATAAACATTATCATTATTCTATTACCATTTTACCATCGACTATGGAGGAGATTTCATGAAAAATTTTATTTGTGAATATTTACGTTTGATTGGATATACTGTAGTGGGCTTGGTTTTTGCCTATTGTAGTTTCTATTTGCTGATCAATTTATATCATCAAAAGGAACTTGCGAATACGATGACTTATTCAGCACAAGAAGATACTGTTTATAATTCTGTTATGACCAAAATAGAAGACGCCAAAAATAAAATTAATCAATTTCAATCATCTGATTATACAGGAGCGGTTCCTGTTCATCAATTACTAAATATTCAAGGTCGTCTTCAGATTTGTACCAGACAGTTTGAAAATGATACCTTTCTTGCTTTAAAAGATAAAAAAGAACTTACTATACTTGATGTAGAAGAACTGCGCAAATCATTGCAAAATGACGTTTTAAATTCTTGCATGGTAGAGCAACTATACGATTTGGCCGTTGCGGATGAAACGGATCGCTTTGATATTCCAACACTTAGAACTATTGCTCCTTACCTTGAACTTGATATTAAAAATTTACTTGCCAGCAATAATTATCTTACTTCTGATTATCAGAGCAATCATATTTATTATTTTACAACATCACATAGTCGGCTTAGTTTCTTTGATAAATTGAAACTAGGATATGCAGAAGTGATTGCGACTTACAATCGTGCTGCTGACTTGTTGGTTGAAATTTCGAATTGGTTTGAAGAAGAGGTGAGTCGTTAATATGAAAAAAATATTAAATATGTTTTTTTACTTATTAAAGTATCTTCTTTTAATCGTAGCGTTTGTTTCAACCTTGTACATTATTGTTTATATGTATCGTCGATTAAATAAAGATTTGATGGAATCGATTCAAGTATTTTTACCGTATGTAGTGATTTTTGTTTTGTTTTGTATCAACATGATAGCAAGACAAAAAGGAGTAACGAAAAATTTGTTTTATAACATTTGTTGTTGCTTAGTTTTTGCCACGATTTGTTATTGTGGATACCGTGCTATATTTGATCAAAATATGATCATGAATCAAGAAATGGAGTACAATATCAATTTTAATTATTATTCTGATTTTATGTCACCTATGAAAATTATGTTATATGGTTTATCGATTGGTAATATTTGTTTGATGTTTGTACCAAATAAAAAAACGATTCCTGTTACTAGTAATGAAAGAGAAATTACAGAAATAAAACATGGGGACAAAGACGAAATGAGATCTGTACCTGTCAAAAAATAGAAAAAAGAACAAGTAATTGCTTGTTTTTTTTTAATATGGTATAGTTTTGTTGGTGAAAAATATGGAAAGTTATGAGTTTAATTTTAAAAAGAGTTTTGGGCAAAATTTTTTACGAGATCATAACATTGTAAAAAAAATTGTCGATAGTGCACAAATAAAGGAAAATTCTTTGGTAATAGAGATTGGTCCTGGAGCAGGAATCTTGACGCAAGAATTAAGTAAGGTAGCCAAAAGAGTCATCGCATATGAAATTGATGATCGATTAGAAGGAGTTTTGGATCAAAATTTGACAAATTGTTCTAACGTAGATATCATTTATACTGATTTTTTGAAATGTCACTTAAAAGATGATTTGAAAAAATATGAATATGATCATTTGTATGTGGTAAGTAATATACCTTATTATATTACCACTCCTATTATTATGAAGTTAATTGAAGAAGAAGTAGAAGTAGACAAAATCGTCATCATGGTTCAAAAAGAAGTAGGAGATCGGTTTGGAGCCGTACCAGGAAAGAAAGAATATAATTCTTTGACGGTGTTTTTAAATTATTATTTTGATGTTGAAAAACTATTTGTCGTAAATAGAAATCAATTTATACCAAAACCAAACGTAGATAGTATCGTTATTTCCCTTACGAAAAAGAAGCAGTTGCTAGAAGTAAAAGATAAACCGTTGTTTTTTCAATTGGTTCGAGATAGTTTTCGTTATAAAAGGAAGACGATTCGTAATAATTTAAAACATTATGATTTATCAAAAATAGAACAGGTGTTGGCAAATTATCATTATGATTTAACGGTACGTGCAGAACAGTTGCCGCTAGAAGTATTTGTAGAGATGAGCAATCATCTGGCATAATCATGTTTCGTTTCACATAAAATGGGATGGAGATGATAATATGCTGTTTAAAATAGGAGATTTTGTTACGCGAGAATCACATAACCATGATACGGTCTTTAAAATTATTGATATTGATGACGATGTAGCCATGTTAAAGGGAGTGAATGTTCGTCTTTATGCAGATAGTGATTTAGAAGATTTGAGAAAAGTGGAAGATATCAAGGGGTTAGAGAAAGAAGATCGAAATTTGTTAGATCGTGTGAATGAAATGATTCATTTGGATCGTAGTGAATATTTTTATTTACCGGGGAAAATCCTACATATTGATGGAGATCAAGATTATTTGGAGCGTTGTATGCGTTTTTATAAGAATATCAATGTTCGAGCATATGGCCTGAAATTAAAAGAGGAAGAGATTTATCTAGAAATTGAAAAATACTTGAACGAATTAAATCCAGATATCGTGGTTATTACGGGTCATGATGCTTATAATAAACGATTGGGTTCACAAAATGATGTTGCAAGTTATCGAAATAGTAGAAATTTTATGAAAGCTGTGAATGTGGCGAGGAAGTATGAAAAAAGTCACGATAAATTGATTATCATTGCTGGAGCATGTCAATCTGATTACGAGGATTTAATCAAAGCAGGCGCTAATTTTGCTTCTAGTCCTAAAAGGATCAACATTCATGCGTTGGATCCTGCGATTATTGCCAGTTCTGTTGCATTATCTGAAAAGAATAAAAGTATTGATTTGCTATCTATTATTAAAAAGACGAAGTATGGTAGCGATGGAATGGGTGGCATTATTACCAACGGAACCATGTATGTGGGGTATCCAAGATGACGATACAGAAAATACGCATGGACTTAGAGGAGCGCAAGGGAAAGGTTTTAAATTTTAAATTTAATGGTGCCAGAAATCAGACGGAAGAATTTACAGGAGAAATTATCAATACGTATCCTGCTGTTTTTTTGATTCGAATTGATGATGAAAACCAACTAATCAAATCATTTAGTTATAGTGATGTATTGACTGAAAGTTTAGAAATAATCGAAAAATAACAGGAAAATATCTTTGTTTACGATCCTTATACAATTAGTTAATATTTTGTCAAAAGACGTGATATTTTGTTTGCATTTTGGTAAATTTTAGTATAAAATAAAATTATAAAGTTTTATACTTTAAGAAGGAGGATAAGGCAAATGAAGATTACATCTGTAAATGTACGTAAAATCGAAAAAGAAGGATCACGCATGAAGGGAATTGCATCAGTGTTGATTGATGATAGTTTTGCCGTTCATGACATTAGAATTATTGAAGGAGATAATGGATTATTTATTGCGATGCCTAGTCGTAAGACAGCAACTGGTGGATATCGTGATATTGCACATCCAATTAACCCAGAAGTACGTTCTATGTTTGAAGATGCCGTTCTTGATGCGTATAAAAATGCAGAAGAACCAACTGAAACACAAGAATAATTCAGATGCGAAAGCATCTTTTTTTGTTCTATTTTTCTTCACTTTGACATATCTTTTGGTAGGAGGAATTGGATATGGAAAAGCAAGATACAACCATTAGCAATTACAATCATGGTATTAGTTTAGTAGAGCGTAAAAATTTAATTGTAACAGGAGTTAAAAAAATTGATAGTTTTGATGAAGAAGAATTTTTAATGGAAACTGTCATGGGCTATTTGGTAGTAAAGGGTGAAGATTTACAGTTGATTAAGTTAGATACATTACAAGGAAATGTGTCCATCAAAGGATTGATTAAGAGTTTTGGATATGTGGATGATTCTGTTAAAAAAGAAAAGGAAAACGGCATTTTTAATAGGTTGTTTAAATAATGACATTGGAAGTACAGATTCAATCTTTAATTTTTTCATTTGTATATGGACTGTTTTTTTCCTTTTTATTGAACTTGAATTATAAATATATGTTTGAAGCAAAGTTACCTATCAAGGTGGTAACTAATATCTTTTTTGTTTTGGATCATGTTTTTTTGTATTTTATATTACTGCGGTGGATTAACCATGGTATTTTACATCTTTATTTTTTTCTTTGTCTTTTTTTGGGATTTATTTTAGGACAGCAAAAGACGCGTATTTTACGAGGATTAGGTAAAAAAGATGCTGATTTGACAAAATGATGGAAATCTGATATAATGTGCACATAGACTGTGATGGAGAAAAGTACATTTAATAGAATGGAAAGCGAATTGGGAAATGGTGTAAGCCCAAACAGGAATTAAATGGAAAGAACACTCTGGAGTTGCTTATCGAAAGGATTTCTTAGTAGGTTAAGCCGGTAGTAAACCGTTATTTTTACTAGATTTGTTAGAATCGAAAGTGATCATGAATGTTTTTATGATAAATTGGGTGGTACCGCGGAATAACTAGTTTTCGTCCCTATGTGAGGATGGAAACTAGTTTTTTTAATTTTAGGAGGTGATGGTATGAATGACAATTCAGACAATTTGAACGATAGAAATAAGAAAGGAGAAAGAAACATGAGTCGATTAGAAGAAATAAAAGAAGTTTTAGTAAAAAAAGATAAAAGATATCAAGAAAAAGAACCCTATCAATTGTTTGATTATTTGACGTTAGAAAGGATGTTACAAACACCGATTGAAACGTTTTTAGATTATGTTCCATCATGGGAAGAAATGGAATTTTATCATACAGAACTTTTGTTTTTGACTACTTATTATGGAATTGATTTTGGTGTTTCTACTGATTTACCTTATCTTCATCGAATTGTGGATCGTTATAAAAAAGATCATGGACAAAAAGTGATAGGTGATTATCGTTATATGGTATCGTTCGATGATGTGAAGTACGAATATCCATCTTTAGAGTATCAAGGGAAGCCATATACTAGAGAAGATTTTTTTGCTATGTTACAGCAAGGCGTGAAACATCCGGTTGGTACAGATAAAGTATATCAAAAATAATAAGGAGGAATTTTATGTGCGGTTTTATGGTTAGTACACAAAAAAAGATGGATCGTAAACGTTTTGAAAAAGAATTTGCAAAGATTCAATATAGGGGACCAGATATGAGTAGAATCGTATTGGGTCCTGAAGATAGCATTTGGGGATTTCATCGTTTGAGTATTATGGGGACGAATGAAAAAGGAATGCAACCATTTATGAGGAACAACAACATGTTGGTGTGTAATGGAGAAATTTATGGGTTTCGTTTGTTGAAGCAAGAGTTAATCAAAGAAGGATATCGTTTTGAAAGCGATAGTGATTGTGAAATTTTACTGCCTTTGTACGAAAAGTATAAGACAGATATGTTTCAAAAATTGGATGCTGAATTCGTTTTGGTTTTATACGATGATTGTCAGCATGATTTTATTGCAGCAAGAGATCCGATTGGGATTCGACCAATGTTTTATGGTTATTCCAAAGACGATGGATCGATCATGTTTGCGAGTGAAGCAAAATGTTTAGTAGAATTATGTAAAGAAGTAAAGCCATTTCCACCTGGATATTATTATGCGAAGGGAGAATTTGTTTCCTATTACGACGCAACGAAAAGTAGGCAATCAAAAGATGATAAACTTGAGGATATTTGTCAAAAAATAAAAGAAAAACTCACGCAAGGAATCGTAAAACGTTTAGATTCTGATGTACCATTGGGCTTTTTATTAAGTGGGGGACTAGATTCTAGTTTGGTTTGTAGTGTTGCATCTATGGCGTTAAAAAAGCCAATTCGCACCTTTGCGATCGGTATGAGTGAAGATGCGATTGATTTGAAGTATGCTAAAATTGTGGCTGATTTTATTCACAGTGAGCATACGGAGATAATTATTACCAAAGAAGATGTTATAAAATGTCTAGAAAAAGTGATCTATCATTTAGAAAGTTGGGATATTACGACGATTCGGGCTTCGATTGGAATGTATTTAATATGTCAATGGATCAAAGAACATACGGATATTAAAGTACTATTAACAGGAGAAGTAAGCGATGAGTTGTTTGGGTACAAATATACAGATTTTGCTCCAACAGCCGAAGAGTTTCAAAAAGAAAGTGAAAAGCGTATTAGAGAATTATACATGTACGACGTTTTGCGTGCTGATCGTTGTATTTCTGCTGCTTCATTAGAAGCACGTGTTCCTTTTGCTGATTTAGATTTTGTAGATTATGTAATGGGAATTGATCCGGAAAAAAAGATGAATCATTATCAAAAGGGAAAATATTTATTACGTAGAGCATTTGAAGGAAACTATTTACCAGAAGAAATTTTATGGCGTGAAAAGGCGGCCTTTAGTGATGCGGTGGGTCACTCTATGGTAGATTATTTGAAAGAGTATGCAGAAGAAAAATATACGGACCAAGAATTTAGCGAAAAATGTAAAAAGTATTCCAAGCATACTCCATTTACCAAAGAATCATTACTATATCGAGAAATATTTGAAAAATACTTTCCAGATAGAGCAGATTTGATTTCAGATTATTGGATGCCAAATACTGCATGGCCTGGTTGTAAGGTGGATGATCCAAGTGCTCGGGTTCTATCGAACTATGGACTGAGTGGAAAATAAATGTCAACTGTATCTATAATTTTAGAAAATACTTGTAAGGGATAAATTCTGTTGCTATAATGTATGTTGGAATGGTAGGTGAAAAAGATGGCAAATAAAAAGACGAATAAAAAAGCAAAACGACGGATGTTGTTGCTTGGTGTTGGTTCTCTTTGCATCATTACTTTTACATTGCTTACCATTGGAAAATATTGGGTTGAAATTTATCAAAAATACCAAGAAAATAAAGAATTAGATGAAAAATTATTAACTTTAAAAGACGAAGAAGAAGAGTTAAAAGTCGATGTAGAAAAATTACAAGATCCTGATTATGTCGCACGTTATGCAAGAGAAAAATATTTATATTCTAAAGATGGAGAGTTTATTTTGAGAATACCTTAAAATAAACTTTTACTATAATTAGACAAAAAAAGCATACCTTATCTTTTATGATGTAACAATCGGGGTGAAGATATGGTTGCTTTTCTTTTAAGATTGAGTATTTTTCTATCTCTTTTTTATAGTTTTTATCAACTACTTCTGTTATGGAATATTAAGAAAGTACGTTTGGATCGATTGTTTTGTGTTACCTTGTTGTTTTCTTTATTGTTATTTCAGTTGATGGAAGTATTAGACTTTTTTTGGTTTTATGCTTTTCAAATTTTTTTTGCTATTATGATTTTATATTTTATAATTTTGCTGTTTCTTGTGTTAAAAGCGAAGATTTTGCTTGCGATTAGGAGACATTTTAGATAGAATGATAGGTGGTGAGTATATGCGAAAAAAAGAAATGGATATTGAAACATCTTATCGTTTTCATGAAGGTGATATTATTGTCATTGGTTGTTCGGGTGGAATTGATTCGATGGCTTTGCTACATATGTTATTGGAATTAAGAAAGACGATGCCACTATCTCTGATTTGTGCTCATGTGAATCATAATGTACGAAAAGAAAGTCAGGAAGAATTTACTTTTGTTCGAGATTTTTGTCGCGATCACGATGTTGTCTTTGAAGGTATGATGATCGAGAAATACGGTGATGATAACTTTCATAATGAGGCAAGAAATATACGGTATCATTTTTTTGAAGAAGTTGTTCAAAAGTATCAGGCCAACTATTTGGTAACGGCTCATCATGCTGATGATTTGATGGAAACGATCTTAATGCGATTGGTACGTGGTTCTACTTTAAAGGGTTACGCTGGATTTGAAAAAGTAGTTGAGAAAGATCATTATCTATTGGTGCGTCCATTGATTATGTATACGAAAGAAGAATTGATTGACTATGTTAGACGTCACCATGTTCCTTATCGAGAAGATAGTTCGAATCATAAGATGAACTATACGAGAAATCGTTATCGTAAGTATGTATTACCGTTTTTGAAACAGGAAGATAAATCTGTTCATAAAAAGTTTTTAAAGTTTAGTACTTTGTTACAAGATGCTGATCATTTTATTCAAATTCAAGCCAAAACGGCTCTTCATCAAGTGTTTCAAAATGGTCAATTGAATATTGAGTTATATCAAGCGTTAGAGCCGTTTTTACAAAAGATGGTGTTATATTCTGTTTTAGAGCAACTTTATCAAGATGATTTGATTTTGATTTCCAATCAGCATGTATTGCTTCTTGACAACTTAATTCATTCGAAGAAAGCAAATGCGAGTGTTTCTTTGCCTAATGAAAAATTGGCAATTAAGAGTTATCAGACGATTTTTTTTCCAAAACAGATCGATCAAATTTCTAGTTATGAAATAGAACTTACGAAATTTGTTTCTTTGCCTAATCATAGACATTTGACGTTAACAGATGATGATACTGGTACTGGAAACGATGTTTGTAGATTGGATAGTAAAGAATGTACTTTGCCACTCACGGTTAGAACACGTCGTTTGGGGGATCGAATGTATTTGAAAGGAACCAACGGCAGAAAGAAATTAAAAGATATTTTTATCGATAAAAAAATTTCGTTGGATGAACGAGATTTATGGCCGGTTGTAGTGGATGCTAAGGGAGAAATCGTTTGGCTTCCTGGTTTGCAAAAATCAAAATTTGATAAGAAAAAAACAGAAAGTTATGATATAATAATAAAATATCACTAAAAAGGAGGAAACTGTATGAATAAAAAAGTAGTGAAACGGGGTTTGTTGCCTTATCTATTTTTAGCATTGATTGCTATGGGAATATTTTATTTCTTTCATGTGATGAATCAAAAGGTAAATGTATTAACTTATGATGAATTTATGCAAAGCATGAACGAAGGGGAAATATCAGAAGTAGTAGTGGTTCCTAAGAGTAGGGCGCAAACGTATGAGATTACTGGTAAATTGGAAGATTATGAAGAAAATGAAACGTTTTTTGTAAGAGTACCACTTAGTGATCAAATTATGAAAAAGTTAGTGGAAGGAAATGAACGAAACGATTTTTCTTTCGAAACTAAGGCGGATCCAGAATCTAGTTCGCTGTTGTTGATTTTGATTAACGTCGTACCATTGTTGATCTTGGTTGGTGGAGCATTTTTCTTGTTCTCACGTCAAATGGGTGGCGCTAACAAATCGATGGATTTTGGTAAAAGCAAGGCAAAGTTAAATACCGAAAAGAACAAAGTTACGTTCCAAGATGTGGCTGGATTAAAAGAAGAAAAAGAAGAAGTCAAAGAATTGATCGACTTTTTGAAAAATCCAAAGAAATTTCAAAAACTTGGAGCAAGAATTCCAAAGGGTGTTTTATTGTTTGGTCCTCCTGGAACAGGAAAAACATTGTTGGCTCGTGCCGTTGCAGGGGAAGCAAACGTTCCATTTTATTACATCAGTGGATCAGATTTCGTAGAGTTGTTTGTTGGTGTTGGTGCTTCTCGTGTTCGTGATATGTTTCAACAGGCCAAAAGAAATGCTCCATGTTTGATTTTTATCGACGAAATCGATGCGGTAGGACGTCAACGCGGTACTGGTTTAGGTGGCGGACATGATGAAAGAGAACAGACGTTGAATCAGTTGCTTACAGAAATGGATGGTTTTGGAGAAAATGAAGGAATCATCATTATCGCAGCAACTAACCGTCCGGATGTTTTGGATCCAGCATTGCTTCGTCCAGGACGTTTTGATCGTCAGGTAACAGTTAATTTACCGGATGTAAAAGGGCGTGAAGAAATTTTGAAAGTTCATGCTCGTAACAAAGTTTTGGCAGAAGGTATCACACTTGAAAATTTGGCAAAACGTACACCTGGCTTTTCAGGAGCGGATCTTGAAAACTTATTGAATGAAGCAGCACTTTTGGCTGTGCGTCGTAACAAAGAAGCGATCACGATGAGTGAAATTGATGAAGCAACGGATCGTGTATTGATGGGACCTGCTAAAACGAGTAGAAAATACAGTGATAACGATCGTAAGTTGGTGGCCTATCATGAAGCAGGCCATGCTGTCATTGGATTAAAGTTGAGCCATGCGAACGATGTTCAAAAAGTGACCATTATTCCTCGTGGGTCAGTAGGTGGATACAACATGATGATTCCAAGTGAAGAGAAATTATGTGCGACAAAGACAGATTTACTAGAAGAAATCACCGGCTTGCTAGGTGGTCGTGTTTCAGAAGAAGTTACATTTGGAGAAATCACGACAGGAGCACATAATGACTTTGAAAAAGCAACTAAAATTGCTCGGGCTATGGTAACCGAATATGGAATGAGTGATTTAGGACCTATTCAATTAGAACAACAAGAAGGTGCTGCTTTCTTAGGAAGAGATTACAATAAAATTCGTAATTTCTCGAACGAAGTTGCACATGAGATCGATATTGAAATGCGTAAAATTATCGATGAGTGTCATAAAAATGCAACAGCAATTTTGAAGAAAAACAAAGATTTGTTAAAATTGATTGCTGAAACGTTGTTAGAATATGAAACTTTAACCAAAGAACAAATCGACTATTTGGTAGAACATGGTCATATGCCTATAGAAGAAGACGAAGATAATTTAGAGGCACTCTCTTTAACTAAATTAAGAGAAATGGCCAAAGAAAAAGGTATCAAAGGTTACTCTAAAATGAATAAAGCCGAGCTTTTGAAAGAACTTGGTCGATCATAACAAGAAAGAATCTCAATTGTTTTCATGCATTGAGATTTTTTTTGTTAAAAACTTTACGATCTTTGTAAAATAAGATATAATATCCCCGGAAGTGATTCTATGGAATGGAAAATTGGAAATGTGGTGATCGCCAATCAAGTGGTTTTGGCACCTATGGCTGGAATTGGCAACTCAGCTTATCGTAGGATTGTCAAAGAAATGGGATGTGGCTTGATTTATGCGGAAATGGTTTCATTTTCCAATTTGATTCACCAAAGCTTTCAATAAAAAATATAGAATAATCGC